>CAMBNY010000011.1 GCA_945869165.1 Comamonas sp. lk | reverse complement strand
CTGGGCCAAACGCGCCGTCACCCGCAACACCATCAAGCGCCAGATTTACCACGTGAGCCTGCTTTTTGAAACGCAACTTGCCCCCGGCGCCCATGTGGTGCGGCTGCGCAGCGCGTTTGACACCAAGCAGTTCCCCAGTGCTACTTCGGTTCCTTTGCGCGCCGCGCTGCGCCAAGAGCTCATAGGCTTGTTCGGGCAGGCGGGCCACGCAGCTCTGCCAGCCAGCCCATGATGCAATACCTGCTGATCGGCCTGGTCAAAGGCTATCGTTTGCTACTCAGCCCCTGGTTGGGTAGCGCCTGCCGGTTTGAGCCGACCTGCTCCCGCTACGCGCTAGGGGCTTTAGAAAGCCATGGCGCCGGCATCGGCACCTACCTGACAATCGCCCGTCTTGCGCGCTGCCACCCCTGGTGCGCCGGCGGGCTAGACCCGGTTCCCAAAGATAAACCCCGGCTCTTTAGCCGCCTGATTTCCCCCTCTTCTGAAAAGAAACCCTCATGAACGATATACGCCGCACTATTTTGTGGGTGATTTTTGGCTTTTCCATGGTGCTACTGTGGGACAAATGGCAGATTCACAATGGCAACGCGCCGACGTTTTTCCCCGGTCCACCCAGCGCAGTGAGCATGGCCGCGCCTGACGTAGCCAAAGCAGCCGCCTCGGATGCCAGCGTACCCAGTTCTGTGCCGGTAGCTGCAGCACCGGCGACTGCCAATGCGCCAGCGAAGGTGGAGTCTGGCCCGCTTGCGCGCGGCGAACGCATCCGCGTCATCACCGATGTGTTGTCGCTAGAGTTTGACACCTTGGGCGGCACCCTGGTGGGCTCAGAATTCCTGAAATACGGCGAATCCGGTGACAAGAACAAGGCTTTCAAGCTGCTCGACGAAAGCAAAGAGCGCATCTACTTGGCCCAGTCCGGCGTAGTAGCGGGCGCGGTGCCGGGCAACTTCCCGACGCACAAAACGCCCATGGCTTTTTCCGGTGCGACGCAGCTCAAAGACGGGCAGGACAGTCTGCAGCTCACTTTCAGCTCACCCGATGTGGGCGGTATCAGCCTGGTCAAAACCTATACGCTACACCGGGGCTCTTACGCAGTCCAAGTTAGCCACGCGCTGAGCAACCATTCGGACGCCCCCATCGCGCCGCAGCTGTATTTGCAACTGCTGCGTGATGGCAACAAGCCGGCGGGCGAGTCGTCTTTCTACTCTACCTTCACCGGCCCTGCGGTCTATACCGAGGCCAAGAAATACCAAAAAGTGGAGTTTGCCGACATCAAAAAGAAAAATGCAGAGTATGAAAAGCAGGCCAGCAATGGCTATATCGCCATGGTGCAGCATTACTTTGCCAGCGCCTGGATATTGCCCGAGGGCGTGAGCCGCACCATTTCGCTCGACGGCGTGGACATGCCTGGCACGCTGGCAGACTGCTGCTACCGCGCAGCCATGGTGGCGCCTGTCGAGGCGATTGCGCCGGGCACCAGCCGTAGCGTCGAGGCCACGCTGTTTGTCGGCCCGCAGGAAGAAAAAATGCTCGAGGCGCTGACGCCCGGTCTGGAGCTGCTCAAAGATTACGGCTGGCTTACCATCCTGTCCAAGCCCTTGTACTGGTTGCTCGACCGTTTGCACGGTGTGCTGCAAAACTGGGGCTGGGCCATTGTTGCCTTGGTATTGCTACTCAAAATCGCGTTCTATTGGCTCAATGCCAAGGCCTATTCCAGCATGGCCAAGATGAAGGCGATCAACCCAAAAATCATAGAGATGCGGGAGCGCCTCAAAGACAACCCGCAGCAAATGCAGCAGGAGATGATGCGTATTTACCGCGAAGAAAAAGTCAACCCCATGGGCGGCTGCTTCCCCATCATGGTGCAAATTCCAGTGTTCATCGCGCTGTACTGGGTGCTGCTGTCTACGGTGGAAATGCGCAGCGCGCCCTGGGTTTTGTGGATTACCGATTTGTCGGCGCCGGACACCTCTCTGGGGATTTGGTTTGGTGTTCCGATTGGCGTATTACCCATTGTGATGACCTTGACCTCGCTGATTCAAACCGCCCTCAACCCGGCGCCACCGGACCCCATGCAAGCCAAATTGATGTGGATGATGCCGCTGGTCTTTAGCGTGATGTTCTTCTTTTTCCCCTCGGGTCTGGTGCTGTACTGGATTACCAACAACATTCTGTCGATTGCGCAGCAGTGGATTATTAACACCCGCATGGGCGTGCCGCCGGAATTTAATTTGCCCAAGTTCAGATAAGCGGACCGCTACCGCCAGATGCCACAAGGCCGCGCAAGCGGCCTTGTTCGTTTGAAGGCGCGACGCTTGTGCCACCGCGCGAGGCGCGCAGATAATGGCGCGTCCGCAAAAAGCCCCAATCCATGCTCGCCCGCCACCACGACCCAATTCTGGCTATCGCCACGGCCCCCGGCCGCGCCTCGGTAGGCATCGTACGCATCAGCGGCAAGGACTTGCGTCCGCTCATCAAAGCCTGGTTCGGGTACAGCCTGGATGCGCGCCACGCGCACTACCTGCCCTTCACGGACGTCCAGGGCGCGCCCATAGACCACGGGTTGGCCCTTTATTTCCCGGCACCGCATTCTTTTACCGGGGAAGATGTGCTGGAGCTGCAAGCCCATGGCGGCCCGGTGGTGCTGCAACTGCTGCTTGCGCGCTGCCTGGAGCTTGCAAGCAGTAGCGACGAACATGGCCAAGCCCGTCTGCCGGGTCTGCGCCTGGCGCAAGCCGGTGAATTTAGCGAGCGCGCATTTCTCAACGACAAGATCGACTTGGTGCAGGCCGAAGCCATTGCCGACCTGATAGATGCCAGTACCGAAGCGGCAGCCCGCAGCGCAGTGCGCTCGCTAGCTGGGGATTTTTCGCGGGAGGTGGACCAGTTGCGCGACGGCCTGGTACGCCTGCGCCTGTTAGTGGAGGCGACGCTAGATTTTCCAGAAGAAGAAATTGATTTCCTACGTAAGTCCGACGCCCAAGGGCAGCTGGACGGCCTGCATGCAGCGCTGTCCAAAGTACTGGGCGCCGCCCGCCAGGGCGCTTTGCTACGCGACGGCATACGCGTAGTGATTGCCGGCCAACCCAATGCCGGCAAATCCTCGCTGCTCAATGCCCTAGCCGGTGCCGAGCTGGCCATCGTCACACCGATTGCCGGTACTACCCGCGACAAGGTGCAAGAGACGATACAAATCGAGGGCGTGCCGGTCCATGTAATCGACACCGCCGGGCTGCGCGAGGGCGCTGACGAGGTGGAGGCCATCGGCATTGCGCGCGCCTGGGACGCGGTGCTACACGCCGACGCAGTAGTGTTTTTGCATGATCTAACGCGTGCAAACCAAGCTCAATACCAAGCCGATGACGCACGCATTGCTCATACTTTGGGGCACAAACTGGCCGCCACCGTTCCGGTCATCGACGTGTGGAACAAATGCGATGCGCAGGCGCCCGATGCGCAAGTGCCGGGCTTGTACCTGTCCGCTAAAACCGGGCAAGGCCTGGACTTGCTGCGCCAGCATTTGTTGGAGTTGGCAGGCTGGCAAGCAGGTGCTGAAGGCATTTCCATGGCGCGCCAGCGCCATGTGCAGGCGCTCAGCCAGGTCAGCGCGCACCTGTACCTAGCCCACGCCCATTTGGGCGCCCAGGCGCAGGCGCTGGATTTATTGGCCGAGGAGTTGCGACTGGCCCAAAACGCCCTCAACGAAATCACCGGCGCTTTTAGCTCTGACGATTTACTAGGCCTGATTTTTTCCAGCTTTTGTATTGGGAAATAAGCGATGAAAACAGTGAAAGCAAGCACCCATGGCAGCTGTCTATGCGGCGCTGTGCGCTACCGGGTCAGCGGACCGCTGCGTCCGAATAATTGGCTTCACTGGCACACGCCTGCACCCGAACGCCGGGCATCCGCCTAGCTTCAAGCGCGTACCTAAGGCTCAATGCCCAGCGAAGTCCAGCAGGGTAAATAGTGGCATGCCGGTGGCGCGTAATTTGTCGGAACCGCCGAGCTCGGGCAGGTCCACGATGGCGGCGCCTTCCATCACGATAGCGCCGAGTTTTTCCAGTAGTTTTTTGCCCGCCATCATGGTGCCGCCGGTGGCGATTAAGTCATCTATCAACAGCACCCGGTCGCCAGGGTGTACCGCATCGGTGTGCAACTCTACGGTGGCGCTGCCGTATTCGAGTTCATAAGTTTCCTCCACCGTGGTAAAGGGCAGCTTGCCTTTTTTGCGGATCGGCACAAAACCCACATTCAGCTCGTAAGCGACGACGGCGCCAAGGATAAAACCACGCGCGTCCAAACCCGCCACCACATCGGGCCGGTGGGCGTTATCCATGTAGCGGTGCACAAAGGCATCAATCAGGACGCGAAAAACTTTGGCGTCTTGCAGCAGGGGCGTGATGTCGCGAAATTGAACGCCGGGCGCGGGCCAGTCAGGCACAGTGCGGATATGGTTGCGCAGGTATTCGGTAACGTGGGTGTGTTGCATAAAGTCGGCCATCAAACAAGGGCTGGTGAGAGCGGGCCGCAATCCATGGGCGCCGCTGTCATATGGGCCCTATTGTCACCGCTGCGCAAGCCTGTGCGGCCTGCCATTAGCTTGCGCCGGCGCGCATTTGACGCAGCCCGCTCGTTGATCATCGTTATGCGCCTAGTGGCTGCATGCACGGCATTTTTGGGCGACACAAGTAGGCCTGCCTAAAATGCCCAGATGCAAGCTCCCGTCACGCCACCCATAGCGACAGCACCAAGCTCGGACACTGCGCGCGCGATTGCCATGGCGCATACCACTTTCGACATTGAAGCGGCGGCCATCCTGGGGCTCAAAGCCCAAGTGGGCGACAGCTTTGCGCAGGCTGTCGCCCTGTCGCTGTCCATCAGCGGGCGCGTGGTAGTGATGGGTATGGGTAAGAGCGGGCATATAGGCCGCAAGATTGCAGCGACCTTGTCCTCTACCGGTACCCCCGCCTTGTTTGTACACCCAGCCGAAGCCAGCCATGGCGACTTAGGCATGGTAACGCCCCAGGATTTGGTGCTGATGATTTCTAACAGCGGCGAATCCGACGAGATCAATGCCATTGTTCCGGTACTCAAGCGCCTGGGCACGCCGCTGATCGCTATGACCAGCAACGGGCAATCGAGCATGGCACTGTACGCCACGCTCTGGTTGAACACGGCAGTCGCCAAAGAGGCCTGTCCACTCAACCTGGCACCGACCGCCAGCACCACGGCGCAACTGGCGATGGGCGATGCGCTGGCGCTGGCGCTGTTGGAGGCGCGCGGTTTTCAAGCCGAAGACTTCGCCCGCTCACACCCGGGAGGCGCGCTAGGACGGCGCTTGCTCACCCACGTGAGCGATGTGATGCGCACTGGCGATGCCTTACCGCAGGTAGGGCCAAAGGCTAGCTTCAGTGCCTTAATGCGCGAAATGAGCGCCAAAGGATTCGGCGCTACTGCAGTGGTCAACGAAGACCAGCAGGTATTGGGCATATTCACCGATGGTGATTTGCGCCGCTTGGTGGAGCAAGGCCTTGACCTGCGGGAAAAAACGGCTGCCGATGTCATGCGCACCAAGCCGGTAACCATTTTGCAAGACGCCTTGGCGGTTGACGCCGTGGAGCTCATGGAGAGCAGACGTATCAATAGCGTTTTGGTGGTGGACCGGCTGGGTCACTTAATCGGCGCGCTTACTTCTAACGACTTGATGCGGGCTAAGGTGATTTAATGTCCGGCGATTCTCGATTCTCCGAAGCCTTATTGGCGCGCGGCCGCAATATCAAGGTCTTGCTGCTCGATGTGGACGGCGTCCTCACCGACGGCGGCCTGTTTTATTCAGCACAAGGGGAGACGCTCAAGCGCTTTAATACGCTGGACGGCCATGGCCTGAAGATGCTGCACAGCGCAGGGATAACTACCGCGGTGATTACCGGCCGCGACTCCGAACCGCTGCGCGCGCGCTTAGCTGCGCTGGGGATAAGCCATGCACGCTACGGTATAGACGACAAACTACCGGCAGCGCAAGCCATCCTCGCTGAGCTGCAACTCGATTGGAGCCAGGCTGCGGCCATGGGTGACGACTGGCCGGACTGGCCCATGATGCAAGAGGCCGCGCTGCGCTGCGCACCGGCCAATGCCCATCACGAGCTGCTGGTACGCGCTGACTTTCTCAGCCAGAGCCAGGGCGGCCAGGGCGCAGTGCGTGAGGTGTGTGACCTGCTGCTTGGCGCCACCGGTCACTATCCATCCATCGCTGCGAAATACGCACTGTGATCCGGCTGCTTGCAATTGTTATTGACCGCTTTGTGCTGGCGCTGCCACTGCTGATGGTGGCCATGCTGGCGCTGGGCAGCTATTGGATGGTACGCAGCGCGCCCGGCTTAGACACCGGTGAATTGCCCAGGCCGCCGGACGACACACCAGACTATTTGATAGAAGGTTTCATCGTCCAAAAATTTGACGCTCAGGGGCAGCTGAGCGCTTTATTGCAAGGCGCATCGGCGCAGCGTTTACCCAATGCGCCTTGGATAGAGATTCAAAAATTCACCTTCCGCTTGACCGATGCGCAAGGGCAAATCAAATGGGCCTCGGCAGAACAGGGTTTGAGTAGCCCGGACAACAATGAACTTCAATTAAGCGGCCGGGCACGCATGGTGCGCGAAGCGCATCCTGCGGGCGACTATCCGCGCCTGGAGATTCGCGGGGATTTTTTACATATGTGGACCGAACCTGAGAAAGTCGAGTCGGACCGCCCGGTGCAATTGGTTCATGGCAAACATCGCATCCGCGCGGACAGCCTGCAATACGATGGCAGCACCCGCACGCTGCAAATGGACGGGCGTGTGCAAGCGATCTTGGTCAACGAAGACAGCAAGCCATGAACATGCCCGGCCAAGGCTTGGTGTTCATTACCGGCGCATCCAGCGGCATCGGACAGGCTTTGGCGCTGCGCTACCAACAGGCCGGTTTCCGCCTGGCCTTGGTGGCACGGCGCAGCGAGGCCATAGAGGCCTGGGCGGTAGAGCTTGGTTTGACGCCGGATAGTTACGCCGTTTATGGAGCGGACGTAGCCGATACCGACAGCATCGTAGCTGCCGCACAGGCCTGCATCGCGCGCCAAGGGCTGCCCGATGTAGTCATCGCCAATGCGGGTATCAGCATCGGCATTGATAGCGCGCTGCGCGAAGACATAGATGCGATGGCCCAAGTTTTCGCGACCAATAACATCGGCCTGGCGGCCAGTTTTCAGCCCTTTATGCAGGCCATGCGCGCGCGCGGTAGCGGGCGTTTGGTAGGCATTGCCAGCGTAGCGGGCATTCGCGGCCTGCCGGGGCATGCGGCCTATTGCGCCAGCAAAGCCGCGGTAATTAGTTACTGCGAAGCTCTGCGTGGCGAATTGCGCGGCACGGGTGTGCAAGTGATAACCATCGCGCCCGGGTATGTGGACACGCCGCTAACGCGGAAAAACCGCTATCCGATGCCGTTTTTAATGTCAGCTTCCAGGTTTGCCGATCTGGCGTACAAAGCCATAACAGCAGGTGACAGTTACCGCGTGATTCCCTGGCAGATGGGCTTGGTGTCAAAGCTGATGCGGCTCATTCCCAACACCCTATGGGACCGGATCCTGGCACGGCAACCGCGTAAACATCGCGGTGTTTGAATACATGGGTTTTTGCTTCAAGCCGCAGCGCAATTGCAAGCGCTCAGCTAATTTGCAGACATAAAAAAGGGCCCCTAGGGGCCCTAATTGCTTGTGGCTTGAAGCCACAAAACGGATGCGATTAGTAACCGCCGCCGCCGCTACGACCACCGCCGTAACCGCCGCCACCGCCACCGCCGCTACGACCGGCACCACCGCCGTAACCGCCGCCGCCGCCACCGCCGCTACGACCGGCACCGCCGCCGTAACCGCCGCCGCCGCCTGCTCCGCCACCAAAACCGCCGCCACCTGTGCGGGGAGGGCGCGGCTCCATGGGACGCGCTTCGTTAACCACCAGACCTCGACCACCGAATTGTTGGCCGTTCATTCCGCTGATAGCTGCTTGCGCTTCGGCATCGCTGCCCATTTCCACAAAGCCGAAGCCTTTAGAACGTCCGGTGTCACGCTCCATCATGACCTTGGCGCTGGTGACAGAACCGTGTGCGGAAAATGCCTGTTGCAGGTCTTCGTCACGGAAAGAATATGGCAGATTGCCAACGTAAAGTTTGTTGCCCATGCTGGGACTCCTCAAAATAACTCAAAACGCGATGGAGCCCAAAACCGCAATCAACAAACCATTAAAGACTTAGAGCAGACGCGAAACTGACCAAACACCGCAAACCTGCCTTGCCAATAAAAGGCAAAGCGATTTCATTATGCGCTATTTGCGCAGTTTGCAAGCGTTTTTTTTATAAACCACTAAAAAAAGATACTAATTTTCAGTATTTGTGCCCGATTAACTGCAATATCTAGGGAAAACCCTTTGCTTTACCAATTGGCCTCGCGCTCCGGGGTGGCGCTTATTTTGTGTGTAGAAAGGTCGGCACCGTCAAATTCTTCCTCCTGGCTCATGCGCAAACCCACGGTCATTTTCAGCAAACCATAGACCACAAGGCCACTAAAAAGCGCCCACACCACGCCTAGGAGGGTGCCAGCGCATTGCGCACTGAAACTTACCCCGCCCAAACCACCAAAAGCCGGTAAACCAAAAATACCGGCAGCGATGCCGCCCCAGGTGCCGCACAAACCATGCAAAGGCCAAACGCCCAGCACGTCATCTATCTTCCATTTGTTTTGCGTCAGGGTAAACATCACAACAAAAATCGCACCGGCCACACCGCCCACGACCAAGGCGCCCAGCGGGTGCATCAAATCAGAACCGGCGCACACCGCCACCAAACCGGCCAAGGGCCCGTTGTGCACAACGCCCGGGTCGTTCTTGCCCATAACCAAAGCTACCAAGGTGCCGCCCACCATCGCCATCAATGAATTGACTGCTACCAGGCCGGACACTTTGTCCAGGGTTTGCGCACTCATCACATTAAAACCAAACCAACCTACTGTGAGGACCCAGGCGCCCAGCGCCAAAAACGGAATGCTGGAGGGCGGATGGGCAGAAATGGCGCCGTCTTTGCGGTAGCGGTTACTGCGCGCGCCCAGCAGCAGCACCGCGCCTAGGGCGACCCAGCCGCCAACGGCATGCACCACCACGCTACCGGCGAAGTCGTGAAACTCCGCGCCGGTATGCGCCAGCAACAAAGCTTGCACGCCGAACCGCTGGTTCCAGGCCACGCCTTCAAACAGGGGATAAATCAGCCCCACCAACACCGCTGTGGCGATCAGTTGGGGCCAGAATTTGGCCCGCTCGGCAATACCGCCCGAAATAATGGCCGGAATCGCTGCTGCAAACGTCAGCAGAAAAAAGAATTTCACCAGGCCGTAGCCATTGTTGGCCGCTAATTGCTCAGCGCCAACGAAGAAATGGGTGCCATAGGCCACGCTGTAGCCGACGGCGAAATACACCACGGTGGACACCGAAAAGTCCGCCAGGATTTTTACCAAGGCGTTGACCTGGTTTTTGCGCCGCACCGTGCCCAATTCCAGAAAGGCAAAACCCGCATGCATGGCAAGCACCATCACAGCGCCCAACAAAATAAACAAGGTATTGGCGCCCTGTTGCAGTGCATCCATCATTCGCTCCTCGGGAAATATGCTTTGTTTTGGTGCAAATTGAATATTTACACCATCAGCGCACTAAAAGTAAGCAAAATTTACGCCAAAATTTGGTGCGACTTGCAATCTAGGCCAGCACCAAGGCGGCGCCATTGCTATGCGTACGACTGACCTGGCTTCAGCGCTAGCTGCGCCTAATGCATTGCTCGGTCTGGCAAAAAGCACTGCAGGATTTGGCGACGCATTACAAGGGACAATCGGAGGATGCCCCTTTGCCGAGTCCGCCGCCCTTTGCAACACACCAAACTGCTTGCCGGGAGCAGCGGCACCACGCTGATGTTGGCGCTCGCCCTGCTACTGGCAAATGCCCAAGCCCAAGCCATGAGTTTGCGCCAGCTCAGCGCCCTGGAAAAACAAGATAAACAAGGCGCCAGCTATGTGCGCTATTACCTGGTGGGCGTGATGGAAGGCCTGATGGACGCCGAAAAGGCGCGCTCGACCAGCGGCGCCCCGGCAAATATATGCCCCGAAGGCAAACGCATGGAACCGGCCATGGCGCACAGCTTGTTCGAGGCCGAGCGAAAGCGCAACCGCGATATGTACGAAGCCGATATGCCGGTTGCTTTGGTGATGCGCAACGCCTTGCAAAACGCCTACCCCTGTGCGTAATAAGCCCCGACGCCATCAGGCGTTTTAAAAGAACTACGCAATGGAAGCATTCCTGGTCTCCACCGGCATCGTCGCCCTGGCCGAAATGGGCGACAAAACACAACTCCTCGCGCTGATTCTGGCGCTGCGTTTTCGCAAGCCTATTCCTATCGTGCTGGGTATTTTCGTGGCCACCATCGTTAACCACGGCTTGGCCGGTGCGCTCGGGGCTTGGTTGACGCAGGTGATCGGGCCAGAGATCTTGCGCTGGGTGCTGGGCGCATCATTTATCGCCATGGCAGTGTGGATGTTGATACCTGACACCATGGACGACGAAGCGCAAGGCGAAGAGCCGCGCTGGGGCGTTTTCGGCACTACGGTCGTCGCCTTTTTTCTGGCGGAGATGGGCGATAAAACCCAGATTGCCACCGTCATGCTGGCGGCGCGTTTTGATGCCTATTACTGGGTAGTAGCGGGCACCACACTGGGCATGATGTTGGCCAATGTGCCGGTGGTTTACCTGGGCGAGCGCATGACGCGCTTGGTGCCTATGCGCGTGGTGCATATCGTCTCGGCGCTGGTGTTTGCGGTGTTGGGCGTGCTGGCGCTGCTGCCAATCTAAGGCGGGGCGCCTAGACGGGCGTTGCTATACTTTGCCCACAGCGCCAATTTGCTCCAGCTTGCGGGCGCTTAATAAATTCAGCTAAACACGGACCCCCGCGATCTTTGCTTGACCCGGCCCCGCGATTAGCGATGCCGGGTTTCGTTTTTTATGTTGATTGCCACACCCCAGTCCCTGCATTTTGAGGCGCCGCTGCCATTGCGAAGCGGCGCATCCATCCGCGCCTACGACCTGGCGTTTGAAACCTACGGCACGCTCAACGCCGACAAGAACAATGCTGTGCTGATTTGCCACGCGCTCAACGCTTCGCACCATGTGGCCGGCGTGTATGCGGATCAGCCCAAATCCGAAGGTTGGTGGGACAGCATGATCGGGCCGGGCAAACCGGTGGATACGAATCGCTTTTTTGTCATCGGCGTGAACAACCTGGGCTCTTGCTTTGGCTCTACCGGCCCGATGCACATCAACCCTGATAGCGCAGACGGCCAGGTCTATGGCGCGGACTTTCCAGTGGTGACCGTGGAAGACTGGGTGGACGCGCAAGCGCGCTTGCTCGACCAACTGGGCATTAGGACTTTGGCCGCCGTGATGGGTGGCAGTTTGGGCGGCATGCAAGCGCTGGCATGGACGCTGCAATACCCAGACCGTGTGCGTCGCGCGGTGGTCGTCGCCAGCGCCCCTAATCTGACGGCGGAAAACATTGCGTTCAACGAAGTGGCGCGTCGCGCCATCACCACCGACCCGGATTTTCATGGTGGCCACTTTTACCGCCATGGCGTGGTACCCAAGCGCGGGCTGCGCATCGCGCGCATGATCGGGCACATCACTTACCTAAGCGACGATGTGATGAACGCCAAGTTTGGCCGCCAGTTGCGCCATGCGGTGCAAGACGCGGCGGCCAGCACCGACTACCGCTACAGCACGCAAGACGTGGAGTTTCAGATCGAAAGCTATTTGCGCTACCAGGGCGATAAGTTTGCTGATTACTTCGACGCCAATACCTATTTGCTCATCACGCGCGCGCTGGACTACTTTGACCCGGCGCGCACATTTGGTGGCAGCTTGACCCAAGCGCTGGCGGCAGCGCGCAGCAAATTTTTGCTCGTGAGCTTTGTGACCGACTGGCGCTTTGCGCCTTCGCGTAGCCGCGAAATCGTGAAGGCCTTGTTAGACAACCAGCGTGATGTCAGCTACGCCGAGATCGATGCGCCGCATGGGCATGATGCTTTTTTGCTCGATGATGTGCGTTACCACAGCGTAGTGCGCTCTTACTTTGATTCGCTGGCACGCGAGGTGCGCGTATGAGCGACCTCTCTATCCAAAACGCGCTGGCGCAATTGGTGCCCGAAGGCGCGCGCGTGCTCGACTTGGGCTGTGGCGACGGCGCCATGTTGGCGCATTTGCAAGCCACACGCGGCTGCAGTGGCTATGGCGTTGAAATCGACGACGCCAATGTGCTGGCCTGTGTGCAGCGCGGCGTCAACGTGATACAGCTCAATTTGGACGAAGGCCTAGCGATGTTTGACGACGCCTCGTTTGACGTGGTACTGCAAATCGACACCTTGCAGCACTTGCGTAATGCCGAGGTGATGCTCCGCGAAACCGCGCGCGTGGGGCGCATCGGCATTGTGGCCTTCCCCAATTTTGGACATTGGCCCAACCGCTTCAGTGTGCTGCAAGGCCGCATGCCGGTGACCAAGCGCCTGCCCTACCAGTGGTACGACACGCCCAATATCCGCGTCGGCACGCATGCCGACCTGGGTGCGCTGGCCCGCAAAAACGGCTTGCGCGTGATTGATAGCTTCGGCCTGCAAGATGGTGAAGTCGTGCGCTGGATGCCCAATTGGTTTGCGGGGACTTCGGTGTACAAGCTGGCGCGTTAAGCCTAGGTTAACAAGCTAGCTGATCCGCCAGATTCAGCAGATCACGCGCATGCAGATGGTTAGCCGCGCGCGGACTTACATCTTTGGGATTACGCGCACCAAATTCCAGTGGCCTTTCGATATAGGCGGATTGCAAGCCACAGGCGCGGGCGGCTTGCAAATCGTCGTGGTGGGTCGCCACCAACATCACCTGGTCCGGGGGCACATCAAAAGTTTGTGCCACGCCGAGGTAAGTGCGCGGGTCGGGCTTGTAGGCACGAAACACTTCAGCGCTCAAAATGCAATCCCAGGGCAAGCCCGCGCGCTTGGACAAGCGGGTGAGCAAATTGAGGTTGCCGTTGGACAGGGTGCAGAGGATATGGCGGGCTTTCAAGCGCTCCAGGCCTTGCACCACATCAGGCCAGGGGTCTAGGCGATGCCAAACGCGGTTGAGGTCGGCACGCGCCGATTCGCCCCAGTGCGTTAGGCCAAATTGCACTAGCACCTCATCCAAAATCATGCGGTGCAAATCGTCGATCAAAGTCCAGGGCAGTTCACCGGCCATGACGCGGCGCATGGCCGGTTGGTAGCCGGCGCGCCAGGCCAAGGCAAAGGCATCTGCGTCTACGGCTGGATGAGCGGTCTGTATTTCACGCGCAATGCTGCCGTGCCAATCCACCACGGTGCCGAAGATGTCGAAAGCCAAAACCTGAATCTCTGCTGTGGTGTTTCGCATAGCCAAGCCTGGGCAAAAGTAAATCGTACTTGGATGATAGTTGCGGGCATGGCATCATGCACAACCTGCACGCCGCCAAGGAGACCCTATGACCGCCCGCCTACCTGATTCCATACTCAACACCGCCCAAGCCCTTGCCCACGTCAGCCAGGCCTGGGACGGCGACATCGTGCAGCGCCTGAGCGACTACATCGCCATTCCCGCTAAATCCCCGATGTTTGACGCCGACTGGCTGGCCCATGGCTATCTAGAGACCGTGGTGCGCAACACGGCGCAGTGGATTGAGGCGCAAAAGCTCGAAGGCCTGACTTTGGAAGTGGTGCGCCTGCCCGGCCGCACACCGGTGATTTTTTTCGAGGTAGCGGCCACGCGCAATGCGCAATCGGGTGTGTCAGAGCAAACCGTGCTGATGTACGGCCACCTAGACAAGCAGCCCGAGTTTTCCGGTTGGCGCAAAGACCTGGGGCCGTGGACGCCCAAATACGAGGACGGCAAGCTCTACGGGCGCGGCGGCGCAGATGACGGCTATGCCGCGTATGCAGCGATCGCGGCGATCGCCGCACTCAAAGACCAGAAGGTGGCGCATCCGCGCATTCTGGGTTTGATTGAAACTTGCGAAGAAAGCGGCTCTTACGATTTGCTGCCCTATGTCGATGCACTACGCACCCGCCTGGGCGATGTCGGTCTGGTGGTGTGCCTCGATTCGGGCGCTGGCAATTACGATCAGTTGTGGCTGACCAATAGTTTGCGTGGCATGGCCAGCGGCGTGCTGCGGGTGGATGTGCTGACCGAGGGCGTACATTCCGGCGACGCCAGCGGTGTGGTGCCTTCTAGCTTTCGCGTCCTGCGCCAGGTGCTAGACCGGTTAGAAGACAGCGCTACCGGGCGCTTGCTGCCGGGTATCTTCCATTGCGAAGTGCCGCCCGAGCGCTTGGCGCAGGCGCGTGCCACCGCAGACATTTTGGGCGACGAGGTGTACAAGCGCTTTCCCTGGGCGCATTACGACTGCGGTGGCGCCACGCAATCGGTGTTGCCGACCACCACCGACCCGCTGCAAGCCTTGCTCAACCGCACCTGGATGCCCACGCTCAGCGTCACCGGCGCTGAAGGCTTTCCGGCCATGAAAGATGCGGGCAATGTGCTGCGCCCCTTTACCGCTTTCAAACTCTCGCTGCGCTTGCCCCCGCTGGTGGAAGCCGCCACGGCGGTGCAGGCGCTGAAAACTTTGCTGGAAGACAACGCACCCTACCAGGCCAAAGTGACCTTTGAAACCTCCGGCGGCGCCACCGGCTGGAACGCGCCCGACACTGCGCCTTGGTTTAAACAGGCGCTCAACGAAGCCTCGCAAGCGCACTTTGGCGCAGGCTGCGGCTACATCGGCCAAGGCGGCACGATTCCGCTGATGAATATGCTCAGCCGCAGCTTCCCGAAAGCGCAAATGATGGTCTGCGGCGTGCTCGGCCCCAAAAGCAATGCGCACGGGCCCAATGAGTTTTTGCATGTGCCTTACGCTAAAAAACTCACTGCGGCAGTGGCGCAGGTGATTGCCCGTTTTCCTTGATTCAAACGCATGGCCATGACCGACACCTCCAAGCTTTCCAAACTACACCTTGCGCCAGGCATGCAATTGGCGCTGCGCGATTGGCCGCTGGCCGATGCGGCGCTGGCCAAAGCGCAAGTGCTTATCGTGCACGGCCTGGGCGAACACAGCGGGCGTTACGAGCACGTAGCGCAAAAACTCAATAGCTGGGGCTATGCGGTGCGCAGCTTTGACCTGTGGGGCCACGGCCTGTCCGATGGCGAGCGCGGCAGCATGCGCGATGAACACGCCATGCTGGACGATCTGGCCGCCGTGGTGGACCATACGCGCAAAGCCATGGCACCTGGGCAATCGCTGGTCTTGCTGGGCCACAGCCTAGGCGGCTTGATCGCCGCGCGCTTTGTATCGCTACGTATGCGGCCCATAGACGCGCTGGTTCTATCCAGCCCCGCCTTAGACCCCGGCCTTAATGCCTTTCAAAAAATGCTGCTGGCCACGCTGCCCGGCATCGCGCCCAATCTGCGCGTGGGCAACGGCTTGCAAGTGAAATACCTGTCGCACGACCCGGCGGTGGTTGCCGCTTACCAGGCGGACCCGCTGGTGCATGACCGCATTTGCGCGCGCCTGGCTTTGTTTATTGCGCAGGCCGGTCGCGCGGTTTTGGCCACGGCACCGCAATGGAATACGCCTACGCTGGTGCTGTTTGCCGGTCAGGACAAACTGGTCAGCCCGCAAGGCAGCCGCGACTTTTTGAAACTGGCCCCCAGCGCCATCGTCCAGTCATTGTGCTTTGAGGCGCTGTACCACGAGATCTTTAACGAAGCCGATGCATCGCGCGTTTTCGCGGCCTTGCAGCATTGGTTAAACGTAGGTTGGACCGATATGGCACAACACGTTACCGGCACAGCTTGATGGCAAGGGCCTAGGGTCCACAACCGGTTGGGGTGCGTGCTTTCAAATCAATGTTGCAAGCGCAACTAAGGCAGCTGTCTCTGCGCGCAAAGTGCGATCACCCAGGGACAGGGGAACGAAGCCCGCCTCAAGCGCCAAGGCTTCTTCGCCCGGGCTGAATCCGCCCTCCGGGCCGGACAAACAAATAACGGGCTGACTGCTCGCCATGCCATGCCAAGTTCGCAATGGCAGCGCGCCCGCTTGCAAAGACATCAAAAGCCGCGCCGGGGCCCCATCCATGTGGCAGGACTGCAAGTCATCGCGCAAAAAATGCGACAGGCTTTGCACCGGGTTTACAAGTGGCACGCGGTTAGCGCCACACTGTTCGCAAGCCGCAATCGCTACGGCTTGCCAGTGCGCAATTTTTTTATCCGCGCGCTCCCCGCTCAATCGCACTACGCTGCGCTCGCTGGTCAAGGGATAAATCGCAGCCACGCCCAGCTCGGTCGCCTTTTCTACCAGCCAGTCCATGCGCTCATTGGCCGGCATTACGATGGCGATAGAAACAGGGCGCGAGACTTCGCATTCCCGCGCGCTGTGTACCCCAATTTGCACCTGCACTTGGCTGCGGCCCATCAGCGTGATTTCGGCTTCATACTCGCCGGACGGCGCAGCGGCTTGCAAGCCTGCATCCCAGCCAGGACCGCGGTTGAACAAGGTAATCGTCTGGCCTGGCTGCATGCGCAAAACTTGCACATGGCGCGCCGGGCCGGGCGGCAGGTCGAGCACGGCGCCGGTCTGCAAGGGGGTCGGACAGTAAAAACGAGGCATGTATGCGAAGCGCTTAGCGGTGTGGTGCAAACAAGGGGCTACAAGCGCCTAGACCCTACCAAAAGAAAACGCCTGGGGCGGTTCTATGCCTTCAATACGCTCCACGAGTCGCAACAAGGGTTTGAGCTCTCGATAGCGGGCACACGTGGCGCGGATATAAGCGATAAAACGTGGCGTGTCCGCGAGGTATTTCGGCTTGCCGTCGCGCAAGGTGAGACGGGCGAAGATGCCGGCGATTTTGATATGTCGCTGTAGGCCCATCCACTCTACGGCGCGGTAAAACTCGCCAAAGTCATCGCCCACGGGCAATCCGGCCGCCCGCGCTTTTTGCCAATAGCGTATCGTTACATCCAGACAAAAATCTTCTTCCCAACTAAGAAAAGCGTCGCGCATCAGGCTGGCAATGTCGTAGGTAATGGGTCCGTACACCGCGTCCTGAAAATCCAGCACACCCAAAGGATGCTTGCGCCCGGCATCCATCAGGTTGCGTGGCATGAAGTCGCGGTGCACATACACCGAGGGCCAAGACAAATTGTTGGCCAGGATGGTTTCAAATGCCTGTTCCAACACTTTGCTTTGGGCGTCGTCCAGGCGCAACTGGCGGTGCTGCGCGATATACCAATGCGGGAACAAATCGAGTTCTCGGCGCAAGAGCGCGTAGTCATACGGCGGTAACACGCCGGGCTGGGAGGCCTTTTGCCAAGCGATCAAAGTATCCACCGCATCCACATAGGCATCCAAAGGAGGTGCGGCCGCCGGGTCGATACGCTGCATCATGGTGTGATCGCCCAAATCGCTGAGCAACATAAAACCCTGATCCTGGTTCCAATCCAGAACCTGCGGGCAATGGATGCCCGCTTTGTGCATCAAACCGGCGACCTTGACGAAAGGCGCACTGTCTTCTTTGTCCGGCGGTGCATCCATCACGATCAGGCTGGGCCCATACGTACTGTGCGTGCTCTCCAAACGCAAATAGCGCCTGAAACTGGCGTCCGCCGACGCCAAACGCAGGCTGTTCAGGTGCAGACCGAAACGCGACTGCAGAGCAACAATCCAGCGGTCAAAGGCTTGCTGTCGGTCGCTTTGCTCCCAATGCACCGGGGGGCCATGGGCCACGGCCTTGTTGGGGGGCGCTTGCTGCGTCAACGCGTTCTCATGCGGCCTGGCAGGGGTACTTGGGCTTAGGGATGGATGGGGCGGCAGATTATTGGGGCTCATGGATAATCCATTGTCCACCTTTTTAACCCTCCCCCTTGCCCCTCTTTCCCCCCATCTCCCTGCTTCGTCAACTCGCCATGGCGATTTCGCAAAGCGCCAGGCACCGCTGCCGGGCGGCCCTTTGGCTGGGCGTATCGATGCTGGTCTTTTCCATGCTGGCGCGCGCGCAAGAAGCAACGCCCGCCTACGAGGAGCTCTCGGCCAGCCCCAGCTTGATGGATGTCCCGCCGCAAAAAGATTGGGTCTACCTAAGCGGCGATAGCCTGAGCGGCCATACCAATGCGGAGACAGAGCTTCAAGGCAATGCGCAGTTGCGCAAGTCAGACACGGTGATTTCGGCGGACCACTTGCGCTACGAACAAAGCACAGATCGTTTGCGCGCCAGTGGCAATGTAGTCATTGAAGGCCAGGACAGGGTTTACACCGGAAGCTACTTAGATTTTGACGTTGGACGCTTCGAAGGGTTTTTTACCGAGATAACTTACAGCTTAGGCGCCGAAAAAGGACATGGCGAAGCGCTGCGCGCTGATTTCGCGGACAGCAAGCACATGACGGCCAAACAAGGGACGTACACCACGTGCCGGCGCCAGCCCGGCCCGCAATGGGTTCCTGAATGGGTATTGACCGCAGCGCAATTGGAAATTGACAACGAACGGGAAATCGGCATCGCGCAAGGCGCCTATCTGGAGTTCCAAGGTGTTCCGATATTCCCGGTTCCTCCCTTTAGTTTTCCCATCACGGAAAAACGCAAATCAGGATTTTTGCCTCCTTTGTTTGGCCTGGATACCGCAAGCGGTGTTACCTTGTCGACGCCGTATTACCTCAATATTGCGCCCAACTACGACTTGACGGTGACGCCCAACTTTATGACCACCCGAGGCGTTAATACCGAGGGTCAGGTCCGCTACCTCGAGCCTTCCTATGCGGGTGACTTCAAGTTCAGTTATATGCCTAATGACCGTCTTCGCGACAGCGATCGCTGGGGAATTGGCTTAGTGCATGCAGGGCAACTCCCAAGCCCGGTTGGCAATATCGCTATTTCTGCCAATATCAACCGGGTCAGTGACAACGACTACTGGTCTGACTTCAGCGCAAGTCCCATCTTGACAAGCGGAGCACCGCTGGGCGGAACACCCCGCACTTTGCCAACGGACATCAGCGCATCTTGGGGCCGCGGCGACTTGTCCTCCATGCTGAAAATTCAAAAATGGCAAGGGCTGCAAGTCACTGCGCCTTACGACCGCATACCGCAATGGACTCTGCGCTACGCCCAAGCCAACGTCTTTGGTTTGGATTGGTCCGTAGACACCGACTTAACCCGATTTGAAGGCGACAGTTTGGCAATGCGTCAACCCAATGCCCAACGCGCTTTTTCAATTGCGCAATTTAGCTACCCGTTCATTTGGCCAGCGCTCTACATAACGCCCAAAGTACAGACGCATCTTGCGGCTTACCAATTTGACTCTGTAGTAAATAACAAACAATCGGCAAACAGCGTGGTGAGCACCTTTAGCATTGACAGCAGTCTGGTATTTGAGCGCGATGCCGAATTTTTTGGAGTCAAGTATTTACAAACGCTAGAGCCCCGTGCTTTTTATGTGTACACCCCCTACGTTGACCAAAGCTTTTTGCCCAATTACGACACAGCGACTACTGACCTGAATTTGACCTCGGTTTTTACGGAAAATGCATTTGTCGGGCATGACAAAATTTCAGACAACAACCTCATAACCCTTGGGCTCACGACGCGCTTTCTCAATCCAGATTCAGGCGCACAGATCGCTAGTTTTGGCGTCGCGCAGCGCTGGCGTTTTGACGAACAAAAAGTAACCCTGCTCCCCGGCCAGCCGAGCAGTTCAACGGGTTTGAGCGATATTTTGCTGGGCTCGCGTGTCAACTTTGGGAATCAATGGGTCCTAGACGCAAGCGCCCAATACAACATTCAAACCGATGCTGCCGTTCGCTCCGTGATTGGCGGGCGTTATCACCCCGGCAATTTTCAGACCATCAATCTGTCCTACCTCTTGCAACGCAATGCCAGTGAACAAGTCGATCTGAGCTGGCAATGGCCACTAGATCGCCTCTGGGGATGGGCAGATCGTAAAACGGACAGTGACGCCGGGCGCTACTACGGCTTAGGCCGACTGTCCTACAGTTTGCGCGATGCCAAGTTGGTCGATAGCCTGCTGGGCCTGGAGTACGATGCAGGATGCTGGATTTCACGTGTTGTGTTGACGCAAACCGTGCTCACGCCCCAAACCAGCAACACCAAGCTGATGTTGCAACTGGAATTCGTAGGCTTTACTCGGCTCGGAATCGATCCCTTCAAGTCCTTGACCGATGGCATTGCGCGTTACCAAAACCTTCGCTAAACACCCGATGGTGTGTTTGGTCACTATTTAGCTGGAAACTTATGAAGTTGCACTTGTTGATTTTTTCGCTTCTCTTTGCCGTCATAAGCGCTAACACGCTGGCGCAAAGTACAGCGGGGTCCGACTACATCGTAGCCTTGGTGAACTCTGAACCGATTACCAATGCTGAGCTTGAACTTCAAATCGAACAGGTGATCGAAAATCGAAGCCGGCAAAACTTGGCTGTACCGCCTGCTGCAGAGCTTCGCGCCGCCGTCCTCGATCGCATGATCAATGATCGCACCCAACTCCAGTTAGCGAAGGAATACGGCATACGTGTCGACGCGGCTGCTTTAGACCAGGCCGAAGCCAATATTGCCGCACAAAACCAAATAGATGTCGCGCAATTGCGCGCCAGTCTGGAAAAGCGTGGAAAAAGTATTGCAAGCTTTCGCCAACAACTGCGCGATCAACTACTCATCACCCGAATACAAGAGCGTGAGATTGACGCCCGACTCAAAGTGAGCGATGCCGAAATAGAAACCGCCTTGGCTGCACGGCAGCTAGCTGCAAAAGACCCGCTCAATCAGGAAATTAATCTGGGCCATTTGTTTATTGCGCTGCCGGAAAACCCTGGCCAAGCAGTAGTTGCGCAGGCCCAAGAACTGAATCGCAAAATACTCGCGCGACTTGGGTCCGGCGAGTCCTTTGAAGCGCTGGTACAAGAGCTCTCTGCCGCCGATCGGAATAACGGCGGTCAACTAGGCTTGCGCCGTGCTGATCGCTATCCGCCCCTATTTGTTACAGCAACGCAGGCGCTGGCCGTCGGGGCAGTCTCGCAATGGGTGCGATCCGATGCCGGCTTTCACTTGCTCAAGCTGATCGAGCGGCGGGTTAATGGCTTATCGGACACCATGGTCCAGCACCATGGTCGGCATATTTTGTTGCGACCTGACGCATCCCTAACCCAAGCACAAGCCCTCGCGCGGCTAGCGCAGGTGCGCGAAAGTATTGTGGCTGGCAGTACCCGTTTTGAACTCCAGGCACAAGCTATTTCTCAGGACAGCAGTGCATCGCAGGGGGGCGACTTGGGCTGGGCTACGCCAGGCATGTTTGTTCCAGAATTTGAGCAAGTACTGAGCAACCTGCGCGAGGGCGAAATCGCCCTGCCTATCGTTTCGCGTTTCGGTGTGCATTTGATCCAATTGCTTGAGCGGCGTACCGTAGCGCTCACACCGGCACAATTGCGCGAGCGCGAGCGCAATATCTTGCGCGCCAAACGCGCAGATGAAATATTCGAAACCTGGTCACGCGAAGTGCGCGATCGCGCTTTTGTTGAAATACGTGACCCTGGTTAATCGGGTCGCTGCAAAGCCGTCTCATCGGGCAGGAACGACGTGAAGCCACACATCGCGCGCAAGCGCTTTGGGCAGCACTTTTTAAGTGATGCGCCCACCATTGACGCCATTGTGGAAGCCATCGCACCGCAAGCGGGCCAATCTATGGTGGAAATCGGCCCAGGCCTGGGCGCCATGACGCAACCCTTGGTGGAGCGCCTAGGTGCGCTCACCGTGATTGAATTAGACCGTGACCTGGCAGCAAGGCTGCGCCTGCATGGGCAGCTCAAGGTAATTGAATCAGACGTGCTGTGCGTCGATTTCAATGTCCTCAAAGCAGGCGCATCTGATCCATCCAAAAAACTACGTGTCGTTGGCAATTTGCCCTACAACATTTCCACGCCGATTCTTTTTCACTTATTAGAGTTTGCGTCCGAAATTGAAGACCAGCATTTCATGTTGCAAAAAGAAGTCGTACATCGCATGGTAGCTGCGCCGGACAGCGCAGACTTCGGCCGCCTCAGTGTGATGCTGCAGTGGCGCTACCAGATGGAAAACGTGCTGGCCGTCGGCCCGCAAAGTTTCACGCCACCGCCACGGGTGGACAGCGCTGTGGTTCGCATGGTGCCGCTGCCCTCGCCACCTTTGACCAACAGCGCAGTCCTCGCGCCGCTGGTGCAAACTGCTTTTAGCCAAAAGCGCAAACTCCTGCGGCATACGCTCGGGCCGTATTTGGAAAAGCAGGTTTTCACCGGCACTTTTGACCTGCAAAGGCGTGCGCAAGAAGTGTCGGTTGCTGAGTTCGTCGCGCTAGCCCAAGCGCTGACGAAACCATCAAATGGATAAGGTCAGACGCCGAGCGCTTCGGTATGTCAAGTCTTAGCAACTAAGCGCAACACCGCGTCGACAAAAGCGGCGGGGGCCTCCTGCGGCAGGAATGGCTGACAACGGCAAGAAAGTCGGCCCGCCCGCCCCAGTCATAGCCGGCCAATACTGCGCTGGAGATGGCCAGGGCGTCCATCAACATCAAAAGGTCATAGCCCATGGCGGCCTGCTGGCCGGATCGCGGTGTGTCGGCGTGTAAAAAGCGCGACTCTCCAAAACCGCGCAGAAAAGGCACAATCACGCGAAAACCCGCTTGTGCCAGTGGCGGAGCGACTTCTTCAAAGCCATGGATATCGTAGGGAAATCCGTGCAACAAAATCACAGCCGGCCCCCCCGGATGGGCCTAGGTCTTGGTAATCGACGCGCAGCACGCCGGCTTCGATACTGCGTAATGCTAGATTCTTGACGTAAGGGGTATCCATGCCTGATCTTGACATAGGCATGCTCCGCGCTTCATCAGCTCCACACGGTGTGGTCGTGGCTGGCTATCTCAGACTGATAGCGCGTCGCCCTAAATTCGCACCCCCTCAACATGCAGCCCTGCTAGGCATACAAGGCGTGGACATCAGTCTTTGTCAGGTTCAACGGTACCCATTCGTTATGTTCGCACGCAATTAATGCTGCGTTTTTGAGTTTGTTCAATATCATCATCGTCGAAGACAACACCGAGCTGCGCTTGGGCTTGGAAGACCACCTAGAGCAAGAAGGTTTTCAGGTACGTGCGCTCGAAGACGGCGAGAACTTAAGTAGCGCCATCAATGAAAATGCGCCTGACGCTATCCTGATGGATCTCAACTTACCCCATGAAGACGGTATTGACATTATCAAGCGCGTAAAGCGCGCCTATCCCCGTTTGGGGGTGGTAGTGTTGACAGCACGGGTGCGCAGCATTGACCGCAAGCTGGCTTACGAAGCCGGCGCCGATGTCTTTCTCACCAAACCGGCTGGGGCCGATGAAGTCAGCACGGTGCTTAAAAGCGTATGCCGCCGTATTGCGCCTGCGGTGCAAGGCAATGATTGGATTCTGGATCTGCGCGGCCATCGTATCGTGCCACCGGGAGGGCATGCCATCGACCTCACCGGGCGGGAATGTTTGCTCTTGCATGAGCTTGCCCTGTCCGCGCATTTATTGACTTTTCACCGCCTCTTTGAAGTGCTGGGCGATGATGAAGTTACCGAACAAGTCAACAAGATACGGGTCGAGCAACTGGTCAGCCGGGTACGCCAAAAACTCGCCCCCACGCTCGGCGGCGGCGCCAGTATCAAGGTGCTACGTAGCAAGGGCTACCGATTGTGCATTCCCTTGCTTGTTCAATCCTGAGCCTTTGGCTCGTGCTTTCGCTGGCGAGCGAGGCGCAATAGGCGATTACGAAGCGGACCTACCTGGAAAATGATCCGGGCAGAATGCGGGCAAGCCGGGCCCCCTATCGCACAGCTGCGCGCTGTTAGAGTGGGCCGCTTGGCGTCGGTCTTTTGGTCGCCGCAGACCTAAGCCCTATTCATGCCCTCTCGCCTTCCCCGCGTTTTTCCGCTGCTGTTCGTCGTCCTTTGGTCCACCGGTTTTATCGGCGCACGCTTAGGCTTACCGCATAGCGAGCCACTGACGTTTTTGTTTGTGCGCTATTTGCTGGTGGTGGCGCTGCTCCTGGTCCTGGCGGTGCTGAGCAAAGCACCCTGGCCCGCGCGGCGCATGGATTGGCTACACATCGGCGTGGCCGGTTTGCTGGTTCATGGCGTCTACCTGGGCGGCGTGTTTATTGCCATTTCGATGGGTCTGCCTTCTGGCGTGGCCGCTTTGGTGGTCGGCTTGCAACCCTTGCTGGTAGCCGTGGGTGCGGGTCTGTTTTTGCATGAGACGGTAGTGCGGCGGCAATGGATGGGTCTGGTCTTAGGGCTGGCCGGCGTGGCCCTCGTATTGGCGAACCAACTGGGCACCGGTTTTGAGCTACAAGCCTTGTTGCCCTGCGTGGTCTCGCTGCTGGCGATCACTTGCGGCAATCTCTACCAAAAACGCTTTTGCCCGCAGTTTGACTGGCGCACTGGTGCGGTGGCGCAGTTCGTTCCCACGGTGGTGTTCACTGGTATCGCAGCAGCGCTGACCGAAACATTGCGCATCGACTGGGTGCCCGAAATGGTGTTCGCCATGGGCTGGCTGGTATTGGTACTGTCGCTGGGCGCGGTCAGTTTGCTGAACTGGCTGATCCGCAACAACAACTCGGTGAATGTGGCTAGCCTGTTTTACCTGGTGCCGCCTTGCACCGCCGTGGTGGCCTGGTTGCTGTTTGGCGAATCGTTTGCCGGCACTGCGCTTATCGGTATGGGCCTCGTGGTGTGGGGCGTCTATTGGGCGCGCGCGACTTAGGCACACTACACGCAGGCATCCACCCATTGGCCCTGCGTCAATTCGGCCATCAGCTGTGGGCTGATACGCAAGGCACTGTTGACCGAACCGGCGGCGGGTAGTACCTCATTAAAAGCCAGCAAACTGCGGTCTAGATACACAGGCAAAGGGGTCGCTAAACCAAAGGGGCAGACGCCTCCTACCGGGTGACCGGTGAGTGCCTCGACCTCATCCAATGCAAGCATCTTGCCCTTGCCAAACGCAGTTTTGAATTTTGCGTTGTCGATGCGCGCATCGCCACTGGCCACCAGCAAAAACACTTTGCCGTCGGCCAACTTAAATGCCAGCGTTTTGGCAATGCGCGCGGGCTCCACACCATGGGCCTCTGCCGCCAGGGCTACGGTGGAGGTGATCGCCTCCAACTCCACTATCGGCATGTCGATCTGGTGCGCCGCAAAGAAAGCGCGTACGGACGCGACGCTCATAGGCCTTGCGCCAATTCAAGTGCCCGCGACATAGGGGTTGGTATCACGTTCTACGCCAAAAGTGCTCTCCGGGCCGTGGCCTGGAATAAAGATGGTCTCGTCGCCCATGGGCCATAAGCGATGGGTGATGCTGTGCATCAGATCGGCGTGGTTGCCTTGCGGAAAATCGGTGCGGCCTACGCTGCCTGCAAACAGGACGTCGCCCACAAAGGCACGGTTCATTTCTGCCGAATAAAACACCACATGCCCAGGCGTGTGACCGGGGCAGTGGCGCACTTGCAGCACATACGCGCCTAATGTGACCGTGTCGCCATCCTTAAGCCAGCGCGTGGGCTTAAAGGGCCGGGCAGGGGGAAAGCCGTAGGTAGCAGCCGCCATTGGCAGGCCGTCAATCCAAAACTGATCGCCCGGGTGCGGTCCGATGATGGGCAGCCCTAGGCGGTCTGCCAAATCTTGCGTGGCAGCCGCATGGTCCACATGGGCATGGGTAATCCAGATTTGCTCCAGCGTCACGCCCAGGCTTTTGGCCGTGGCAATCAACAAGTCCAGATCGCCACCCGGATCGATGATGGCCGCCTTGTGGGTCTGGTCGCACCAAACGATGGAGCAGTTTTGCTCAAACGGGGTAACGGGGACAGTTTCGTAGTGGAGCATGGGTAGAGTTTATGGGGGCGGTTAACAGTGTTTCGAACTTTCGGTCAATGTGCATGCTTAGTGCGCCACGCTTCCCAGCGACCCCTTGTGCGTTAGATTTTCGCCCACGTTTTGCGGGGATGGGTGCACATTGGACTTAAACACCATCAAAGGGGTTGACCACTTGCACACCGCAGCCTATGAAGTCGCGCACATTACGGGTGGCCAGCACCAATTGGTGCTCGATGGCGGTGGCGGCAATCAGCATGTCGGGGGCGCTGCGCACAATGCCTTGGGCCTGGAACTGACCACGTAACACGGCGCCGCGCTGCGCAATGGCAGGCGTTATGGGGTACACGGCGTGCAAGCGTTCCACTAAAGCGTTGAACAGCGCGAGTTTGCGGGTGTTGGGTTGCCAGGCCAGCCCGAAGTGGGCTTCTTCCAGGGTGATGGCTGAGATGGCCATCAACTGCACCGACTCGAGCCAGCGCATTACCTGGCCGTCGGGGGTGCTTTTAACGAACTCACTGATCACGTTGGTGTCAGCCAGAACGACAGTGGCGCTCATCGTGAGGCCGCCTTAGCTAGGGTCAGCAAAGGCATTGGCGCGCTGCCATGCCGATTGACGGGCTGCCAGGTCTGGCCCGGAAAGGCCGGCATTATCTTGTGGCGCAAAGTTCTCTCTTAGTTGCAGCACCTGCTTATAAATACTCTCTGCCACGGGTTTGACGGAAGCCTCGCTGCGGGCGAAGTAGTCGGCAGACACTAGCACTGCCACGGGGGTGTTGTGCTTGGTGATGACCTGGGGATGCTGCTGAGCCGCTGCGATCAGGGCAGAAAGCTGCTGGCGGGATTGGGCAATAGATATAGACATAATTATTCTAAATGTACTTTTAATATGTACATATTATACATTCTTTTAAAGCCGTATCGGACCAGGCTTGCGCTTGGTCTGCGTGTTCACCACCACGCGCCCAAGCTTTGCGCCACCTGCGTGGCCAAAAAGTCCTAAGACGCTTGGCGCACAAAAATGCAATTCTCCAGCACCGCGATGCCGTCTCGATCAACACGGCGATGGCTCGCGATCTGGCCCAGCCCGCGCTCAACCCGAGTTCGGCTTTGACTTGGATCAAGACCTTTTCGCGGGTTGGCGCCAACAATCCACGCCATGGATTTTTCCGCTTCTGCGACTTCCCGCAAATGGTTGCAAAAGACAAAGGTATTTTTTGAGCGCTACGTGCTACCGCACAACGCAGCCTGGCACCAAAGCGTGGCTGATGGCGTGTACCCGCCGCCCTTCTTAGAGGACTTGAAGGCGCTAGCCCAAGACGAGGGTTTATGGAATCTGTGCCTGCCAAACCTGCCGTTTGACGCACCGGGCACGCGTCTTTCCAATCTGGAATACGCACCGATCGCCGAGCTTGTGGGCCAATTGCCCTGGGCCCCGGAGGTATTCAATTGCCAGGCGCCTGATAGCGGGAATATGGAATTGCTGTTGCGCTTTGCCGATGCAGCGCAAAGCGCACGCTGGCTGGCAGCTTTGCTGCGCGGGCAAATACGCTCGGCCTTTGGCATGAGCGAGCCGGATGTGGCTTCTTCCGACCCGGCCAATTTACAAACCTCGTTGCACCGCGAGGGCGACACCTTAGTGGTGCAAGGCCGCAAATGGTTTATTACCGGCGCGGCGCACCCGGATTGCCACCTGCTCATCCTTATGTGCCGCGACCTGGACTTGGCGGGGCAAGCGGACTCAAACGCGCACCGGCAGCACAGCCTGGTACTGGTGCCCATGGATGCGCCGGGCGTGCAGGTGCTGCGCAATATCCCAGTGCTGCACCATTTGGCGCCTGAGGGGCATTGCGAAATCGTGTTGCAAGGCGTGCGCTTGGGGCCAGAGGCTTTGCTGGGGCAAGCCGGTGCGGCTTTTGCGATGGCGCAAGCGCGCCTCGGGCCGGGGCGCTTGCACCACGGTATGCGCAGCATTGGGCAGTGCGAGCTGGCTTTGCAATTGGCCTGTGCCCGGGTCCGGGAACGCGAAGCCTTTGGCCAGCATGTATCCAAGTTTTCGAATGTGCAGGATTGGATCGCCCAGTCGCGGGTAGCGATTGACCAGGCCCGCCTGCTGCTTTTGCACACCGCCTGGCGACTCGACCAGCCCGATAGCGACCCACAACAACTGCGCAGCGATGTGGCCGCTGTCAAGGTGGTGGCAGCACAACTGCAAACCCAAGTGGTCGACCGTGCAATGCAAATGTTCGGCGCCATGGGTTTATCACCCGACACGCCGCTGGCCTATTTTTGGTCCTGGGGACGGGCCATGCACCTGATGGACGGGCCCGACGAGGTGCATCTGCGCACGATTGCCCGCCATGCCTTGCGCCAATCCGCTGCGCAAGCCGCAGCGCTGGCGGCTTACTTCACCACGCCCGAACAATTGCGGGTGCCGCCGCAGATCCGCTGATCGCCGACGCGGGAGACATGGTGGGCGCCAGGGGGCAGGGCACAATCGGCGCTCTTCTATCGAGCGCCATGTCCAGCCAAGCACTTTCGGTTCTCCCGCAACCCACTGTCGAGTCCTTTGCCCGTATTGCCGGCCTAGAGGCCTTATGCCGGGGCTGCACCTTGTCGGTCTTTCCTTTGCTGCTGTACCGCGCTTGGGGCAGCGCGCAACTGGTTTCTGAAATCTATTTTTGTGTCGGGTTGGCGTCCTTGATGGCGGCCTTATTGGTGCCGGCTCTAGTGCGGGTGCTCAGCCGTCGCCAGGTTTATCTAGGCGCAGTAAGTTTGTATCTGGTGGCTTCGGCTTTGGGCATGCTGCAAGGCAAATGGACGACGCTGGCGCTTTTATGCGCCATCATTGCTGCCGCGATTTCTTTTGTTTGCTACAACAGCTATGTGCTGGACCATCTCGAGAAAACCGATTTCAGCCGCCTGGAGACGATGCGCCTGTTTTACGGCGGTGCTGGGTGGGTGGTAGGGCCGTTTGCCGGGGTTTGGTTGCTGACCGTGTGGGAAGGGGCGCCCTTTGTTTTGCTGGCCGGGTCGGCTAGCTCGATGGCCTGGCTGATTTGGAAAACCCCCTTAGGAGAGGGCAAGTTCCTGGCGCGTGGATCGGGCAGCGGCGCGGAGCAAGCGCATGATTCACGCAGCGCGAACCCTCTGGGGCTGGTCATCCGATTTTTCTCACAACCGCGCTTAGTAACCGCTTGGGTTTTACCTTTGGTGCGTTCCTGTGGATGGTGGATGTTTTTTGTTTACTTAGGAATTTTTGCCCTGGAGAATAACTTGGGCGAGCAAGTTGGCGGTATAGCCAGTTCGGTGGCGAACATGGGCTTGTTTTTGGCTCCTCTGATGCTGCTATGGATGCAAAGACGTTCGGTACGCACTGCCATCCGTGTGGGGTGTCTGGGTGCCAGCGCTTGCTATTTGGCAGCGGCAGCGTTATCGCATTGGCCTTGGGCCACCGTGGGCTGTTTGTTAGCAGGTACCTTGTTTCTGGTGCTGCTCGACACCTGCGCCGGTCTGCCTTTTTTGATGTCTGTTAAGCCTTCAGAGCGCACAGAAATGTCGGCGGTGTACTCCAGTTTCCGTGATGTTTCGGGCATTATTTCCCCGGCTATTGCCTGGCTGGTGCTGCAGTTTTCGCCGGTCGTGGGCGTGTTTGGTGTCGGGGCCCTCATTTTGCTAGGCGCCTGGCAACTCGCTGGGCGCTTACATCCGGAACTCGGCGTTCCGGGCTCAGCGCGTGTGCGTCAAGGCGCCGATGGGGCAGCTGGATAACGATGCGCACGGGGCTTAAAACGCCGCCCCAAGCTGCGCTTAATAATGGATGCGACCGCGCAAAATATCCCACCACATGCGCCAATCGCCCATAAAGCTGAAGAGGGGGTACTTGAAGGTCGCAGGGCGGTTATGTTCAAAAAAGAAATGACCTACCCAAGCAAAAGCATAGCCCTGCAAAAAGGACAAAGGAATCAACCAGGCGTTGCGCGTTGTAGCCGCGGTGATCAGCAAGACCAAGCCGATACTTGAACCCACAAAATGCAAACGCCTCGACGTGCGGTTTGCATGTTCATCCAAGTAAAAAGGGTAAAACTCGGCAAAGGTCTGAATCCGTGTTTCTTCTGGCATCGCCATCTCCTTTGGGTGGGATTCCATCATAAAGGCTTCTGTTGCTATGAGGACGGGTCCTACTTGGCCCTAAAGGCCAGGTGTTTTAGCAGGACAATGCCGGTTTTGATTCTTCACCGCCACCATGCCTCTTTTCCCAGACCAAAATCGCACCGACGACACCCGCATCCGCGCAGTGCGGCCTCTCATTGCGCCGGCCCTGCTGCAAGAACAATTACCTGCTTCAGAGGCGGTGTTGGCCCGCGTTGAGCAAAGCCGGCAAGCTATTTGCGATGTGCTGCATGCGCGTGATGAACGCCTGTTGGTAGTCGTCGGCCCCTGCTCCATCCACGACCATGGGCAGGCCATGGAATACGCCCATTGGCTGCAAGCCCAGGCCAAAAACTTAGAGGATGATTTGCTGATCGTGATGCGTTGTTACTTTGAAAAGCCGCGCACCACCGTGGGTTGGAAGGGCTACATCAACGACCCGCACATGGATGGCAGCTTTTCCATCAATGAGGGTCTTCACTTGGCCCGCGCCTTGTTGCTCGATATCGTTAGTGCAGGTTTAGCGGTTGGCACGGAGTTTTTGGATTTGCTCAGCCCGCAGTACATCAGCGACCTGGTGAGTTGGGGCGCTATAGGCGCTCGGACTACCGAGAGCCAAAGTCACCGGCAGTTAGCCAGCGGTCTGAGTTGCCCCGTCGGTTTTAAAAATGGCACCGATGGCGGAATCAAAGTGGCGGTGGATGCCATGCTCGCCGCGCAATCAGCGCATGCTTTTATGGGTATGACCAAGTGGGGCCAGGCTGCGGTGTTCGAAACGCAGGGCAATGCGGACTGCCACATTATTTTGCGCGGCGGCAAACAGCCCAATTACAGCGCTGCCGATGTTCAGGCTGCTTGCAATTTGCTAGAAGGTTCGGGTCTGCGGCCGCAAGTCATGATCGATGTGTCGCATGCCAATAGCAGCAAACAATACGCGCGGCAAATAGAAGTCGCGCAAGCCGTCGCCGATCAAATGGCGGTGGGCGATAAGCGCATTACCGGGCTCATGATTGAAAGCCACCTGCGTGAAGGCCGTCAGGACAAAGTGGCAGGGAAAGCCTTAGAGCGCGGGGTCTCTGTGACCGATGCCTGTATCGGTACAGCGCAGACGGCGCCGGTATTACAAAGCTTAGCGACGGCGGTGCGCAAGCGGCGCGCCGTGGCGCGCTCGGGCGCTTAAATTTCAACCGGCAGTACGACGTGGCACCATGGGGCCACGGCCTTCGATATGGCGGAAATTGATACGGCCTTTGGTCAAATCATAGGGTGACAGTTCCAGTGACACGCGGTCACCGGCCAAAATACGGATATGGTTTTTACGCATCTTGCCGGCCGAATAGGCAATTAGCTGGTGACCGTTATCGAGGGTCACGCGAAAACGGGTATCGGGTAGTACCTCGTTGACGATGCCCATCATTTCAATTAACTCTTCTTTTGCCATAGGGTTTCCTTTGCTCGCAATGCGGATTGTGGCATGTTCGGGGGATTTAGGCGCTGCCGATGGCGCTGTGTGCCCAGCCGATGCCTTGCTCCAAGGCATATTGGGCCGCTGCATCATGGCTTTGAAAAACAGGGGTAAAGCGCATAACGCGATCGGTACTGGCCTGTCCTTGGCCACTGGCGATAGACACCTGGGCGCAAAACTGGTCTGTGCCAAGTTGGGCCGGCAATGCGGCAATTCGGTATTTACCGATGGTGGTCGCGGCTTCTTGTGCCGCTGAAAATTGTCTGTACATCATGGAAAGTGAAATTCACCGCGCTCGGCAGGGCACAGGTGAAAAGGGAAAGAAAAGTCGCAATGCAGGTGTAAATACCTGTTGTGGCAGCGACTAGCAGATGCTCGGGCACCGTCCTCTGCCGGGATGGTACGGGGCGTGCGGAACGCCTCGTCTGCAAGGCTAATGTAACACGCGACGATCAAAGCCTAAGATGTAAGGACTGCGCGGGCTAGGTGAACACCAGCTCAAAATACTGTTTTCACTGGCAAAGCCCGGACTCCGGGAGATACAGGCAAATGATGAAACTCGACCGCTACGACCAACAAATTCTCCAAGTGTTGCAAGAAGATGGACGCATCAACAACCAGGACTTGGCCGACCGCATCGGCTTATCTCCTTCGCCTTGTTTGCGCCGGGTACGCGCTTTAGAAGAAGCGGGTTTGATTTTGGGCTACCGGGCACACCTGGATGCGCGCAAGCTGGGTTTGACTTTGATTGCGCTCATCCATATTTCCATGGACATTCACACACCCGAGCGTTTTGCGAATTTTGAATCCGAAATTGCCGTCGTCCCTGAGGTTTTAGAGTGCCTGCTGATCACCGGCCAGGAAGCCGATTACCAGCTCAAGGTCATCGTGCGCGACATGGACCACTACCAATCCTTGTTATTGCAACGCATAACCCGTATTGCCGGTGTTACCGGTGTGCATTCGAGTTTTGTGCTGCGCCGGGTGCTGGACAAAACTGCGGTGGACGTAGCCACCGGTTCTGTCTAAGAAACTAGCGTGCGTCGGGCAGTTCAATCTTCACTTCGAGCACTTCCAGATTGTCTTGACGCTCGAGTTGCACCTTAATATCGTTCGGATTGATTTTGATGTACTTGCCAATCACCGCAATCAAATCACGCTGCAAATCGGCCATGTAATCGGGCTCGGAAGCGTTGCGGCCGCTGCGCTCGTGGGCAAGTATGAGTTGCAAGCGCTCTTTAGCAACACTGGCGGTTTTTTTCTTCTCACCCAGCAAAAAAGAGAGAAAGGACATGCTCTTAGTTCCCACCAAATAAGCGCTTGAAAAAGCCGGGCTTCACCGCCTCGGTAAAGCGCATAGGTTTGTCATTGCCAAGGAATCGGTCAATCACGTCCTTATAGGCTTCCGCGACTTCGCTGCCGGCCATATGCACCGCAGGCACACCTTGGTTGGAGGCTTGCAAGACGGTTTCGCTCTCGGGGATCACACCTATAAGTTTGATACGCAAAATATCTTGGATATCTTCGAGAGACAGCATTTGCCCCTGGTCCACACGGGCAGGGTTGTAGCGGGTTATGAGCAAATGCTCTTTGATCGGTTCCAAGCCCTCAATGGCGCGCTTAGTTTTGCTGGCCAACATACCCAAAATGCGGTCGGAGTCACGTACGGAAGAGACTTCCGGGTTAGTCACAACGAGTGCTTCATCGGCGTAGTGCATGGCCATCAGGGCACCAGTTTCAATACCGGCGGGTGAATCGCAAACAATGAATTCAAAGTCCATGGCAGCCAGGTCGTTGAGCACTTTTTCAACGCCTTCCTGTGTCAGCGCATCTTTGTCGCGGGTTTGGGAGGCTGCCAGCACATACAGATTTTCACATTGCTTATCTTTGATCAGCGCTTGGTGCAAATTGGCTTCGCCACTGATGACGTTAATCAGGTCATACACCACGCGACGCTCGCAACCCATGATCAGGTCCAGGTTACGCAGGCCCACGTCAAAGTCAATAACCGCTGTTTTGTGTCCGCGCAATGCGAGACCGGTTGCAAAACTGGCGCTAGTGGTTGTTTTACCAACACCGCCTTTGCCAGAAGTGACCACAATAATTTTTGCCATGAAGAGCTATCTTTCCAAAGAGAGGGTCAATGCGCTGAATTTTACGTTTTCAACGGTTCAATAATAATTTTTTCTTTTCCGTCGTCGCTTAAACGGACTTGGGCCGGTTTACCCAGGACATCCGGACCTAGCTCTTGCTCCGTAGTGCGGTACACACCGGCAATGGAAACGAGTTCGGGCTCCAGCGCCAAGGCGAATATCCGAGCTGAGGTATTGCCTCTGGCGCCAGCCATGGCTTTGCCCCGCAAAGGCGCATAAACATGAATATTGCCATCTGCGATCACCTCAGCACCCCGATTGACCATAGCCATCACAATTAAATCAGCACCACGGGCATAGACCTTTTGACCCGATCGCAAAGGCTTGCTAACCACCATAGTCGGATTGCCACCCTCTCTAGCAGCCGGGGGGGTAGGTGCTGAGCTTGGCGCCGCACTAGCAGCCTTCGCAGGCGCAACAGCGGGTGCTACGGGTTTTGGAACTTCTAGCGGGATTGTTTTGCTGCTTGAAGTGCGGCGAATTTCGGGTGGTGCTTCGGCAATCCCCGATTTTTTTGCTACTTCCAGACTCGCTGGATCCAGGCCGCGTACTGCGCTGGCGACTAAGCGACATTGACCCAAGGTGTTAAGCAGCAAATTCCATTGCGGGTGTGGAAGCCTTACACCGGCGGCACTGAAATCCAGGACCATGCCATCGGTATCAAAAAAGTCTGGACTTTCCCCATTGGGGCCGAATTTTTTTAGCAACTCAGCAGCCACCTTTGCCAAATCTGGGCTTTTGACCAACAAAGCAATCAGCGTCAACTGGGCACTTTTGATTTCAAACGCAGGCGCGTCACTGGCAGAAAAAGCAAGATCTGGTTGAACCGGCATAGTGAACTGCACAGAGGTGGAATCGAAGGACCGATTTTACCTGAGGGAAAATCGATTCCTGTTTATCAAACGATTAGCCGCTTCAATGGATTTGGACTTATGCACTGATCTTTTGTGCACTATCTTTTCTCTATATCTGTATTTCAAATTAGTAGTAGTAGATAGTGTGCCCATTTTTTACGCGTAAAGTAATTTTTCTTTATATATATCAATCACTTAAGTCAAGGTATAGCATGTGTATCAAGTACTGCAATCGTTGTACATGAACATGAATAACATCCAATTTTTAAGCAGTCCTGTGGATAAGTCGATAGTTGTTCTAATCTTATGCACAACCTTGTTCAGCCAGGCTAGCAGGCGTATGCTTACACACCAACCAAAGTAAAAGGCTTGTTTATGTTGTTTTTAGTGTTAGGTTTACTGGTTTTTCTTGGTACCCATTCATTGCGTATAGGGGGTGACGCGTTGCATACGTGGTTTATCGCTCAATTAGGCCCCACGCGTTTCAAAATGTTGTACACCTTGGCTTCATTGCTCGGGTTTTCCATGATGGTGTACGGCTTTGGGCTTGCTCGCGACACCCCCGAATTACTTTGGACGCCAGCACCGGCAATGAAACATGTCGCTTATCTATTGACTTTGGTAGCCATGGTATTCATGGCGGCCGTCTATGTTCCGCGCAACGCGATTAAAGCGAAGATGCACCACCCGATGGTCTTGTCGGTAAAGACATGGGCTTTGGCACATTTGCTGGCAAATGGCACAGTGGCCCATCTGCTTTTATTTGGCAGCATGTTGCTGTGGAGTGTTTTATTGTTCAAAGCATCTAGAGCGCGGGACAAGCGCAATCAAGTGGTCTATGCGCCGGCAAACTTAGCTTCTACGATCTTGACGGTAGAAATTGGATTTGCCATGTGGCTTGTATTTGTCGGCTGGGCCCATGGATGGTTGATAGGCGTACAAGTTTTCCCATAAAAAAGCGAAGGGCCATAATCGAGATTTAGCGGAGTTTTCACTATGCCTAGACATTTGTTGGACGAGTCACGGATTCATCCAAGCGTACGCGCCACTGTTGCTGACCATCACCGCCATATGGTGGACCGGGTGGAAGCAGAGATTGCCAAGCATCCCGTACTGGTCGTAGGAATGGCACTCAATCCCATGCCTAAAAAAGCACGCGCGGCTTTGGACGCTGCTGATATTGCGCATGGTTACGTGGAATTTGGTAGCTATTTCAACAGCTGGCGCGAGCGCAACGCACTCAAGATGTGGAGCGGCTGGCCCACTTTTCCCATGGTATTTGTGAAAGGCATGTTGGTGGGCGGCGCAACCGATGTGCAAGCCTTGATTGCCAGTGGCGAATTGAAAAAAATGCTGGCCTAAAAAAAACCCCGAAGACCGGGGTTTTTTTGGCGCAATGGGTATGGAGCATTCAACCGCGGTGTGGCCCGTGCACCCAGCCTGGCATGGCTTTGGCATCAAACGTTTTTTTCTGCTCAGGCGTTAACACCGCATAAAAAACTTTTACAGCTGCTGCATGTTTGTCCATCTCGGCTACGCGTGCTTCATGGTGTTGCGACATCATTTGTTTCATTTTGTCCAGGCGTTCGGGCATGCTGAGCTTTTCCATTTCGACGCGATCAGGCCGCGGCGGACGGGCCAGTGGCGTGATCGCACTTGCTAGCGCAACCCAAGCAGGCTCTTGTTCGGGCCTTAGCTTGAGCTCGGTTTTAAGCTTTTGCATGTGGTGTTTCATGCGCATGCCCATGTGCTCGCCGTCTTTGTCGTACATCGCGTGCATGCCGGGTTTGGAGGGCTCGTCTTTAGGCGGGCCGTTTTGGGCGCTGGCGTAGCCGGTGAACAAAGTAAGCGCGGCACTCGAGAGCCATAAAGTGGTGCGAATTTTCATGACAAGTTTCCTTAGGAGTTCCGATCGAGCGGGATGCTTTGTCGGACCGCTCTATAGTGCGCTGCCTGTATGTGGCCGGTGTTACGCCATGGCAAGGCTTTGTAAAGTTGGGCGGTTTTTCGCGGGTCCGTTGTACTTTTTGCTGCTACTGCGCAGGGAGCTTGACGCGTGTCAAGACGCGACCGCATAGCCTTCCTCGACAATCGCCTGACGCAGTGTTTCACGCTCCTTGGTGGAACTTATCTGCACCAGATTCTGGTCCCGATAGATAAGCACCTGGGCCTCAGGGTCTTGTTTTTGAACGGCTTTGGTCACTGCTTTTTCGCAATGGCCGCAGGTCATTCCGGTCACGGTAAATTCATAGTTCATGGTACAACTTTCAAAACAGCGTGATAGCTTCCTGCCATTGTGCATCGGCGCGGGCGTGATTTTTTTGACCCACAACAAAGGCTTCTCTCATGCCTGACACCACAAGTACCAGCGTGCCGCTTTCCCTGGATATTGGCATTGGCGGTATGACTTGCGCGTCCTGTGTAGGGAGGGTGGAAAAAGCGCTGCTGCGCGTCCCCGGTGTGCAAAGCGCCAGTGTGAATTTAGCTACCGAGTCCGCCCGCGTGGCCTATGTCGCCAACCAAAACGCCGACACGCCGGTGGACGCCCTGGTGCGCAGAGCGGTGCGCGATGCCGGTTATGAACCCAAAGAATCGGACGCGGCGCTAGATGCCCCTGATCCTTCTGCCTGGGCCGGTTTTGGCCCGGTGGCTTGGGGTTTTGCCTTGTCTATCCCCCTGGTTTTGCCGATGCTCGGTGAGCTTGCGGGATGGCATTGGATGTTGCCCGCGGCCTGGCAGTTTGCGCTGGCTACCCCTGTGCAGTTTGTGCTGGGTGCGCGCTTTTATAAGGCTGCGTGGCATGCGGTGCGGGCGGCCAGTGGCAATATGGATTTGCTGGTCGCGCTGGGCACCACGGCGGGCTGGGCTTTGTCGGTGTGGCTATGGCTGCGCGCGCCGCAAGGGGCGATGGTGCATTTGTATTTTGAAGGCTCGGCCCTGGTGATTACGCTGGTGCTGCTGGGCAAATGGCTAGAAGTGCGCGCCAAGCGCCAAACCACTTCTGCCATACGCGCCTTGCATGCGTTACGCCCGGCGCGCGCACATTGGCTGGGCCCGGACGGCGAAGTGGATGTACCGGTGTCCGAGCTGCTGGTCGGTGATGTGGTGGTGGTCAAAGCCGGCGAGCGCTTTGCCGCCGATGGCCTGATTAGCGAAGGCCAGACCCAGGCCGATGAATCCATGCTGACGGGCGAATCCATGCCCGTTAGCAAAAACGTGGGTGCGCGTGTCCATGGCGGCAGCATCAATGGCGATGGGCGTGTGCTGGTGCGCTTGACTGCGGTGGGCACGCAAACCGTGCTGTCGCACATCATCCGCCTGGTGGAAGACGCGCAGGCCGCGAAAGCGCCGATACAGCGTCTGGTGGACCAAGTTAGTGCGGTATTTGTACCGGTGGTCTTGGTGCTGGCGCTGGCTACGGTGGCGTGCTGGATGCTAGTGGGCCAGCCGCTGGAAGTAGCGCTGATACGCGCGGTGGCGGTGCTGGTGATTGCCTGCCCTTGCGCGCTGGGCCTGGCGACGCCGGTGGCCATCATGGCCGGTACGGGTGTGGCGGCGAAATACGGCATCTTGATTAAGGATGCAGAGGCGCTAGAGCTTGCGCACCGCGTGGATGTAGTTGCTTTTGACAAAACCGGCACGCTCACCGAGGGCCGACCCAGGTTGACGCGTTTTGTGGTGGCGGATATGCCGCCTGCCGGCGCGGTGGGAGCCTCTTTGCCCTTGCCTGGTTTGCCAGAGCACGAGCTGCTGCGCGTGTGCGCCAGCTTGCAAAGCGGCAGCGAACATCCGCTGGCCCGCACCGTATTGGCCTATGCGAAAACGCAAGGCACTACCTGGGTCGCGCCGCAAGATGTACAGGCTGTGCCTGGGCGGGGCAGTTTTGGCAAAGTCGATGGGCAAAGCTATGCCTTGGGCAGTTGGCCCTGGATACTGGAATTGCAAGGCGGCGGCGAGGCTTTGGATGCCTCGCCCCTAGGCGTGCAAGCGCGTGCGCTGCAAGCCCAGGGCAGCAGTGTGTCGGCCCTGGCCTGTTTGCAAGACGGCCGCTGGCAGGTACGCGCTTGCATGGGCTTTAACGACGAGCCCAAAGCCGGGGCGCAGCAAGCGATTGCCGGTCTGCGCGCCAAGGGCATACAAGTGGTCATGATTTCGGGTGACAACTGGGGTGCAGCAAGGGTCATGGCGGTGCGCCTGGGGCTTGATGCCAGCGAGGGCAGTACCGAGGTACTGGCCGGTGTTTTGCCGGGCGACAAAGCCCAGCGCGTGCGCGGTTTGAAAACCGCAGCCCATGGCGGCAAAGCGCATACCGTAGCCATGGTCGGCGACGGCGTGAACGATGCACCTGCGCTGGCCGCTGCGGATGTGGGCATGGCCATGTCCAACCCCGATGGCGGCGGCACCGATGTGGCCATGCAGGCTGCGGGCATTACCCTGATGCGCGGCGATCCGCGCCTGGTGCTGGCGGCCCTGGACATTTCGCGCCTGACGGTCGCCAAGATCCGTCAAAACCTGTTTTGGGCATTTTTCTACAACGCAGCCGGCATTCCGCTGGCTGCCTTAGGCTATTTGCATCCGGTGCTGGCCGGTGGCGCCATGGCACTCAGCTCGGTCAGTGTGATGGCCAATGCCTTGTTGCTCAAGCGTTGGAAAGGGCCTTGATTAGGGTTTAAGCACCGGGTAATCGGTATAGCCCTTGTCACCACCGCCATAAAACGTCATGCGGTCCGGCGTGTTGAGTGGGGCGCCTTGGCGCATACGCTCGGTAAGGTCGGGGTTGGCGATAAACAAGCGCCCGAAAGACACCAGGTCCGCGCCTTCGGCCAAGGCTTTTTCGGCCAGGGCCTGGTCGTAGCCGTTGTTCACCATCCAGGCGCCTTGTCCTCCGGCAGCGCGGTAGGCCTGGCGCAAAGCCGCGTAGTCAAAAGGCCCCTCGCCCTGCTGGTAATCGCGCTCGGCAATGGTCGAGCCTTCGATCACATGCACATAGGCCAGACCCATGGGCCCGAGCGCTTGCACTACATGCGTGAACAAGGCTTTGGGCTCGGGGTCAAACGCATCGTTGGCAGGTGTTACGGGCGAGAGGCGTAGTGCGCAGCGCGGCCCGCCAATTTCCTCGCACAAAGCCTGCATTACCTCGATGAGCAAGCGCGCCCGGTTGGGCACCGGCCCGCCATAAGCGTCCTCGCGGCGGTTGCTGCCTGAGCGCAAAAATTGGTCAATCAAATAGCCGTTAGCTGCGTGTAGTTCTACGCCATCAAAACCTGCGGCTACCGCATTGCGCGCAGCATGCCGGTAGTCCTCCACGATGCCGGGAATTTCTTCGATGGCCAAAGCGCGTGGCGCCGAGGTGGCGACGAATTTAGGAGCGCCATCTTTGATAAGCACGGTCTTGGTGTTCGCGGTAATCGCCGAGGGCGCAACCGGCGCCTGGCCCTCTGGCTGCAAGTCCACATGCGAGACGCGCCCTACATGCCAAAGCTGCATAAAGATGCGTCCGCCTGCCGCATGCACTGCTGCGGTAATGGGTTTCCAGGCCGCTACCTGCGCATCGCTCCAAATGCCGGGTACGTCAGAATAGCCTTGCGCCTGGTGGCTGATCGCGGTGGCTTCGCTGATGATCAGGGCCGCACCTTGCTGCGGGTCGGCGCGCTGGGCGTAGTAGCGCGCCATGCCCGCATGGGCCAAAGAGCCGGGCGCGCGGTTGCGCGTTAAGGGCGCCATAACCAGGCGGTGTGGCAAGTCAAGAGCGCCTACGCGCAGGGGTTCAAACAAATCGGCCATGGTGTGTGTTTTCCTGTATTCCTTGTGTTCGGGTGCCGGTGTATCGCTTGCGAGTAGCTTGCGCAATGCAGGCCTCACAATTGGGCGACTGATGAATTTTTTGGAGTGTATGTGCAAGCTTCCCCAGGGCGCCTTTTTGCCCTCGCATTGGCTTTGTCGGTAGGCGCTGCGCTTTCATTGGGTATTACCCGTTTTGCATATGGCCTGCTCCTGCCCGCCATGCGCGAGGACCTGGCCTGGAGCTACACCCTGGCCGGTGCGATGAACACGGTCAATGCCGCTGGCTATTTGATGGGCGCTTTGCTTGCCCCTTGGGCCTTGCGGCGTTGGGACCCGGTATTGCTTTTGTCGCGCGGCGCGCTGGCGGCGACGGTGTTTATGGCTTTGAGCGGTTTCTTTACGGATGCTTCGGTGCTGTTGGTACAGCGTTTTCTTGCAGGGCTTGCCAGTGCCTCGGTGTTTGTCACTGGCGGCTTGCTGGCAGCGCGTTTGGGCGCACAAGATCCGCAGCGAGCGGGCTGGTTGCTCGGGGTGTATTACGGCGGCACCGGCTTGGGTATCACGGTGTCGGCGGTGTTAGTGCCCTGGGCTTTGGAGTTTTTTGCGGCGCAGCCCCACGGCTGGCGCTACGCCTGGTGGTTGATGGCGGCGGTGTGTTTTCTGGGCAGTTTGGTGTTGCGTTGGCCCGCCAGGCAGTTGGCAAATGGCGCACCAGCGGGCCAGCAAGCTAAGCGAAATTCTGTGGCTTTGCGGCCCTTGGCCTATGGCTTGGCGGGCTACGGCATGTTTGGTGTTGGCTACATTGGCTATATGACTTTTGTCGTGGCTTTGCTGCGCGCCGAGGGCAATAGCACGCAGTCCATCGTGATTTTTTATGCCGTACTCGGCGTGGCAGTGATGGCGTCTTCGTGGGTGTGGGCGCGCTTGCTGGACCGCGAAAAAGGCGGGCGTGCCATGGCTTTGCTCAATGGTTTGCTGGGTTTGGCTACGCTGTTGCCAGCGGTGTCCGACAACTTCACCGTGTTGATGTTTTCGGGCATCGTGTTTGGTGGGGTGTTTTTGTCTATCGTCGCCTCCAGTACCGCACTGGTGCGGCACAACTTACCGCAACACCAATGGGCTGCTGGTATCAGCGCTTTTACTGTGGTGTTTGCAGCGGGCCAGATTGCCGGGCCGACCATGGTGGGTTGGATTGCCGATGGCGAGGGTGGTTTGGCGTGGGGCTTGTTGGTTTCTGCGATAGCGTTGTGGGTGGGGGCGGGGTTGGCTTGGCGGCAAAAGCCGCTGGCTTTGAATACCGGTTTCGGCCTGTAGGCCGAGCTACTTTCTTTTGCTTCGCCTAAAGAAAGTAGCCAAAGAAAGGGCGAGCCAATAGCCTTGTGTGTTTGGCTTGCAGCCGGCTTTTTTGCTTGCTGCTGGGCTTGCGCCTGCCGCGGGCCTTACTTTTCTTTGCTTCGCCAAAGAAAAGATAAGCAAAAGAAAGGCGAGCCAAAGGCCGTGCCCCTTCGGGGTACCTTGCGCTACTCGCGCCGCCCGGGGTCGTGCGCAAACTCGCTTCGCTCAAACAAGCGCCCGCCCTGATCCGGTCGCCGCTGCGTTGCTCAGCACGGCCGATGGCCCAGGAAGCCCGCGTGTGCTCGTTCGCTGCGCTCACCTTGCACATGCTTGTTGGGGCGCAGTGCGCGCGCCCTCGCGCGCTTGTTTTTGTTCTTGCCTTTGCTTTTGCTTTTGCTCGCAGCCGCAGCCGCAGCCGCAGCCATCGCCGCACCGGGCGCCCATCGATTGACTACGACAGCCACGCTCACCAATCTGGGCTAACAAACCCGCACCGCAGCCTCCCGCACCAACACTCGCCTCCGGCCTAAAAAACCCAAATTGGGTATTCCAGCTCCCCTTCACCCCGGCGGGGGTGAAGGGGCGGGGGGGAAGCGGGGGACAAACAAGCGGGAGACAAAATTAACTGCGAAAACTACTATCCATCCGATCCAACTTACGCAACATCGCCGGCCAAGCAAACGCCCCGCCGATGCCATTGCTTTGGGTGCGCATCGCGTGCCCTACGCCGTCGATGATGCGCGGGTCTACCTGGGTGAGTTCGCCGCCTGCTTGCGCGCTGATCTGGATCTGGCAAGTGGACTCAAAGTTGTACATCAGCAAGAAGGCTTCCGGGATGGAGGTGCCTACGGTCAGCAGGCCATGGTTGCGCAGCATCAGGTGGTTGGCGCTACCCAGGTCGGCTTGCAGGCGCGGTTTTTCATCGTCGCGCAGGGCGACACCTTCGTAGCTGTGGTAGCCCAAAGAGGCCAGCACAAAGGTCGATTGCTGGCTGATGGGCAGCACGCCGCAAGCCTGGGCGCTGACCGCGACGCCGGCGCGGGTGTGGGTGTGCAGCACGCAACCGGCGTCTTCGCGCACCGCATGCACTGCGCTGTGGATGACAAACCCGGCTGGGTTGACCGGGAAGGGCGAGTCCATTAATTTGTTGCACTGCTGGTCCACTTTGATCAAGCTGCTGGCAGTGATTTCTTCAAACAGCAAGCCGTAGGGGTTGATCAAAAAATGGTGCTCTTCGCCGGGCAGGCGGGCGCTGATGTGGGTGAAGATGAGGTCGCTCCAGCCATAGGCGGCGACCAGACGGTAGCACGCGGCCAGGTCCACGCGTAATTGCCATTCTTGCTCGCTAACTTGGTCTTTGACCGAGGGGATATGCATACGAAAACTCCTGTGGATGTGCACTTCACTCTAACCCATAGCTTTCGCGCGCGCATTGAGGGAAATGACTAAGCCATCACGTGTGCGACAGCGCCGCCTAAAATGCAGTCCCCCCTTGATTTGGACTGCGCGCCATGCTGTATCCCCAACACTTTGATGTGATCGTTGTCGGCGGCGGCCATGCCGGCACCGAAGCGGCAATGGCGGCAGCGCGCATGGGCTGCAGCACGCTCTTGCTGACGCACAATATCGAGACGCTGGGGCAGATGAGTTGCAACCCTTCGATCGGCGGTATCGGCAAAGGCCACTTGGTCAAAGAAGTCGATGCTCTGGGCGGCGCGATGGCGCTGGCCACTGACGAGAGCGGCATCCAGTTTCGTATTCTCAATTCCAGCAAAGGCCCCGCCGTGCGCGCTACCCGCGCCCAGGCCGATCGGGTGCTCTACAAGGCAGCGATACGCCGCATGCTGGAGAACCAACCTAATTTGTCTTTGTTCCAGCAGGCAGTCGATGATTTGCTGGTGGAAGGCGACCGCGTGGTGGGGGCGGTTACGCAAATAGGAATTATTTTTAAAGCGACTACGGTCGTGCTGACGGCGGGTACGTTTTTGGACGGCAAGATCCACGTCGGCATGAATAACTACGGCGCAGGTCGTGCCGGGGACCCGCCAGCGGCGCGCCTGAGTGCGCGCCTTAAAGAGCTGAAGCTGGCGCAAGGTCGCCTGAAGACGGGTACGCCGCCGCGTCTGGATGGGCGCAGCATCGATTTCTCGCGCTGCCTGGAGCAGCCGGGTGACGGCATGCCCGGCGGCATGGGCGCGCAGTTGCCGGTGTTCAGCTTCATGGGCAGGGCAGCGCAGCACCCGCAGCAAGTGCCGTGCTGGATTACGCATACCAATGCGCGCACGCACGAGATCATCCGCAGCGGTTTTGACCGCAGTCCCATGTTTACCGGCACCATCGAGGGCGTGGGCCCGCGCTACTGCCCCAGCGTGGAAGACAAGGTCAACCGCTTTGCCGACAAGGAAAGCCACCAGATTTTTCTGGAGCCCGAGGGCCTAAGTACCCACGAGTACTACCCAAACGGGATTTCCACCAGCTTGCCTTTTGATGTGCAGTACGACTTGGTGCGCAGCATGGTGGGGCTGGAGAAGGCGCATATTTTGCGGCCCGGCTATGCCATCGAGTACGACTACTTTGACCCGCGCGAGCTCAAAAGCAGCTTCGAGACCCGCGCTATCCGGGGCCTGTTTTTTGCCGGGCAAATCAACGGCACTACCGGGTATGAAGAGGCGGCGGCGCAGGGCTTGTTTGCTGGCATTAACGCCGCCTTGCAAGCCGGTGCCCGCACCAGCTACACCGGTGATACCTGGCTGCCCGCGCGCGACCAGGCTTATATCGGCGTGTTGGTCGATGATCTGATTACCAAGGGCGTGACCGAGCCTTACCGCATGTTCACCAGTCGCGCCGAGTTCCGCCTGCAACTGCGTGAAGACAATGCCGACGCCCGCCTGACCACGGTAGGTCGCGCGCTGGGCCTGGTGGACGACGCGCGCTGGGAGGCTTTCAGTCGCAAGCAAGACGCTGTTTCACGTGAAACCGAGCGCCTGCGCAGCCTGTGGGTCAGCCCTAAAAACCTGGCCGCGCCCGAGGCCGAGCGCGTCTTGGGCAAGGCTTTGGAACATGAATACAGCTTGGCGGATTTATTGCGCCGCCCCGAAGTGGGCTACGCGGATTTGATGGCTATGGCAGGTGGCCGGTTTGCAAATCCAGATTTGCCGGTGTCGGCAGGGCAGGGCGAAGCTTCTGCTGAAGTGGTGCTTGCCCCGGCGCAGGATGTGTTTGTGCAAAGCGTCATCGAGCAGGTGGAGATTGCGATCAAGTACGCCGGCTACATCGACCGGCAAAAAGAGGACGTGGGCCGCGCTGCACATTACGAAAACCTGCGCTTGCCTGAGACCTTGGACTATATGCAGGTGTCCGCGCTCAGTATTGAGGCGCGCCAGCGCCTGAACAAGCAGCGCCCCGAAACCCTGGGTCAGGCCTCGCGCATGTCCGGCATCACCCCGGCCACGATCTCGCTCTTGCTCATCCACCTGAAAAAAGGCAACTTCCGCGAGTTTGCGGCCAAGCCACCGCAGCCTGCGACCGAGGCCGCGCAGTGAGCATCAGCCTGGCGGCGGGCTTGGATGCAGGGCTGGAAGCGCTGGCTTTAGACCTGAGCCCAGCGCAACGCCAGGCTTTGCTGGACTACCTGGCCCTCCTGCAAAAATGGAACCAGGTCTATAACCTGACGGCGGTGCGCGACCCGCAAGCCATGCTCAGCCACCATCTTTTGGATTGCCTGGCCGTGGTCGCGCCGCTGCATTTACAACTGGCGGCGCTGGCGATGACGGCCCCGATACGCTTGCTCGATGTGGGCTCAGGCGCCGGTTTGCCCGGTTTGGTGTTGGCGATCTGCCTGCCGCAATTGCAGGTCGACTGCGTCGACACCGTGGCCAAGAAAGCCAGCTTTATCCAGCAAGCCGCCCTCAGCCTGGGGCTGGCGAACCTGCGCGGCCTGCATGCACGGGTGGAAAGTTTGACCGCGGCCTACCAAGTGGTCAGCGCCCGCGCTTTCTCGTCTTTGCCCGATTTGGTGGCGGGTTCGGACAAGGCCTTGCTGCCCGGCGGCTTCTGGATGGCGATGAAGGGCAAAACCCCGGACGAAGAAATCCAGGTGCTACCGCCGCAAGTGCAGGTGTTCCACGTGGAACCTTTGCAAGTGCCGGGCCTGGATGCCCAGCGCTGCATCGTCTGGATGCGCCGCGCGAGTGCATAGCCAAGCGCTGTTCCACGTGAAACGTTTGATCACGTAAACTCGCCCCTTGTTTCCTGAGGGTTTGCGATGCTGGGCGTCACCGATTACGGCACTTTTGTGGCTGCCGTGCTGATATTTCTTCTGATTCCCGGGCCGGGCAATTTGGCGCTGGTGCTCTCCACCAGCAAAGGCGGCATACGCGGCGGTTTGGCGGCGACCTTGGGCGTCATCCTTGGCGACCAAGTCTTGATGTGGATGGCAGTGGCCGGTGTGGCCGCTTTGCTCAGCCACTACCCGACGGCGTTTCATCTGGTGCAATGGGCGGGCGCGGCTTACCTGGCCTGGCTGGGTGCTTATATGTTGTTTGCCAAGCCCGGTGCGCCTTCGCCCATCGAGATTCGGCCCAGCCAGTTTTTGCGCCAAGCTTTGTTTATTACCTTGCTCAACCCCAAAGCCATTTTGTTTTACATGGCCTTTTTCCCGCTGTTTGTCGATCCGGTGCAGCAGCAAGGTGTGCTCACTTATGGTTTTATGGCGGCGACGATTGCCGCCCTCACTTTTTTGTACGGCCTGGCCGCGACCCTGCTGACCTACTTTTTTGCCGAGCGCGTGCGCGCCAGCCCCAGAATCAGCCAGGCGCTAGAAAAACTGGCCGGCGTGGTCTTGATAGGTTTTGGCATCAAGCTGGTGGTGTCGCAATAGCCGCCCGGCTTGTTGCCTCACCACAAAACCCCGCCGCGCTGCTGAACCCGCCCTCTTGTTGAACGACTTTGATTGAGACAGCCTATGGCCCAGATATTTTGTGTTGCCAACCAAAAAGGTGGCGTCGGTAAAACCACCACCACCGTCAATCTGGCGGCCGGTCTGGCGCTGCAAGGCCAGCGCGTGCTGATGGTAGACCTGGACCCGCAAGGCAACGCCACCATGGGCTCGGGCGTGGACAAGCGCACCTTAAAGCTCTCGGTTTATGACGTTTTGCTCGAATCCGCCAGCATGGCTGATGCCATAACCCGCAGCGACAAACTGATCGCGGCCAAATGCAGCTACGACATCTTGGGCGCCAACCGCGAGTTGGCCGGTGCCGAGGTCGAGATGGTGGAGCTAGAGCGCCGCGAGCGCCGCCTCAAAGCTGCTTTGGCCGAGGTCAATAGCCAGTATGACTTTGTGCTGATCGACTGCCCGCCCTCACTGTCCATGCTCACGCTCAACGGCCTGTGTTGCGCGCATGGTGTGATCGTGCCTATGCAATGCGAATACTTCGCCCTGGAAGGCCTTACCGATCTGGTCAACACCATCAAGCAAGTGAAAGCCAATTTGAATGACGATTTAAAAATTATTGGCTTATTGCGGGTGATGTTCGATCCGCGTATTACCTTGCAGCAGCAGGTCAGCGATCAGCTGAAGGCGCATTTTGGCGACAAAGTGTTTGACACCGTGATTCCGCGCAATGTGCGTCTGGCCGAAGCGCCCAGCTACGGCTTGCCCGGCGTGGCGTTTGACCCGGCGTCTAAAGGCGCGCAGGCTTTTGTGGCTTTTGCGCAAGAGATGATTCGCCGCATTCCTACTATGTAACAAGAACCCGATGCACGCACAAGTTTTGCTCTTGCCCGGTTGGCAAAACTCCGGGCCCGACCACTGGCAAAGCCGCTGGGAAGCGCGCTATGGCTACACGCGGGTGCAGCAACACGACTGGATGCGGCCCTTGCGCGGTGACTGGATGGCGCAGCTCGAAGAAGCCGTGCTCAGCCACAGCCAGCCCTGCATGCTGGTGGCGCATAGCCTGGGTTGTTTGCTGGTCGCGAGCTGGGCCGCGCATTCGCGCAACACGGCCAAAGTGCGTGGGGCCTTGCTGGTAGCGCCTGGCGATGCGGAGCGCGAAGACTTGCGCCCCTTGCTCGCCAGTTGGGCGCCGGTGACTATGCAGGCACTGCCGTTTAGCAGCGTGCTATTTGCCAGCCGCAACGACCCCTATTGCAGCTTTGAACGCACCAGCGCCATGGCTACGGCCTGGGGCGCACGCTGCATCGACTACGGCATGGCCGGACACATTAACGCGGACTCGGGCCTGGGCGACTGGCCCGAGGGACACGCACACCTCACGCAAATGTTGGAAACAAAGGACGACGCGCATGGCAACTAAAAAACTCAAAGGCTTGGGCATGGGCCTGGAAGCCTTGCTCGGCCCCAAAGTGCAAGACAAAGCACCTGGCACATCGGATGAAAACGCCTTGCCAGTTAGCCTGGCCTTGGACGATCTGGTCGCAGGCCAATACCAGCCACGCACCCACATGGACGAAGGCGCTTTGTACGAATTGGCCGAAAGTATCAAAGCCCAGGGCATCATGCAGCCGCTGCTGGTGCGCCAGCTAAGCGCCGAACAAGCGCAAGCTGCGCAACCGGCACGCGGCGCCAAGCCGCTGTATGAAATCATCGCTGGCGAGCGCCGCTTCCGCGCGGCCCGCTTAGCTGGTTTGCACGCGGTGCCGGTGCTGGTGCGCAATGTGCCCGACCAGGCCGCTGCCGCCATGGCGCTGATTGAAAACATGCAGCGCGAGGACTTAAATCCGCTGGAAGAAGCCCAAGGCCTGCAACGCTTAATCAAAGAATTTGGGCTCACACATGAAGCTGCCGCCCAATCGGTAGGGCGCTCGCGCAGCGCGGCCAGCAATCTGATGCGCCTTTTGCAACTGGCCGAGCCGGTGCAAGCCATGCTCATGGCAGGCGATCTGGACATGGGCCATGCGCGCGCTTTATTGGCCTTGGACAAGGCCACGCAAATAAGCGCCGCCAACCAGATCGTGGGCAAAAAAATGTCGGTGCGCGAAGCCGAAAGTTTGGTCAAAAAACTCGGTGCTGAATTCACACTGACATCGGCCAAACCGAAAAAAGAAAAGTCGCGCGATTTGAAGCGTTTGGAAGAAGAGTTGTCAGACACCCTGGCCGCCGAGGTAGAAATCCGCATCAAAAAACGCGTCAAACGCAATGGCCGCATGGACGACATGGGCGAGATGGTGATTCAGTTTGGCTCGCTCGATGCGCTCAATGGTTTAGTGGAACGCCTGTCGCCGCAAGCGGAACGTTAAACCGTGTTCGACACCCCGCCCGAACCTACTGCCAGCGGCTGGCGCAAAGCGCCGCCCTGGCCTGCGCCTGCACTTTTATCCTGGGGCGCCAGCTGGGTTTTGTTTCGGTTTTTAAACAGCCAAGGATGGTCGCCGGTGTGGGCCTTGGTGATGGCGGCGGGGGTGGGCGTGTTGCTCAGCGTGTGGGGCAATAGTTGGTGGCGCAAGCTGTTTATTGCCGGGGGTTTCCCGGTATCTTTTGCGCTCAGTTTGCAAGTGCTGGGACAAGGCGATATGCCTAGCTGGATGTGGCTATTGCCGCTGGCCATCATGCTCTTGGTCTATCCGGTCAATGCCTGGTCGGATGCGCCCTTGTTTCCCACGCCAGCCAAGGCTTTGCTGGAATTACCCGCGCATGCGCCGCTGCCCGTAGGCGCAAAGATAGTGGACGCTGGTTGCGGTATGGGCCATGGTTTGCGTGCTTTGCGCCTGGCCTATCCGCAAGCGCATTTTTTTGGCTTGGAGTGGAGCGTGGTGTTGCGCTGGTGGTGCGCGCTGCGCCTGCCTTGGGCACGCATACGCCGCGCCGATATTTGGGAGGCCGACTGGTCTGGCTACGATATGGTTTATGCCTTTCAGCGCCCCGAAAGCATGCCGCGTGCAGTCGCCAAAGCCGCCAAGCAATTGCGCCCCGGCGCGTATTTGGTGAGCCTGGATTTTCAGGCGCACGACTTGGTAGAAAAAGCGCGCTACCAAGCTCCCAATGGCAAAATGGTTTGGATTTACCAAACGCCCTTTGTCTATGCCCATGACTGACGCAACCCAGCTGGACGCACAGCCTGCCAACAAGGTACAGGCGACGGACGTGTTGCTGTTGGCCATGGCGACCTTACTAGAACAGCGCGACACGCAAACCCACCAGCATTTGCTGCGCGTGCACGCCTATGTGGGTGTGCTGGCGCAAGCGCTGCAATCGCATCCGCGCTGGCTGGCTTTGCTCACGCCTGATGACATCCGCCACTTGTTGGCCAGCGTCTGGGTGTATGACATGGGCACGCTGTCCGTGCCCGAGCGCGTTTTGCTCAAGCCCGGCGTTTATACGCCCGACGAGCGGCGCGCCATGCAAGCGCATACGGTGCGCGGATTTGCCGCTTTGCAGCAGGCGGAAAAAACTATGCTGTACAGCGACCATGCGCTGCGCGTGGCCAAAGAGGTAACTCTCTCGCACCACGAACATTGGGATGGCCAAGGCTACCCGCAGGGCTTGCAAGGCACGGCCATTCCTGCGTCAGCGCGCATCATGGCTGTAGCCGATGCCTACGACGCGATGGTGAGCAACAAAGTCTATAAAGCCACCCTGACGCATGAGCAAGCCTTGACGCAGCTCTGGCAAGAACGCGGCGTGCAGTTTGACCCCGATGTGGTCGATGCCTTTATCAAGCAAGGCCACGCCATGCGCCGGATAGCGCAGCGTCTGGCCGATACCGAGCAAGACCTGCAACGCAAAATGGAATTTTTGGATGACGCACTGGCCGAGCCGCCAGTTCATTGAACGCCATCTGAATCGCCCACCGCGCATACCGAAAAATAACTTGCAGCAAAGCTGCACCCAACCCACAGAAAGCACACCCCATGGGACAACGTTTGACACAAATTGCCACCCGCACTGGCGACAACGGCACCACCGGATTGGGCGATAACTCGCGCGTATCCAAAAACAGCTTGCGCGTGCACGCCATGGGCGAGGTCGATGAGCTCAACAGCCACATCGGCGTGCTCTTGTGCGAAGCCATGCCCGAGAGCGTGCGCAGCGTATTGGTCGAAGTGCAACACCAGTTGTTCAACCTGGGCGGCGAACTGTCCATCCCTGGTTTTGAGTTGCTCAAGCCCGAGGCGGTGATGGCGTTAGACCAGGCCCTGGCGCAGCACAACGAGCACTTGCCCAAGCTGCAAGAGTTCATCCTGCCCGCAGGCAACCGCGCCGCATCGCTGGCGCATGTATGCCGCACCGTAGCCCGCCGCGCCGAACGCGCCGTGGTAGCGCTGGGTAATGAAGAGGCTTTGAAAGAAGCTCCGCGCCAATACCTGAACCGCTTGTCCGACCTGATGTTTGTGCTGGCCCGTGTGCTCAATCGCCATCGCACTGATGGGACGGTAGGGGATGATGTGTATTGGAAGAGTGAGCGGTTGGCGCGGGGAGAGTAGGGCGTGTAAAACAAGTATTCAGGCTTATCAGTTTGTTGGGGGTAACTCTTGTTATCCGGGAACCGCACCCCACGCAATTGAGACACCGGTCTGGTGAGTTACGTTCCTACGGAAGGGGTCCCTCCAGCCACGGCCGCGATGGACTTCCTTTTCAGCCCAAAAGCAATCAACAGCATCACGAACATGCTCACGCCCACAGCAAGATACGCGTGGCTAAAACCGCTTAGCCCGCCGCCTTCAAAGTCAGCAATGGCGCTGATGCAGGTCACCGCCAACAGTGTGCCCACCGCATTGAAAATATTGATCAGCCCTTGGGCTGTGCCGCGCAGGGTCGGTGGTGCTTCATCAATCGCAATCGCGCGCAGCGCACCGCTGACCACTACACCCAGACCAATACCCACCAGTACAGACGCCACCGCGAACGCGCCAAGGCCGGTCTGTGGCACTGCGCTTTGCAGGTAGCCCAGCGTCAACAGTGCGAAACCAAAAATCACCATATTGCGGGCACCCAGACGGTTTAGTAGCCTTCCTGCCGCCATCGAGCCCACCATGGAGCACAGCACCAAAGGCAGCAGTGCCAGCCCCGCGTGCTCCACGCTGACCCCATAAGCTAGCGTGGCAATGGTGGTTAAAAACACAATGCCACCCATGGAGAAACCCACGCCCAGCGTCAGCAGATAGGTGTAAGCGAGTTGTCGGTTGGCAAACAGCGCAATAGGAATCAGCGCATGCGCCTGGCGCTTTTCAATCGCCACCAAAGCGGCTAGGAGTACGCCACTGGCAGCCAGAAACCAGGGCCATAGCACCATCGCGGTGGCAGAGTCTGCCAGCCGCGATATCCCCATCACCAAACACAGCAGGAACAACAAGGTGACGGCAATACCCGCTGCGTCGACGGGCCCTGGTGCCGCGCCGCTGCGCTGGCCTGGCAAGCTGCGTGCGCCCAAAACCAGCACAACCAGCGCAACGGGAATATTCACCAGGAACAGCCAACGCCAGCCCAGCGTGGAGGTGAGCACGGTAGCCAGTGGCGGCCCGAGCACAAAGGCCATGCCGTGGGTGGCCCCAAGCAGCCCCAGTACACGGCCGCGCCGCTCGGCGGTGAACACATCGCCAATCACCGCACTGGCCACTGGCGCAATGCCCCCTGCGCCAATGCCTTGGATCGCACGGCTGAGCAGCAGCAGGTCAAAGCTGGGGGCCGCAGCGATGCACAGCGAGCCGATGGCGAAAAGCGCCACGCTGGCCAGATACACCGGGCGGCGGCCATGGCGGTCGCTGAAGTAAGCCATCAGCGCCGTGCTGCACATCGAACAAAGCGAAAACACGGTAGAAAGCAGTCCTGCAGTCCGGTTGTCGATATCAAAAGCCGCACGCAATGCAGGCAGAACCGGTCCCACGATGGCCGAATCGAGTGCCGCCATGAAGACACCGACAAACAGCACCTGCACTAAGCGTCGCTGGGCCGCATCAGCAGCAGGCAAAGTAGTAGCGGGTTGGGTCTGCTGGCTCATCCAAGTGACGCAATTTGGGGAATCATTTTTTTCGCTGTTTGCGCGCTCGATGCAGAAGCGGCTGCGTTAGCTCTTGCAGCTTGATGGAGCGGTGGGCAACATCCACCTGCCTCGCCGAACCCCCATCATCGCAAGCAATCCATTTAAGCCGCAGGCGCCAAGATCGCCATCGTGATGCGCGAGATGCAGGTCATATTGCCGGCCTCGTCACGCAATTCAATTTGCCACACATGCGTAGTGCGCCCGCGATGCACCGAGCGTGCGGTGCCGGTAACCCAGCCTGAGGATACGCCGCGCAAATGGTTGGCATTGATGTCCAGGCCCACGGCGCGGTAGCCTGGTGGGCAGGAAAAAGCCGCGCCGCACGAGCCCAATGTTTCGGCCAACACCACGGACACGCCGCCGTGCAGAAGCCCATAGGGTTGGCGCGTGCGTTCATCCACCGGCACGCGGCCCACGATGTAGTCGTCGCCTACTTCTACAAACTCAATACCCAGTCGCTCGTCCGCGCCTCTGCGGGTGTTGGCGGTGAGTAACTCAACGCTGATCGGTTTTTGCCAGATACGCATACGGCGCTCGCTTTAAGAAAATGTGCGTGACAGCTCGGCAATGTGCTCAGGCGAAATGCCACAGCAGCCGCCCACCATGGTGGCGCCCTGGTTCACCCAGCGCTGCGCCCAGCCGGTGTACGACAGTGGGTCCAGGTCAGCCCGTATGTCCAAAATCACCGCATTGGCCGTGGCTTTTTTGGACTGTGGCGGGAATGCATTGGCATACACGCCGATGTCCACGCCGCCGTCACCAATCACTTTGCGCGCCGCAACTACCGCCGCTTCCATTACTTCGGGTTGGCTGCAATTGAAAAGCACCGCTTTGGCACCCAGAGCCAGCGCTTCGCGCACCGCCACATCGACGGCTTCCCCCGATCGCAGCGTTACGGCATCGCCTTCAGGCTCATCGTCTAGCGTGAAAGAAATCCACAAGGGTTTGGTATTGCTGCCCAGCGCTTCATGCGCGGCGCGGATTTCGGCAATCGAGCTTTGCGTCTCGGCCAACCACACATCGACCAGCGCATCCATGCCTTCAATCAATTTGCGATGTATCGCTACCGACTGCGCATGCACAAATAAATCAGGCCGGTACGAGCCCAGCGCCGGTGGCAGCGAACCGGCTACCAGCACTTTGTGCACAGCCGCATCAGCGCTGGCCCGGGCCAGTTCGGCGGACAAGCGGGCTAGTGCAACGCCTTGCGCCTCAAAGCGCTCTTGGCCGATATGAAAAGGCACAACCGCGTAGCTATTGGTCGTTAGCACCTGCGCGCCGCTGTGGGCAAACGCATCATGCGCCTGGCGCACAAACTGCGGGCCTTGCATGAGCGCCAGCGCAGACCATTCGGGTTGTTGAAAAGGTGCGCCTATGCGCTTGAGTTCACGGCCCATGCCGCCATCGAGAATTGTGACCATGTGACCCATCTATTAAAGCTCGTCTTGCATCCAGTACCACTTGTACAGAAA
>CAMBNY010000010.1 GCA_945869165.1 Comamonas sp. lk | reverse complement strand
GCAGCGACCCGCATCATCTCGTTTACCGTCACCGCAGCGGGCTATTACGTCGATGCCACGGGCACATTGGACTTGAGCTTTGCCGATTTGCAGGCCGACCTGGACGCCTTGCGCGCTGGGCGTACGGGCAGCACGATTTACGGTGCTTTGTGTGGCATTCTGCGCGCGCGCATGCAACAGGGCGCTGGCCCGGTCACGCTGCTTAACTGCGACAACCTGCGCCACAACGGCGAGCGCGCCCGCAGTGGGCTCTTGCAATTTATCGAACTCCTGGGCGATAGCGCGCTGCGCGATTGGGTGTCCGCCCACACCAGCAGCCCCAATGCTATGGTGGATCGGATCACCCCCCGGCCCACGCCCGCCGTACGCCAGCGCGTGCTGTCCGCTACCGGCGTGGACGACCCCGCAGCGGTGATGGGCGAGCGCTTTATCCAGTGGGTGATTGAAGACGACTTCATCGCCGGGCGCCCCGCATGGGAAACCGTGGGCGTGGAAATGGTCGGCTCGGTGCAAGCCTATGAGGAAGCCAAAATTCGTTTACTCAACGCCACCCATAGCTGCATCGCCTGGGCCGGCACGCTGCTGGGTTACACCTATATCCACGAAGGCACGCACGATGCGCGCATACGCAAGATGGCATTCGACTATGTCACCGATGACGTGATACCGGTGCTCAACACGCCCGAACATCCCAGCCCGATCGACCTGGCCGCTTACCGCGACGTGGTGCTAGACCGCTTTGGCAACCCGGCGATTGCCGACACCAACCAGCGCGTGGCCATGGATGGTTTTTCCAAAATACCCGGCTTTATCGCGCCCACGTTTCGCGAGCGCTTGGCGCGTGGTGAATCGATAGCCAGCGTGTCCATGTTACCTGCTCTGTTTTTGGCCTATTTGCAGCGCTGGCACGCCGGGAAAATTCCCTATACCTACCAAGACCAGGCCATGGACCCGGCCAGCGCGCACGCTATGTGCCAGGCGCCCGACCCGGTGGCCGCGTTTACAGCAGATAACGTGCTGTGGGGCGATTTAGCCTCAGACGCACGCTTGCTTGCCGCGCTGCGTTTAGCAAGCAAGCGGGTTGACAATTTTGTACAAGGACACACAGCATGAGCACGCGATTGCAAACCAAAAACGCCATCCTCACCGGCGCTGCCGGCGGCATCGGGCTGGCAGTGGCTAACGCCTACTTGCACCATGGCGCGCGCTGCACGGTAGCCGACATCCACGCCCAGCCCACCCCCGAGTTAGCTGACCTGATGCACGCCTTTCCCGACAGACTGCACTACGTGCCCACCGATGTGCGCTCCATGCCCTCTATCGACGCACTGATCGCCCAGGCCAGCGGGCGCTTTGGCCCCGTCACTACCTTGTTCAACAATGCTGCAATTTTTGACATGGCCCCATTGCTGGAAAGCGACGAAGCGATGTACGACAAGCTGTTTGCGGTCAACGTCAAAGGCGCTTTCTTTGTGATGCAAAAAGTGCTGGCGCATATGGTGGCAGCCCAAACCCCAGGCGCTGCGGTTATCAATATGGCCAGCCAGGCCGGGCGACGTGGCGAGGCCTTGGTGTCGCACTACTGCGCCAGCAAAGCCGCCATCATCAGCTACACCCAAAGCGCAGCGCTGGCGATGGCACCGCACAAAATCCGCGTCAACGGCATTGCGCCTGGTGTCATTGGCACCCCGATGTGGGCCAACGTGGATGCCTTGTTCGCCCGCTACGAAAACCTGCCGATCGGCGAAAAGAAAAAGCGCGTGGGCCAGGCCGTGCCCTTGGGTTATATGGGCGACCCGACCGATATTTGCGGCGCGGCCGTGTTTCTGGCCAGCGACGAGGCCGCGTACATTACGGCGCAAACCCTCAATGTCGATGGCGGCAACGTCATGTCCTAAACCCAGTCGGTATACCTATGGCCCGCGCTGCGCTCAGTCCCCGCCAAACCAAGCCCGAGCTGGAGCAGGACCACACACGCTCTAAAGCGCTGGGCTATGAGTCACCGGACGAGGTGGGCATCATCCGCTGCCTGGCGCACGGCTTTCCCACGCCGCTGGCGCGCTGGCATTACCACGACGAATACGAGCTGCACCTGATCACCGCCACCTCGGGCAAAGCCTTCGTGGGCGATTGGATCGGCCAGTTCCAGCCCGGCCATTTGGTGCTGACCGGGCCGCGCCTGCCGCACAACTGGGTCAGCATGGACTTGCCCGAAGGCGGCGTGGCCGAGCGTGATTTGGTGATCCAGTTCCCGCACGATCCGATTGAGGAAGCGAGTCGCCATATTCCAGAAATGCGCGCTGTCTTGCCCTTGCTGGAGCGCGCCAAAAATGGCATCGAATTTTTTGATGTCTATCCGCAAGCGGTGCAACACTGGCGCCGCATCAAAGCTTCGCAAGGCCTGGGGCGCCTGGGCGCGTTTTGCGAATTTCTCAATATGCTGGCGCATTGCAAAGACTACCGGCTCTTGTCCAACGCCCAATTGCAAAGCGTGGACAACGACGCGCAACTCGACCAGATCAATGCCATCCTCAGCCGCATTACCGACAAGCTCTCCGAAGATATTTCGGTGGGCATGCTGGCGCAAGAATTTGGCATGAGCGAGAGCCGGTTTAGCCGCTTTTTCCGCCGCGCCACCGGCAACACCTTTACCGACTTTGTCAACCATGTGCGCATCAACCGCGCCTGCCAGTTGCTGATGGAGTCCGAGCATCCGATTACCCGCATCGGCTTTGATGTGGGCTTTAACAATATGGCCAATTTCAACCGCCGCTTTTTGGATATCAAAGGCATGACGCCCCGCGAATACCGGCGCCAGGTGGCCACGCGCTTTGGCTTGGTGCAATAAACCGCTATGTTTCTTGGTATCGACTTAGGCACCTCGGCCATCAAGCTTTTGTTGCTGGACGATGCGCACCAGATTCGCGCCGTGGCCGATGCCCCGCTGACACTGCAACGCCCGCAACCCACCTGGAGCGAGCAAGACCCGCGGGCCTGGTGGCTGGCCGTGGAGCAGGCGGTGGCGCAGATGCGCGCGCAGCATCCGGCGCTGTGGTCCAGCATCCAAGCCATAGGCCTGTCCGGCCAAATGCACGGCGCCGTGGCGCTGGATGCGCAAAGCCAAGTGGTGCGCCCCGCCATTTTGTGGAACGACGGACGCTCGGGCGCGCAATGCCTGGCGCTGGAGGCCGCAGCACCGCAGTCCCGCGCCATCACCGGCAACCTGGCCATGCCCGGCTTTACCGCGCCCAAACTTTTGTGGATGCGCGAGCACGAGCCCGCGCTGTTTGCCCAAATCCGCAGCGTGTTGCTGCCCAAAGATTGGCTGGGATTGCAATTGACGGGCGAAGCCATAAGCGAGATGTCCGACGCTGCCGGCACGCTATGGCTGGACGTGGCCAAGCGGGCCTGGAGCGAAGCGATGTTGCATGCCTGCGGCCTGACGCTTGCGCATATGCCGCGTTTGATTGAAGGCAGCCAATCGCGCGGCACCTTGTTGCCGGCCTTGGCGCAGCGCTGGGGTTTGTCCGCCAGCGTCATCGTCGCCGGTGGCGGCGGTGATAACGCGGCCAGCGCCGTCGGTGTCGGTGCCACCCGGCCAGGCGAGGGCTTTGTGTCCCTGGGCACTTCGGGTGTGGTGTTTTTGGCGGGCGATGCCTACCAGGCCGCGCCGGAATTGGCGGTGCATGCGTTTGCCCATGCGCTGCCCGGTCGCTGGCACCAAATGTCCGTCATGCTCAGCGCGGCCAGCGCGTTTGGCTGGATTACGCAGTGCACCGGCAGTAGCGATGAAGCGCAGTTGGCGCAGACGGTACAGGTGCTAAGCCCCGCGCAAAGGGCTAGAGCACCTTTGTTTTTGCCCTACTTAAGTGGCGAGCGCACGCCACACAACAACCCCCAGGCCAGCGGCAGCTTTATCGGTCTGCGCAGCGAACACGGCGTGGCCGACCTGGCCTACGCGGTCATGGAAGGCGTGGCTTTTGGATTAATGGACGGACAGGCCGCCATGTGTCCGCAAGGGCCGGGACAGGGCGCAACGGCGCTGCACCTGGTGGGCGGTGGCGCGCGCAGCGATGCCTGGGCGCAACTGCTGGCCAGCGGTTTGCAGCGCCGCTTGCAGCGCCCCGCAGGGGCCCAAGCCGCTGCCGCATTGGGCGCCGCGCGCTTGGCGTGGATGGCACTGGGCGCCAGCGAGGCCGAGGTCTGCACCGCGCTGCCCGCCAGCGCCACCTTTTCCCCGGATGCTGCGCAAGCCGACCTGCTGGCCCCGCGCTACGCCCGCTTTCGCGCTTTGTACCCGGTTTTGCAAGCGCACTTTTAGGCGCTAGCGCATGGCGCCCTGAAAGCGCAGAGACTGAGCGCCCTTGCGCGACAATCCCGCCATGGAACGAAAAATACTGCTCGCCGGTGGCGGCATCGGCGGCTTGGCGACGGCTTTGGCTTGCGGGCATCTGGGCACGGGCACGCAGTTGTTTGAAAAAAAGCGGGCCCTTGCCGAAGTGGGGGCTGGCGTGCAACTGGGCCCCAACGCAGTGCGTTTGCTAGAAGGCTGGGGCCTGGGCGCGGCGCTGGATGCGGTGGCCTGCTTTCCGCAGCGGCTGGAAGTGCGCAGCGCCCACAGCGGTGCCTTGCTGGGCACGCTGCCTTTGGGTGCGCGTGCGCTACAGCGCTATGGCGCGCGCTACGCCACGATTGCGCGCATCGATTTACACACCTTGCTGCACCGCGCCGTGCTGGCCCAGGGCCTGACCGAAATACACCTGGGGCGCGCGGCCCAGCGTGTCAGCCAAGACGCCAGCGCGGTGGAGCTCATCACGGACGACGAGCGCAAGCGCCGCGCCAATGTGCTGATCGCCGCCGATGGCGTTTGGAGCCATGTGCGCGATTTTTTGCGCCAAGGTGTGCAGCCGGTTTTCAGCGGCCATCTGGCCTACCGCGCCATGGCCAAGCAGGCGGATTTGCCGCAGGCGCTGCGCAGCGACTGCGTCACCGTGTGGCTGGGCCCGGCCATGCACGCGGTGCAATACCCGGTGCACAGCGGCGAGTTGCTCAACTTGGTGGTCATTGTGGAAGGCGCAGCGCCTGCTGAACCGCAGGAATGGGAGCAAGCCGCATTGCGCACCGACCTGAGCGCGCGCCTGTCCCAGGCCTGTAGTGGTTTGCAAGAATTGGTGGGCGCCATAGCGCCATGGCGGCTTTGGCCATTGAACGGTTTACCGCACCTGCGCGGCCCGCAGGATATGGCCTTTGGCCGCATTGCTTTGCTCGGCGATGCGGCCCACCCCATGCTCCCTTATCTGGCGCAGGGCGCGGGCATGGCAATAGAAGACGCTGCCGTGCTGGCGCGCTGTCTGCACGATTGCCCGGCGGACGATGCCAAAGCCTTGCTGCGCTATGCCGCACTGCGTTGGAGGCGCAATGCGCGCGTGCAGGCCAGAGCAGAGCGCAATGGCGAAATTTTCCACGCCACGGGTATCACGGCTTGGGGTCGGGATACGGCTATGCGTTGGCTGGGCGCGCGCCTGTTGGATATGCCTTGGCTCTATCGGGGCGTGTGAGCGCAAGTACTCAAAGCTGCGTGCGCAAACTCCAAATTTCGGGGAAGAGCACCACGTCTAGCATCTTGCGCAAATAGCTCACGCCGCCGGTGCCGCCGGTGCCACGCTTAAAGCCGATCACACGTTCTACCGTGGTCACATGCCGAAAGCGCCAGAGGCGAAAGGCGTCTTCCAGGTCGGTGAGTTCTTCGCCGAGTTGGTACAAATCCCAGTAGCGCTGCGGATCGCGATAAACCACAAGCCAGGCCGCTTCTACGCCACCATCGGCCGGGTAGGGCAGGGACCAATCGCGCTCCAGGTGCGTGGCCGGCACGCTAATGCCCCGGCGCGCCAGCAAGCGCAGTGCTTCATCGTATAAAGACGGGCTGCGGTAAGCCGCTTCCACCTGCGCCAGCACATCGGGCCGGTGCGCATGCGGGCGCAGCATGGCGGCGTTTTTATTGCCCAAAGAAAATTCAATGCAGCGGTATTGGTAGCTCTGAAAACCACTGGAGCTATCTAAGTAAGGGCGGATGGCGCTGTATTCGGGTGGCGTCATGGTGGCCAGCACATCCCAGGCGTGGACCAGTTGCTCCATGATGCGGCTGACGCGGGCCAGCATTTTGAAAGCCGTGCCCAATTCGTCTTGGGCGATATGGGCCATGGCGGCGCGCAACTCGTGCAGCATCAGCTTCATCCACAACTCGCTGGTCTGGTGCTGCACGATAAACAGCATCTCGTTGTGGTCTGGCGAGCGCGGGTGCTGCGCGCCCAAGATGGCGTCCAGCGACAGGTAGTCGCCATAGCTCATGCTGTGCGCAAAGTCTAGTTGCACATCCGCCTCGCTGTGCACAATGGCGGCGCTGCTTTGCGGTGCCGGCGTCTCAGAATGGAAAGGGCAGGCGCTCATACAAAGCCTTTAGGTGACTGCATTTTTTTGCATAAATTGCGGCGCGCGCCAAGCGCCGGTGTGCAGCACATTGCGCAACTGCTCCACGGCATGCCACACGTCTTCAAAGTCAATGTACAAAGGCGTAAAGCCAAAGCGCATGATGTCCTCCTGGCCTTGGCAGTCACCGGCGCGAAAGTCGCCTATCACGCCGCGCGCAATCAGGGCTTGCACGACCGCGTAAGCAGCAGAGCTGTCGGCCTCGCTGTCCAGCGTTAAGCTGACTTGACTTCCTCGCTCGGCGTGCGCACGCGGCGTAACCAGGCCCACGCCGAAACCTGCACAATGCGCTTCCACCAAGGCGATAAACAAATCAGTCAGCGCCAACGATTTACGGCGAATCGCGTCCATGCCACCCAAGGGCTGCGCGGCTTCAAATACATCCAGACCGCATGCAAGTAAAGACAGGCTAAGAATGGGCTGTGTGCCGCACAAAAACTGGTTGATACCCGGCGCGCTGCGGTAGCCGCTTTCAAAGGCAAAGGGCGCCGCGTGGCCCCACCAGCCTGACAGGGGTTGCATAAACGGCAGATCAGTGCGCGCGCTATGGCGCGGATGCACCCATAAAAACGCCGGTGCGCCGGGCCCGCCGTTCAGGTATTTGTAGCCGCAGCCCACGGCAAAGTCGGCATCGGCAGCGCGCAAGTCCACGGGCACTGCGCCGGCGCTGTGCGCCAGGTCCCACACCACCAGCGCGCCTGCGGCATGCGCGGCAGCGGTGACGGCCGCCATGTCGTGCATCGCGCCGGTGCGGTAGTTCACATGCGTAAGCATCAGCACCGCCACCTGCGGCCCCAGCGCCGGCAGCACGCCATCGGCTTCTACCAGTTGCAGGCTGCAACCATAGGTTTGGCACAGGCCCTGGGCAATATACAAATCCGTAGGAAAGTTGCTGCGCTCGCTCACGATGACGCGCCGCGTCGGGTCCGCATGCTGCGCAATGCGGATAGCGCTTGCCAGCACTTTGAACAAATTCACCGAGGTGGTGTCCGCAGCCACCACCTCGTCGGCCCCGGCGCCGATCAAGCCTGCGATGCGTGCGCCCAGACGCTGCGGCAGGTCAAACCAGCCCGCCGCGTTCCAGGACCGTATCAGCCCCTGGCCCCATTCCTGCTGCACCACTTGCGCGGCGCGGGCTGCGGCAGCCACGGGTAAGACGCCAAGTGAATTGCCGTCCAAATAGATCGTATTCGGCGGAATGCTGAATTGGGCGCGCAAATAGCGTAATGGGTCGGCCGCGTCAAGCTGGCGGCAGTCGTGCAAAGTGGTCATGGGTGTTGAGGAAATCTAGATGCAGGTCGTCGGTTTCAAACCTTCGGTGGGATTGCCATCGGGCTGGTTTGACCTTAGCACTCTGAACAGCGCCATGGTGTCGCTTATTTGCGACAGCAAGGTGGGGCTTAGGCGCTTGCGGGGCCCCTGCCGTTTCTTAGCTGTCTTGCCTCATCCGCACCAATCGCCCCGGCCTGGCCCCGGTGACTTCCCCCTCCCGAATCACCGCCTGTCCGGCCACCCAGGTGCCGATATAACCCTCTGCTTTTTGTAAAAAGCGCTTGCCACCCGCGGGCAGGTCGCGCACCAGCTGGGGCATGCCCACGCTCAGGCGGGCGGGATCGATCAGGTTGAAGTCGGCGCGCAGGCCGGGCTGTATCAGGCCGCGGTCTTGCAGGCCCAGGTAGCGCGCGTTGCGGCTGGTCATCATCTCCACTACGCGCTCCAAGGGGAGGCGCTCTTTGGCGCGGCCTTGCACCCAATGCGTGAGCATGAAGGTGGAAAAACTGGCGTCGCAGACGGTGCCCACATGCGCCCCGGCATCGCCCAGGCCAAACAGGGCGCGTGGGTGTTGCAGCATGGTGTGCACCGCGTCCAGCGAGCCTTGGTTGTAATTGAAGATGGGGAAGTAAATCAGCTGCGCGCCATCGCCTTCGCACAAGTAGTCGTACATGGCCTCCAGCGCCGTGGTGCCTCGCTGCTTGGCGCGCACCAAAAAGCTCTGCATCACATCGGGCTCGTAGTCCAGGCGCGCATCCAGCGGGAACATGCGTCCCGCGATCAGCTCGATGCGCGAGAGCAGCAGGTCTACCAAGGGCGGTATGGCCGTGCCATCGCCCGCCAGGCGTTCGGACTTTTCAGCCAGGATACGCGCTTTGCGTGCCGGCTCGCGTAGGGCTTGTGCGCGCTCGGCCAAGGGCAGGGCAGCTACTTCTTTGTAGCCAGGGAAACCCATAAACGGGTGAAAACTCGCGTCCAGCCCATTGATCACGCCAATGCCGCGCGCAGCCGTTTGCAGATACAGCGGCAGGCCTCGCGCTACGGCCGCTTCCACGCGCTTTTGGATGTGCAAATATTGCTCGCCGCCGGGATCGCGTTGCAGCCAGGTCATGGACAAAGGGCGTCCGCTGGCCTGCGCCAGTTGTTCCACCAGATCAAACTCGGCATCAAAGCCTTGCGGGCCTTGCATCAGGTCAAAGTCACTGACGACTTGCACCACGCCATGGCCCAAGCCTTCAAAAGCTTGGCCCAGCCCGCGCAGTTCGGCGGCGCTGGCGATAGAGGCCGGTGTGTCATGGCCCTCGGCGGTGCGGTGGTTGTCGGAGCGCCCGGTGGAAAAACCTGCCGCTCCGGCTTGCAAAGCGCTGCGCAAATGCGCGCGCATGGCGGCCACGTCAGCCTCAGTGGCCACCTCACGCGCCTCAGCGCGTGCGCCCATAACCAGCATGCGCAGCGGATCGTGCGGCACCATGGTCAAAAAGTCCAGGCTGTGCGGCATGGCGTCCAGCGCGTCCATGTACTGGCTAAAACTCTCCCAAGAAAAGCGCACACCTTCGCGCAGCGCCACGCCCGGAATATCTTCGACGCCTTCCATGAGCTTGATCAGCCTGTCCTCGCTGCCAGGGCGCAGCGGCGCAAAGCCGACGCCACAGTTACCCATCAGCAGCGTGGTCACGCCATGGTGGATGCTGGGGCTGAAAGTTTCGTCCCAAGTAGCTTGCCCGTCGTAATGGGTATGAATGTCGACAAAGCCCGGCGTTAGCCAGGCACCCTCGGCGTCTAAGCTTTCGCGCGCCGCGCCGCCGATGTGCCCGACCTCGGCAATGCGCCCATCCCGGATGCCGACATCCGCGTTAAAAGGCAGGTCGCCGGTGCCATCGACAACGGTCGCGCCACGGATTACTAAGTCAAGCATTGCTGTCTCCTTCGGTTTCCATGCGGTCTATGCGCCGCCAAAAAAGTGCCAGCGACATGCCGCTGACGATATGCCAGATGCCCCAGAGGCTGGCGATGATGACCATACCTAGATCGGCGTTGAACTGCACCGCAATAATGCCCAGCGCCAGCCCGGCGTTTTGCATGCCGCCTTCGATGGTGACGGCGCGCCGGTCTGCGCTGGACAGGCCCATCACGCCGCTGGTTAGCCAGCCCATCAGCAAGCCGATAGCGTTGTGCGCCACCACCAAGCCCAGCGTGGGCAAAAGCCCCATAGTCAGTAGTTGCCGCTCTTTAATCAGCCCCAGCACGATAAAAGCCAGCAGCGCAATCAGCGAAAAATTGCCCAGCGGTTTACGGATGCGTGCGCTGAAATCGGGCAGGCGGCGCGTAAGCGTCAGGCCCAGCGCCAGGGGTAGCGCCAGCAAGGCAAACAGGCTGATCCAAATATCCGAAGGGTCGATGTTCAGGGTTTGGAGCCAACCGGCAGTGGCCGGGTTGGTAGCCACCATCCAACTGAAGTTAAACGGCGTGGCAAACAGCGCAATCAGGCTGGCCACTGCCGAAATACTGACCGACAGCGCCGTGTTGCCGCGCCCGAAATGCGTCACCACATTGCTCAGGCTGCCGCCAGGGCAAGCGGCCACCAAAATCATGGCCGCTTCCACGTTGGGCGGCAAGTCCAGCACCAGTGTGGCCGCCCAGGTGGCAACGGGCAGCAATATGAACTGGGGAACCAAGCCGACGACAACCGCCTTGGGGCTGCGCGCCACGCGCAAAAAATCGTCGAGCTGCAATTCCAGTGCCACCGAAAACACCATGGTGGCCAGCACCAGGCTCAGAACTATTTGTTGGGTCGTCATCGGGCTTTCCTATTGGGCGGTGTGAAACCTAGCCGAGCGCCCATAGGTTCGCTTAGCCCAGGCGTTGGCGGTGCAGCGCAATCTCTTGCAAGACCCGCTCAGGCGCCGTACCGCCAATCGTGTTGCGCGCGTCCAGTGAGCCTTGCAGGCTCAGGCACTCAAACACATCGGCCTCTATGGCCGCATGAAAACCTTGCAGCGTGGCCAGCGGCAGTTCGGATAAATCTTTGCCCGCTGCTTGCGCGCTTTTGACGGCGTGGGCCACCACTTCGTGTGCGTCCCTGAATGCAAGGCCTTTTTTTACCAAATAGTCCGCCAGGTCGGTGGCAGTGGCGTAACCGCGTGCGGCGGCGCTGCGCATAGCGTCCGGGTTGACCGTCATTCCGCCCGACAGCGTGCCGGTCTGCGGGTCAGGCTGGCCGCCAATCATTTCCGCAAAGATGCGCAGCGTATCGGTCAGCGTATCCACCGTGTCAAACAGTGGCTCCTTGTCTTCTTGGTTGTCTTTGTTATAGGCCAGGGGCTGGCCTTTCATGAGGGTGAGCAAACCCATCAGGTGGCCGACCACACGGCCGGTTTTTCCGCGTGCCAGTTCGGGCACGTCGGGGTTTTTCTTCTGCGGCATGATGGAGCTGCCGGTGGTAAAGCGGTCGGCCAGGCGGATAAAGCTAAAGTTCTGGCTCATCCACAGCACCAACTCTTCGCTCAGGCGGCTGATATGCACCATGCAAATACTGGCGGCGGCGGTAAATTCCATCGCAAAGTCGCGGTCGCTGACGGCGTCCAGGCTATTGCGGCAGAGCTGGGGCTGACCTTGCGCGTCCACCATGCCTAAGCTGCGCGCCACGCGCTCGCGGTCCAGCGGGTAGCTGGTGCCCGCCAGCGCGGCGCTGCCCAGGGGCAGGCGGTTGGTGCGGGCGCGCACTTCGCGCATGCGCTCGGCATCGCGCGCAAACATTTCTACATAGGCCAGCAAATGGTGCGCAAAGCTCACCGGCTGGGCCACTTGCAAATGCGTAAATCCGGGCAAGATGGTTTGCGTGTGCTGCGCCGCTACGTCCAGCAAGGCTTTTTGCAGGGCGACCAGCAGGTCGGCGATCAGGTCTAGCTCATCGCGCAACCAAAGGCGCACGTCGGTGGCCACTTGGTCATTGCGGCTGCGCCCGGTGTGCATGCGCTTGCCGGCATCGCCCACCAACTGCGTAAGCCGCGCCTCGATGTTCAGGTGCACATCCTCCAGGTCCAGCTTCCATTCGAAGCGGCCGGCCTCGATGTCGGCCACGATCTGCGCCATGCCGCGCTGGATGTCGGCCAGGTCCTGCGCGCTGATGATGCCCTGCGCCGCCAACATTTCGGCATGCGCCAAACTGCCCCGGATGTCCGCCTGCCAGAGCCGCTTGTCAAAAAACACGCTAGAGGTATAGCGCTTGACCAACTCGCTCATCGGTTCAGAGAACAGCGCCGACCAGGCCTGGGCTTTTTTATCGAGTTGGTTTGTCATGCGGGGATTTTATCGGGGGGTGGCGGCGCCCCCGATTTCGTATGAGTGCGGCCCAAACTTAACCGGTATTCCGCAAGCCCGCAGCAATCCCGTTGATGGAAATATGGATACCGCGCCGCACGCGCTCGTCGCTTTGGCCGGCGCGGTAGCGGCGTACCAGTTCGACTTGGAGGTGGTGCAGCGGGTCGATGTAGGGGAAGCGGTGGTGGATGGAGCGTTGCAGGCTGGGGTTGGCGGCCAGGCGTTGCTTGTGGCCGGTGATCAGGGAGAGGGCGTCGGCGGTGCGATGCCATTCCTGTTCGATGGCGCCAAAAATTTTGCGGCGCAGGCGCGCGTCTTCTACGAGTTCGCTGTAGCGCGCGGCCAGGGCCATGTCGCTCTTGGCGATCACCATGTCCATATTTGACAGCAGGGTCTGGAAGAAGGGCCATTGGCGTTGCATTTTTTGCAGCAAGGCAGTGCGTTCTTTGGCAAGCGCTGCGCTGTGTTCGCCGTCCGCGCCATGGATAAAGGTGTGCACCGCCGAGCCAAAGCCAAACCAGCCGGGCAGCGTCAGGCGGCATTGGCCCCAGCTAAAACCCCAGGGGATAGCGCGCAGGTCTTCAATCGCTTGCGTGGCTTTGCGCGATGCCGGGCGCGAGCCGATGTTGAGTTCGGTAATTTCGCGCAGCGGCGTGGCGCTGAAAAAATAGTCGGCAAAGCCCGGTGTTTCGTAGACCAAGGCGCGGTAGGCCGCCATGCTGTGGGCGGATAGTTCGTGCGCGGCGGCTAAAAACGCTTTGCTGGCCGGTTTGGTCGCTTGCAAGAGCGTGGCTTCCAGGGTGGCGGCGACCAGGGTTTCCAGGTTGCGTCGGCCGATTTCGGGATTGGCATATTTGGAGCCAATCACTTCGCCTTGCTCAGTCAGGCGAATTTGCCCGCGTACTGTGCCCGGCGGTTGTGCCAGGATGGCTTGGTAGCTCGGGCCGCCGCCGCGCCCCACCGTGCCGCCGCGCCCGTGGAACATGCGTAGGCGCGTGGGGTGTCCGCTGACGCTTAGTTCGTCAAACACTTCCACCAGCGCTATTTCCGCGCGGTACAGCTCCCAGTTGCTGGTGAAGATGCCGCCGTCTTTGTTGCTGTCCGAATAGCCCAGCATGATGTCTTGCTCGCCACCGCTGCGCTGCACCAGCGCGGCCACACCGGGCAGAGCGTAAAACGCGCGCATGATGGGCGCGGCATTGCGCAAGTCTTCAATGGTTTCAAACAAAGGCACCACAATCAAATCGCACACCGCGTCCAGGTCCAAGGTGCCGCGCAGCAGGCCGGCCTCTTTTTGCAGCAGCAAAACTTCCAGCAAATCGCTGACGCTTTCGGTGTGGCTGATGATGTAGTGGCGGATCGCTTCTTTGCCAAAGCGCTCGCGCATGACGCGGGCCATGGCAAAAATCGCTTGTTCTGCTTGGGCGTGCGGCGAATAGCTGGCGCCTTGCACTTGCAGCGAACGCGCGTCTTGCAACAGCGCCAGCAGCAGGCTGCGTTTATCAGCTTCAGGCAATGCGCTGTAGTTTGGCTGGACACGCGCCACGCGCAGTAGTTCGGCCACGACTTCTTCGTGCTTGTCCGAGCTTTGCCGCAAGTCCACGGTGGCCAGGTGAAAACCAAATACTTCGACCGCGCGGATCAGCGGGTGCAGGCGCTGCGCGCTCAAGGCGCCCGCATGGTTGGCTAGCAGCGAGGCTTCGATGGTGCGCAAGTCTTGCAAAAATTCTTGGGGCTGGGTGTAAGCGTTCTGCGGGACGACGGCGTGGCGTGTGGCCTCGGTGCCAGTCAGTTGTTGCAAAGTGGTGGCCAGACGGGCATAGGTGCCGATGAGCGCGCGACGGTAGGGCTCGTCACGGCGATGCGGATTGTGGTCCGGGCTGCGCTCGGCCAGGGCTTGCATAGCCGGGCTGCACTGCGTCAGGCTGGCCGAGAGCGACAACTCACCACCCAGTTCATGCACTTCGGTCAGGTAATGGCGCAATGCCACTTCGCATTGGCGCCGCAGCGCGTAGTCCAGAGTTTGGGCGCTGACGTTGGGGTTGCCGTCGCGGTCGCCGCCAATCCATTGGCCCATACGCAAAAAAGTATGCGGCACAGGCTGACCCAGCATCTGCTCCATGCTGGCATAGAGTTTGGGAATTTCGCGCAGAAACGTACTTTCGTAATAGCTCAGCGCGTTTTCTACTTCATCGGCTACGGTCAGCTTGTTGTCGCGCAGCAAGCGGGTTTGCCAAAGCTGTATCACACGGGCGCGCATCTGCGCTTCGTTAGAGCTCAGTTCACGCAAGGCCAGTGCGTCAGCTTGGCCGTTGGCGTCGGTGCCCAGGCGCTTGATGTCGTCGCGCGCCGCTAGCAATTGAGCGATGGCGCGCTCGGCATCCAAAATACTTTTGCGCTGCACCTCGGTCGGGTGCGCGGTGAGCACCGGCGAGATAAAGCTCTGCGCCAGGCTCTGCGCCACGGCTTTGGCACCGATGCCGCCTTCGCGCAAGCGGACCAGTGCCACTTCCAGGCTGCCTTCTCGCACCTCCCCCGCCCGATCGTGGATAGCGTGGAGGCGGATGTGGTGTCGGTCTTCGGCCAGATTGGCCAGGTGGCTGAAATAGGTGAAGGCGCGGATCACACTGACGGTCTGAGCCGCCCCCAGGCCCTTGAGTAGTTTTTTCAGGGCCTTGTCGGCGGCATGATCGGCGTCGCGCCGAAAGGCCACCGACAAGCGGCGCACTTGCTCCACCAGTTCAAAGGCCTGCACGCCGTCATGTTCGCGGATGACGTCGCCCAAAATGCGTCCGAGGAAACGGATGTCTTCACGCAGGGGGCGTTCGTGGTCTTTGCGCTGGCTGTTTGTGGCGGGTTTGGTGGGCATGCAGATCAGTACGTAATAAATGGGCGGGGCGACGTCCGGATGCTGGCGTCTGGCTTGGGTCCATGCGGGTGGGCTGCGCTCGGGCCGGTAAGGCTTGGTGGGCGCTGAATGCAAGGCGCTTGCCGCAGCCCATGCTAGCATCCCCCACGGCATTTGCCGCACACATTGTTTACCAATAGGTTACGACTTTGCAACACTTCACTATTGCCACCCGCGAGAGCCGTTTAGCCCTGTGGCAGGCGGAACACGTACAAGCCCTCTTGCAGCTCCAAGGCCACCAAGTCAGCCTTTTAGGTATGACCACCAAGGGTGATCAAATATTGGACCGATCTTTAAGCAAAGTGGGTGGTAAGGGCCTGTTTGTCAAAGAGCTGGAAACCGCACTGGAAGAAGGCCGCGCCGATCTGGCGGTGCATTCGCTCAAAGACGTGCCCATGGAGCTTCCGCCCGGCTTTGCGCTGGCCTGTGTGATGGAGCGCGAAGACCCGCGCGATGCCTGGGTGTCTAACCAATACGCTTCCATCGATGCCTTGCCGCAAGGTGCAGTGGTCGGCACGTCCAGCCTGCGGCGCGTGGCCTTGCTGCGCGCCATCCGCCCGGACCTAAAAATTGAGCCCTTGCGCGGTAATCTCGATACCCGCTTACGCAAACTCGACGAAGGCTTGTACGACGGCATCATCCTGGCTGCTGCCGGCCTCAAGCGTTTGGGGCTCGCATCGCGCATTGCGCAGGTGTTTGAGCCTTCGTACATGCTGCCCGCGGCCGGGCAGGGTGCATTGGGTATCGAAATTCCGAGTGACCGCGACGATGTGGCGCAGGCCTTATCGCACTTGCTGCACATGCCCACGTTTTTGGCGGTGTCAGCTGAGCGCATGGTCAGCCGTTTGATGGGCGGCAGTTGCTCCATGCCTTTGGCAGCGCACGCGACCTTTAGCGGCGATAGCCTGGAATTGCACGCCGCCTGGGGCGACCCCGAGGGTGCGCAGCCGCTGGTACAAGTGAACGGCAAAGCGGCGGTATACACGCTGGAACAGGCCGAAGCACTGGGCACGCAAGTGGCGCAGGCGCTGCAGGCCGGTGTGGCGAAAAACGCAGCACTATGACGCAGTCCACCTTGCGCGCCATCGTGACCCGGCCGGGTCAAGAGGCAGACGCCTGGGCGGCACAAATTAAGCGCAACGGCATCGAAGCGGTGGCACTCCCCATGATCGAGATCGTGGCCGTGCCGGACCGCTCGCAGCTCGCACAGGCTTGGAAAGACTTGGCTAAGTACGACGCCCTGATGTTTGTCAGCAGCAACGCCGCCAGCCATTTTTTTGCAGCGCGGCCTACGGAGATTGCGAGCCCATGGGTATCGGGAAACAAGGCGCCGCGCGCATGGGTGACCGGGCCCGGTAGCCGTGCGGCTTTGCTAGCGCAAGGCGTACCCGCAAAGCACATTGATATGCCCGCGCCCACAGCGCAAAGCCTGGACTCCGAAGCCTTGTGGCTACAGGTGCAAGTGCAAATTGGGGCCGGTACGCGCATCCTGATTGTGCGGGGCGACAAGGCATCAGAGGCCGCCGATGCACCGGCGCCCGGCAGCCCTACTGGCCAAGGGCGTGACTGGCTGGCCGTGCAGTTACAGGGACGCGGCGCGCAGGTGGACTATGTGGTGGCTTATGCGCGCAGACCGCCGCAGTGGACTGCGGAGCAACGCGCCATCGTGGCGCAATCGCTGCAAGGCAAGGACGTATGGGTGTGGAGCAGCGCCGAAGCGCTGGGCAATTTGCTGGCTGCCTTTCCCGGGCAGACCTGGGCCGGTGCCAAGGCGGTGGCTACGCATGCACGTATTGCGCAGGCGGCGCGGCTGGCTGGTTTTGGCAAGGTAGCGCTGGCCCGACCGGGCCTGGCCGCCCTGTGCGCGTCGATAGAATCGCTGGCATGACCAGCGCCGCCGACGAAGCACCTCCACCGCAAGCGCCAGCGCCTACACCACCCATATTGCAGCCCACGGCGAAACCCGCGTGGTGGCTTTACCTGAGTGCTTTAGTCGCCGTTGTGGCCCTGGGCACTGGCGCCCTCCTATGGCAAAAAGTACAGGCCATGCAGGAAAATTTGGCGCGTCAAAGTGCCGATGCCGTCGGCCAAAGCACCGATGCCAAAACCAGTGCCCATCAGGCGCGCGATTTGGCGATGGAGACGGCCGCCAAGCTTGCCGTTACCGATGCCAAACTGACCGAAGTCGCCTTGCAACGCGCGCAGGTGGAAGAACTGATCCAAAGCCTCTCGCGTTCGCGCGATGAGAACCTGGTGGTCGATATCGAAGCGGCAGTGCGTCTGGCCCAGCAACAAGCGCAACTAACAGGCAGCATTGAACCCCTGGTCTCTGCGCTGAAGATGGCCGAGGTGCGACTCGGTCGCGCTGCCCAGCCTCGCCTGGCTCCTTTACAACGCGCGATTGCGCGCGACATTGCGCGTGTACAAAACACGCCACTGTCGGATACGCCCGCCCTGCTGCTGCAGCTGGACGAGTTGGTTTTGTTGGCCGACGAGTTGCAAATTGCCAATGCGGTTGGCATAACGGCCCCAGCCGATACCTTGGCACGCAAACCGCAGGAAGCGGTGGGTGATTGGTGGTGGCGCGTGCTGGCTGTATTGCGCGAAGAAGCCAAGAGCTTGGTGCGTGTAAGCAAAATCACCGAGCCTGAAGCGGCTTTGCTATCCCCGGAACAATCCTTTTTCGTACGCGAAAACTTCAAGCTGCGCATTCTCAATGCGCGCTTAGGCCTGATGGCGCGCCAAATTGGCCCGGCGCGTGCCGACATAGCCACCGCGGCAGAAAGCCTGACGCGCTACTTTGCGCCGCAATCGCGCAAGACGCAGACGGCGGCGGCGCTTTTGCGGCAGGTGCAAACCAAAATGCGCACGCTGGACGTACCCAGGGTGGACGAGACGCTGGCGGCGCTGTCGACGGCGGCAGCGGGGCGCTGAGGTGGTACGCGCTGTTTTGTGGCTGCTGGCTTTGTTCGGCGTAGCCGTTGGTGCGGCGCTGTTTGCAGCGGGCAATCCGGGTACGGTGACATTGTTCTGGCCGCCCTACCGGGTGGACTTGTCACTCAATTTGGTTCTATTAGTGCTATTGGCGCTGTTTGTGGTGCTGCACCTGGCACTGGGAGCGCTTGACGCTTTTGCGGGTATACCTGGACAGGCAAGGCGTTGGCGCTTGCAGCAAAAAGAGCGCTTGGTACAGACCGCTTTGGTCGACGCGCTGGCACATTTGGTGGCCGGCCGATTTGTACGTGCTCGCAAGGCCGCTGAATACGCTATTGCCATGCATACGCGTCCCGATGCGCAAGATGAATCCCATGGGCGCAGTCTGCGTTTGCAGGCTATTTTGCATTTACTCGCTGCTGAAAGCGCACATGCTTTGCAGGACCAGAGCCTGCGCGATAAGCATTTTCAGCAGGCGACGGACTTATTGAATATTCCGGAGGTCAGTGGCACGCAGGAAGGCTTTTTCATGCGCGCAGCGCGCTGGGCCTTGGACGACCACGACGCACCCGCTGCAGCACAGTGGCTGGAGCGACTGCCACAGGGCGCGGCGCGGCGTACGGTGGCGCTACGCTTGCGTTTCAGGGTGGCACGCATGCAGGGTGAAAACGCGGTCGCGCTGGAAACCGTGCGCTTGCTTGTCAAACACCGTGCGATTTCTGCCAGCACTGGCGCCAGTATTTCGCAGGCGCTGGCGCTGGAGCTATTACTCGCTGGCCAAGATACCAGCCAGATTTTGGCCGCATGGGATTTCCTGGACGAGGAAGAATGCACCCTGCCCGATGTGGCGCTGGGTGTGGCCAAGCATTGGCTGGCCAAGGGCGGCGACGCCGCGCAATCGCGCAAATGGCTATTGCCAGTCTGGGAGCGCATGCTGCAGGACCACAAGGCCTTAAGCCTGTCCCAGCGCTTGCGCTTGGTGCGTGCCCTAGAGGCAGGCTTGCTGGCACAGCACGAGGCCCCCGATGTGAAATGGGTATCGCGCATTGAGGCCGCTCAACGCGCCCAAGCGCGCGATCCCTTGCTGCAATACCTGGCCGCCGTGATGTGTGTGCGCCTGAGTTTATGGGGCAAGGCCCAGCACTTACTGCGCCAATGCATAGCCACCAGTGCCGATCCGGAAATCAAAGGCGACGCCCAGCGGATGCTTGCGTCGCTGACACAGCGTAAAGATTGAATGGCGGGCTTGGCAGTCGTATTGCAATCGCGCCCTATGGACAAGCAAAAATAAAGGGCACCGAGGTGCCCTTTATTTTTTGGCGCAGCTAACGCTGCCCCTTGACTCGCTTTAGGCGCTAGGTATCTGCATCTGGCTCAAGTCGCGTTTAGTTTCCACCAAAACCAGCGGTGCGTCGTCCAGCACCACAGGCGCAGGGCGCTGGCGCGGCACATGGGCCGGAGCGGGCTCCGCGGCAATAGCCGCTTGCACTGCCGCGATTTTTTGCGGGTCTGAGTTCACCCATTGCAAGCCAGAGCTTTGTGCCACCGACACCAAGTTTTCCACCGGCAATTCAAAGGCGCTGACGGCTGGCATCACCGGTGCAGCCGGGGCTGCGCTGATGACTGGCGCTGCTGTATGCGCTCTTGTCTCGCTTGGGGCTGCAGCCTGTGGAGCTAGCTCGGCCTGGGCCGCAGCGTGTGGTGCCGGGTCGGCTTGGGCTGCCACGGGAGCCGCAGCATGCTCGTCTGGAGGCGATTCCTGGGTGCTTGCCGGTGCGGCGGCGGCTTGCGTGAAATAGGAACGCACCGGCGCATCGCCGTCTTCGCTTGCGCGCTCGGGCTGACGCATCTCGAAGCTGCTAGGGGTTTGCACTTCCTGGTTGTCTGCACCGGCATCACGGCCACCACGCGGGCCACGTTCGCGGCCATAGCGGTCGCGTGAGCGGCGGCCATTGCTGTCACGGTTGTCTGCGCCTTCGCGTGAGTTGCCTTCTGCAGCTGTCTGTGCATTGGCTTCGTCCTGGCCTGGGGCCGCAGGAATCGGGTTACCGGCTTCGTCTAAACGCGGGCCACGGTCATTGCGACGTCCACGGCCACCACGGCTACGTCCGCCTTCACGGCCTTCGCGGGCTTCACGCGATCCGGCGTCATTGCCGTTGGCGTCGGTTTGCGCAGCCGCGTCGCCACTGCGATCCGCCTGGCGTTCGCCGTTCTCAGAGCGCTCGGTACGCTCGCCGCGTTCACCACGTTCGCTATTGCGTCCGCCGCGTCCGCGTGCTGGGCGCGGGCTCTCGGCGCTGTTGGCATCCACAGCCACGCCCTGGGCGTTGTCGCCAGCGGCCATCGGTTTTCCTTCGGCATCAAAACGCTCGCGTTGGCTGCCGCGTTCACCGCCGCGTTCGCCACCACGTCCGCCGCGTCCGCCACGGCTATTACGTCCTTCGCCACGTCCTTCACCGCGACCTTCGCCACGTCCATCGGCGCGAGCCTCGCCACGGCCTTCGCCGCGTCCGCCACGACCCTGACCATCGCGACCACCCTCACGCGGGGGGCGGCCATCACGGCGCTCGTCGGCTTTGGGTGATGCGGGCTTCACGTCTGTCGGCGCTGGCGGTGCCGAAGAGAACAAGCTCTTGACCCAGGAGAAAAAGCCTTGCTGAGCGGGTGGTGCCACGGGTGATGGCGCAGCCGCTGTGGGCCGCGCGGGCACTACCGCTTTGGGCGCAGCTTCTGCGCGCGGTGCAGCCTGGGGCGCGGGCGCGTCTGGCAGCACGCCTTTGATCACCGGCGTTTGCTTATTGGTCGGCTCTTGCGAGCGACGCGTCACTGAGGTCGGGTCCTCGATGGTGTCGGCCATTTTGTAGCTCGCTTCGATATGGTCCAGGCGCGGGTCGTCGTGCTTCAAGCGCTCGAGCTTGTAGTTCGGCGTTTCCAAGGTCTTGTTGGGCACCATCAGCACATTGATGCGTTGCTTGAGTTCGATCTTGGCGATCTCGGTACGCTTTTCATTGAGCAGGAAGGAGGCCACTTCGACCGGCACTTGGCACAGCACCGAAGCGGTGTTGTCCTTGAGCGATTCTTCTTGGATGATGCGCAAAATTTGCAGAGCGCTCGATTCGGTATCGCGGATATGGCCGGAACCGCCGCAGCGCGGGCAGGGAATGGAGGCGCCTTCTGAGAGGGCCGGGCGCAAGCGCTGGCGGCTCATTTCCATCAGGCCGAATTTGCTGATAGTGCCAAACTGCACGCGGGCGCGGTCTTGGCGCAGCGCGTCGCGCAAACGGCTTTCCACTTCGCGGCGGTTACGGCTTTCTTCCATGTCGATAAAGTCGATCACGATCAGGCCGCCCAGGTCGCGCAAGCGCATCTGGCGAGCCACTTCGTCGGCTGCTTCCAGGTTGGTGCGGGTGGCGGTTTCTTCGATGTCGCCGCCTTTAATCGCGCGCGCCGAGTTCACGTCCACGCTGACAAGCGCTTCGGTGTGGTCGATCACGATGGCGCCGCCGCTAGGCAGTTGCACGGTGCGGGCGTAGGCCGATTCGATCTGGTGTTCGATCTGAAAGCGGCTGAACAAGGGTGCGTCGTCGCGGTAGCGCTTCACCCGCGCCGCGTGCTCGGGCATGACATGGGCCATGAACTGCTGGGCTTGTTCATACACATCGTCGGTGTCGATCAAGATATCGCCGATGTCGTGGTTGAAGTAGTCGCGGATGGCGCGAATGACCAGGCTGGACTCTTGGTAAATCAGGAAAGCGCCTTTGCCGCTTTTGGCCGCGCCGTCAATGGCGTTCCAGAGCTTGAGCAGGTAGTTCAAGTCCCATTGCAATTCCGGCGCGCTGCGACCGATACCGGCGGTGCGGGCGATGATGCTCATGCCGTTGGGGTATTCGAGTTGGTCCAAGGCCTCTTTCAGGTCCGAACGGTCTTCGCCCTCGATGCGGCGGCTCACGCCACCGCCGCGTGGGTTGTTGGGCATCAGCACCACGTAACGACCGGCCAATGAGACATAGGTCGTCAGGGCTGCGCCTTTGTTGCCGCGCTCTTCTTTTTCCACCTGAACCAGCAGTTCCTGGCCTTCGCGAATCACGTCCTGTATGCGCGCCTGGCTAACCGGCACGCCTTCTTTGAAGTACTGGCGCGAGATTTCTTTAAAGGGCAAAAAGCCGTGGCGGTCTTCGCCGTAGTCCACAAAACAGGCTTCGAGCGAGGGCTCCACCCGGGTAACTACAGCTTTATAAATATTGCCTTTGCGCTGTTCGCGCCCTTCGATCTCAATTTCGTAGTCGAGTAGTTTTTGTCCATCCACAATCGCCAGGCGGCGTTCTTCGGCCTGGGTTGCGTTAATTAACATCCGTTTCATCGGTTTGTCCTTCAATAGTTATCACCTGCCCACGCGGGGCAAACGATGCCTGGACGAACGGATTGAACTGTGGAGGAATTGCCGGAGAACTTCGACTACACAAGGCGTCGAAGCATAGGCGCAGGGATGGTGACGAGGGGATGCGCTTGGCTGGTCGCCAAGGTTTCAAACAGCCGACGCGCGCCCAAGAACGGAACGCTAACGCTCCGTAGGCACAGATTTATCAGTTGCATCAACACAAACATCTCGTTGCATTCCGCCCTCAGAAGAATGGATCTGAGGGTTTGGGGTATTCCGATTCAGTGGTTCAATTCGTCGGCTTGACCTTGCTGAACACCGGCCACCACACGCAGCTGAGTTGTGGTTTGCGGGCTATGCGGCAAGGCGGCATCGACCTTCTAGCGGGGCTGCCTGCGGGGGTGTGGACTAAACTCCAACCAAATCAACCACTTACAGCAAGTCGCTAGTGAAACACATTATAGGGGTCAATCCCGAAGCGCCCGCCGGGCCTGCGGCGACCCCGGTAGCGCCCGCCGCGCAGTGGCTGACAATAGCTGAGGACGAGGCCGATCAGCGGCTGGATAACTACCTGATGCGCCAGCTCAAAGGCGTGCCCAAGACCCATATTTACCGGATCATCCGCAGCGGCGAGGTGCGGGTGAACAAGGGCCGGGCTGGCGCCGATACGCGCATCCAGGCTGGCGATGTGGTGCGCCTGCCGCCGGTGCGCGTGTCTGAGCGGGCGCAGGACAAGGCGGCCATCATGGCCGTGCTGTCGGCCCAAGCCGCGCCCAGCCGCAGTTTTACGGTTTTGCATGAAGACGAAGCGTTTTTGGCGCTGGACAAACCGGCAGGCGTGGCGGTGCATGGTGGCTCGGGCGTGAGCTTTGGCGTTATCGAGCAGTTGCGCATGGCCAGGCCGCAAGCGCGGTTTTTGGAATTGGTGCACCGCCTGGACCGGGAAACCAGTGGCATTTTGTTGGTCGCCAAAAAGCGCAGTGCGCTGAAAAACTTGCAAGAACAGTTCCGCCAGCGCCAAACCGGTAAAACCTATTTGGCCATGGTTTTGGGTGATTGGCCCGCCCACAAAAAAGTGTTGGACAAGCCGCTACACAAATACTTGTTAGATACCGCGGGCGGCGCGGGCGAAGGGGAACGCCGTGTCAAAGTCGTGGCGCGCGACGATCCGGACGGGCTGCCTTCGGTGACCTTGGTCAAAGTGCTGGCGCGCAGCGCGCCGGGCGCGGCGCAGGCCATGAGCCTGCTGGCGGTGACCATCAAAACCGGTCGCACCCACCAAATTCGGGTGCATTTATCCTCTGAAGGAATGCCGATTACGGGCGACGACAAATATGGAAATTTTGAGGACAACAAAGCCTGGGGCCGCGCTGCGGTGCCGCTTAAACGTATGTTTTTGCATGCTTGGCGACTGCAAATCGCCCATCCGGTCAGTGGGGAGGCGCTTGCCTTGCAAGCACCGCTGGCGCCGGAACTGCTGCCGTTTTTGCTATCGCACCTGCCCGCGGCCCTTGCTACCATCGATGCTTTTGCGACCGCTGCTAAGCAGCCTGATGCCCTATGACTTGCGTACCCCAACGTCGTTTTGACCTGATTGCCTTTGATTGGGACGGCACGCTTTTTGACTCTACGGCCATCATCGTGCGTTCTATACAGGGCGCCGTGCGCGATGTTGGTGGTCGTGTACCCAGCGACAAGGACGCTGCGTACGTTATCGGTTTAGGCCTGGGCCAGGCATTAGCGCATGCGGCGCCTGACGTACCCAAGGATAGGTATCCGCTACTAGGTGAGCGTTACAAACACCATTACGGGCGCGAGCAGGACCAGATCACTTTGTTCCCCGGCGTGTTGGAAATGCTGGCCGAATTGAAAGCACGCCAATACTTTCTAACCGTGGCTACCGGGAAAAGCCGCTGGGGGCTGGATCAAGCCCTGGCCCATGTGGACCTCAAAGACCTTTTCCACGCCAGCCGCACGGCGGACGAGACCGCAGGCAAGCCGCATCCGCGGATGCTGCATGAGTTGATGGCCGAATTTGGCGTTGCGCCCGAACGTACCTTGATGGTGGGCGACACTACGCACGATTTGCAACTGGCCTCCAACGCCGGCTGTGCAAGTGTGGGCGTCAACTACGGGGCCCATGACGCAAGCGCGCTGGCGGCGCTCAAGCCTTTGTATATTGCCGATTCGGCCCAGGCTCTGCACCGCTGGATGATGGAAAACGCCTGAAACGGTTGCTTCTGTGGGCCTAAGAGATGCTTAAGCTCGTACACCTCGTTTTCCCATGTCTGCCCCAAGAACCTTGATCCCGCTGTGTCATTCCGCTGATCTGCAAGAGGGTGGTCTTGCGGTCCCGTTTGACGTCGTGTACCAAGGGCAAAGCTGCTGGGCTTTTGCAGTTCGTTTCCGAGGCCAAGTACATGCCTACTTGAACCGCTGCAGTCATGTCGCGATGGAAATGGATTTTCAGCCCAATCGTTTCTTTGATACCACCGGCCAGTGGCTGATATGCGCCACCCATGGTGCGCTATATGCACCCGATACGGGACGTTGTATGAGCGGCCCTTGCCGAGGCGCTTTGGTAAAAATTGCCCTTTCCGAGCAGGACGGCGTGGTGGGCTGGCATACTGGCTTGCAAATACTACCGCAGAACTTTTAATATGACAGAGCCCCTTCCTAGCCCGCCCCCGCAAACCGAACAGACCCAAGCGGCCGCGCCAGCGCCAGCACCTTCTGCTACATCTGCCAGTGGGCCGACCTGGGAACGCAGCGTGATGGAACAATGGATGGAGGCAAGTCTGGCCGAACAGCGCGCTGCCCGTCGCTGGAAGTACGGGATGCGTCTAGCCTGGTTATTGGTGTTGGGCGCTTTCGTTTGGCTGGGCATGGATCGCAGTGGTGGCATGCATGGTTCGGATATCACGCGGCCGCACACGGCCGTGGTCGAAATCAAGGGCGAAATTGCCTCGGGCGCCGAGGCGAGCGCCGAGGCCGTGATCTCCTCCATGCGCAGCGCGTTTGAGGACGAGGGCGCGCAAGCGGTGGTCTTGTTGATTAACTCGCCGGGCGGTAGCCCCGTGCAAGCGGGCATCATGAACGATGAAATCCACCGCTTAAAGGCCTTGCACAAGAAGCCTGTCTATGTGGTGGTGGAGGAGACCTGTGCTTCGGCGGCCTATTACATTGCGGTCGCAGCAGACCAGATCTTTGTGGACAAGGCCAGCGTGGTGGGAAGTATCGGCGTGCTCATGGATGGTTTTGGCTTTACCGGATTGATGGACAAGCTTGGCGTCGAGCGTCGCCTGATGACGGCTGGGCAGAACAAAGGTTTTCTGGACCCTTTCAGTCCGCAGACGGAAAAGCAAAAGGAATTTGCCCAGGCCATGCTGAACCAAATTCATCAGCAGTTCATCGGCGCGGTCAAAGATGGACGCGGGGATAGATTGAAGGAGACGGCCGAAACCTTTAGCGGTCTGTTTTGGACTGGCGATCAGGCGGTCAAGATGGGTCTGGCAGACCATTTGGGCAATCTCGATTACGTGGCCCGAGAAGTCGTGAAGGCACCCGAAATCATTGATTACACCCGCCGCGAAAACGTAGCCGAGCGCTTGGTCAAACGCTTTGGTGCGTCCATGGGCGAGTCCATGGCCAGCGCTTTGCGTTACGCACCTGGCTTGCGTTAAGACCTGCGCTACGCGCCGGCCTAGGATTGGACCATTCCTCGGCCCTAGGGTCCGATGGCGAACACGGCGGGCGTCTGATTATTCAAAACCCAGTTGGCGCGCTTCCATTGCTGGGTCGTTGCGCTGAAGTGGCGACCTGTTTCTAGTGTCAAGCCCATAGACACTGCTAGGCGTGTGGACGCTTGCAGCACTTCCAGCAGCGTGCGCAATAAGGCTTCATTGCGGTAAGGCGTTTCAATAAATAGTTGGGTTTGGCCGCTCTTCAGGGCCAGTACTTCCAGTGCCTTGATACGCTGGGCGCGCAATGCCGGTTCGCTGGGCACGTACCCAACAAATGCGAAGTTCTGCCCGTTGAGACCACTGGCCGCCAGCGCCAGCATGAGCGACACCGGGCCCACCAGCGGCGCGACTTCAATGCCTAAGGCGTGGGCGGCACGGACCACCGCAGCACCCGGGTCGGCAATGGCGGGCATGCCGGCCTCGCTGAGCAAGCCCATATCATGCCCTTGCAACGCCGGCGCGAGCAAGCTGCGCGCATCAAACCCTGCATCGCCTTTTTTATGGACTTCGCGCGGTAGCTCCTGTAATTGCTGTGCTTGTATGGTGGCGCATAAGGGGCTCACTTCGCCCACGCGTTTGAGGAAGGCACGTGCCGATTTGGCGTTTTCGCAAACCCAGTGCCCTAGCACTGCAGCGCGCGCTATGGTGGCCTGTGGCAATACATCGCCCAATGGGGCTAGGCTGTCGCAGCCGAAATCCAAGGGGGTCGGTACCAGATACAGCGTACCTGGGCCTTGCGCTTTTTGTTCGGTTGGGATTGGGCGAAGGCTCACGCGTGCCCCAGCACCGCCATACCGGCGCGGCGCAAGACAGCGCTCAAGCGGATAAGTGGTAGTCCAATCAGTGCAGTGGGATCGTCATTGGCTATGCTGTGCATTAGGGCGATGCCCATGCCTTCGCTCTTGACGCTGCCTGCGCAGTCATACGGTTCTTCCGCACGCAGGTAAAAATCAATTTCAGCATCCGATGCGTCGCGGTAAGCGACGCGCACCGGTACCAGCACCTCTTCGCAAAAACCGCTTTCCTTGCAGACCACCGCCATGGCGGTTTGGAAAACCACCGTCTGGCCGCGCATTGCACGCAACTGCATCAGCGCGTTGTCGTAACTGCCCGGCTTACCCAGTGCCTGCCCATGCAAATCGGCTACCTGATCGCAGCCGATGACTACCGCATGCGGCGCATTTGCCGCAACTGCCAAGGCCTTTGCCAAGGCCAGACGGCTGGCCAGCGCCGCAGTTGTCTCGCCTACCCCAGGCGTTTCGTCCACGCCGGGTGCTTGTATGGAAAAGGGGAGTTGGAGGCGCTCTAACAGCGCGCTGCGGTAGCGCGAGGTGGAGGCCAGAATCAGGTCGCGGGCGGGGGATGCTTGCATAGGGGTGATTCTCTTACACTGCGTTCATGGCCACTTCCACCAATCCCCGCAAGCTTGCGGTTTCAGCCTTTGCGCTGGAGCAGGCACCACTGCAAGGCCAGGCACCGCTGACGCAGTTTCCCCGTTTGGCAGACGAAGCGGTACGGGCAGCGGCCGATGCTGCTGTGCATTTCCAGGCGCTTGGCAGTATGCGTACCGACTCCGCAGGTGCCGCAGTGCCCTGGTTGGCTTTGCAAGGGCGTGTACATATTGACTTGGTGTGTCAGCGCTGCCTGGAGCCGGTGACGACCTTGGTGGAATTTGACCGGGAATTCCGTTTTGTGGAATCTGAGGAAGCGGCCTTGGCCCAAGACGAGGATTCCGAAGAGGACTTACTGGTCCATTGCCCACAGTTTGACCTGCTGGAGTTGGTAGAAGACGAGTTGTTGATGGCCTTACCTGTAGCGCCCAAGCACGAAAAATGCCCCGGTGATCTAAAGTTATCGGCAGCAGACGCCGATTTTGAGGCGGCCTCTGACCGTCCCAATCCTTTTGCCAAGCTGGCGCAGCTCAAGACGCCCAAAAGCTGATGGCACTTGCAAATGCGCCCTGACGCTATAATGGAGGGCTTGGGTGCAGACATCGTTCATTGCGCCATTCAATTAACCGACGGCGCTGCCTCGCCTGCAGCCAATTTGACCAGGAGCCAACCATGGCAGTTCAGCAAAACAAAAAATCTCCCTCCAAGCGCGGCATGCACCGTTCGCACAATGCGCTGGTCGTCCCCGGCATTGCGGTGGAGCCGACCACCGGCGAAATCCATTTGCGTCACCACATCAGCCCCACGGGCTTTTATCGTGGCCGCAAAGTCCTCAAGACCAAATCAGAAGCCTGACCCGCGCGGGTTGGCCCCAAGCCCGAAGCTGCATCGCCTGTAGCCTCGGGCTTTTTTCATGCCCACGTGCTTTAGCCCCGTGAAACCAATTTTCCTCCCTGACGCTGCATGATTACCATTGCAGTTGATTGCATGGGCGGGGATTTCGGACCCTCAGTCACGCTCCCAGCCTGTCGCAAATTTCTAGCGCTGCGCCCTGAAGCTCACTTGGTTTTGGTGGGTCTGCCGCAGGCTTTGGCCGACTTTTCCCATCCTCGTGTTACCAAGGTTTTTGCCAGCGAAGTCGTGGAGATGGACGACGCGTTAGAAATCGCCTTGCGCAAGAAAAAAGACTCGTCCATGCGCGCAGCGATCGAGCAAGTGCGCGATGGGCAGGCGCAGGCAGCGGTCTCGGCCGGCAACACGGGTGCGCTCATGGCGATCGCCCGGTACCTCCTGAAAACGCTGGAAGGCATAGACCGGCCGGCGCTTGCCGGTCAAATTCCCAACGCCAAAGGCCATGCGACGACGGTGCTGGATTTGGGTGCTAATGTCGATTGCACGCCCTTGCATCTGCTGCAATTTGCGGTCATGGGCTCGGCGCTAGTGTCGGTTATCGATGACCGCAGTGCGCCCTCCGTCGGTTTGCTCAATATTGGTTCTGAAGTCATCAAGGGCAATGACACGATTAAAGAATCCGGCGAATTACTCCGTGCGGCTGCGGCTAGCGGTGATTTGAATTTTTTCGGCAATGTCGAAGGCAACGACATTTTCAAAGGTACGGTAGATTTGGTGGTGTGTGATGGCTTTGTGGGCAACGTGGCCCTCAAAACCAGCGAGGGTCTGGCCGGGATGATTGTCGGTTTCCTTAAAGAGGAATATGGGCGCAATCTGTTCACCAAACTGGCAGCGCTGGCATCGGCACCGGTATTGTCCGCACTGAAGCGGCGTATCGATCATCGGCGTTACAACGGCGTGGCCTTGCTGGGCCTGCGCGGCTTGGTGTTCAAAAGCCATGGTTCGGCCGACGAATTGGCGTTTTCTAGCGCATTGGGCCGAGCGTATGATGCCGTACAGAATAATTTATTAGAGCGCGTGCGAACGCGCATTGCGCATGCGGCGCCTTTGCTCAGTGCGCAAGTCCCCAACTCGACGCAGGGCTAAGTTTCCGATCCGGATTTTTCATGAGTAGCTATACACGTATCACGGGCACCGGCAGTTACCTCCCGCCCAGGCGCCTGAGCAATGCCGACATGGTGGCGCGTTTGGCGCAAGATGGCATTGAGACCTCGGACGACTGGATCGTCGAGCGCAGCGGCATTAGCGCCCGCCACTTCGCCGACGACGGTATTTTTTGCAGCGATCTGGCTTTGCACGCTTGCCAGGCTGCTTTGGTGGCGGCGGGGCGGTCGGCCAGTGAGGTCGATCTCATCATCGTGGCTACCTCGACACCGGATATGGTGTTTCCCTCCACCGCGTGTATTTTGCAAGGCAAGCTTGGCGCGATCGGTGGCGCCGCTTTTGATGTGCAGGCGGTGTGCAGCGGATTTGTCTATGCACTTACCGTCGCCGATGCCCTCATCAAGACCGGCAGTGCCCGTTGCGCGCTGGTGGTTGGGGCCGAAATTTTCTCGCGTATCTTGGATTTTAAGGACCGAGGTACCTGCGTGCTCTTTGGCGACGGTGCCGGGGCGGTGGTTTTGGAAGCCTCCGATAAGCCGGGAGTTTTATCTTCTGACCTGCATGCGGATGGTCGGCATGTCGATATTCTGTGCGTGCCCGGCCACGTGCATGGTGGCTTGGTAGCTGGAGTACCCTTACTCAAAATGGCAGGGCAGGCGGTGTTCAAACTGGCGGTAGGTGTGCTGGAAGATGCAGCACGTGCGGTCTTATCCAAGGCCGGAAAAGCCGAGTCGGATATTGACTGGCTGGTGCCGCACCAGGCCAACATTCGCATCATTCAAAGCACCGCTAAAAAGCTCAAGCTGCCGATGGAAAAAGTGATGGTGACCGTAGACCAGCACGGTAATACCTCGGCAGCCTCGATTCCGCTGGCGCTCGATGCTGGTGTGCGCAGTAAGCGCATCCTAAGAGGGCAGACTGTCTTGCTCGAAGGCGTGGGCGGCGGCTTCACCTGGGGGGCGGTATTGCTGACCTTGTGATCCTAGTGCGCACACGCTAATCCAACCGAGTTTTATGCTCTATTCCATTAAGCCTTTGAACCGATGAAACTATTTGCTTTTGTTTTTCCCGGACAGGGATCCCAGGCTGTGGGTATGCTGGACGCTTGGGGTACGCATCCTGCGGTACGCGCCGTGCTGGACGAGGCCTCGCAGGCTTTGCACCAAGACATCGGAGCCTTAGTTCGAGAGGGCAGCAAAGAAGACCTTGCGCTGACAACCAATACCCAGCCGGTGATGCTGGTGGCAGGTGTTGCAGCTTACCGGGTGTGGATGGCCGAAGTCGGTATCGCACCGCAGGCCGTGGCCGGACATTCGCTGGGTGAGTACGCCGCCTTGGTGGCGGCGGGCGCCTTGACGCTGGCCGATGCAGTGCCTTTGGTGCGGCTGCGCGGGCAGGCTATGCAGGAAGCGGTACCGGTGGGCAAGGGTGCGATGGCCGCTATTTTGGGTATGGACCCGGCGCGGGTGGCGGCATGGTGTGGCGAAGTGGCCGCGGAGTTTTCGATGGAAAGTGGCGAAGTGGTGGAGGCGGCTAATTTCAACGACAACGCCCAGACCGTGATTTCCGGAAGCAAAGCCGCTGTCGATCGTGCATGTGAAGTGCTCAAGGCCCAGGGTGCCAAACGCACTTTGTTGCTACCTGTATCTGCGCCTTTCCATTGCGCTTTAATGCAACCGGCTGCACTGATATTGCGCGAGCGCCTGGGTCACATTGCGATTGCCAGCCCCCAGATTCCGGTCATCAACAACATTGATGTGGCGGTAGAAACAGATCCCGATCGCATCCGCGATGCTTTGTACCGCCAAGCCTTCGGGCCGGTGCGCTGGGTGCAGACCGTGCAAGCCATTAAAGCGCGGGGCCTGGAGCAGTTGGTGGAATGCGGCCCGGGCAAGGTCCTGAGCGGCATGGTCAAGCGCATCGATGCGTCCTTAAGTGCTTTCGCGGTATTTGATCCGGCCACTTTGGCTGAAACACAGGCGGGTTTGCAATGAATTCGATTGAATTTGCAGGGCAAGTTGCCTTGGTGACGGGGGCCTCGCGCGGCATTGGCGCTGCGATTGCGCTGGAGTTGGCCCGCAAAGGCCTGCGTGTGGTGGGAACGGCCACGACCGAAGCCGGTGCCCAAACCATCAGCCGTGCGCTGGACGCTTATGCAGGCTGCGCAGGGCGGGTGCTCAATGTGACGGATGGGGCTGCATGTGATGCGCTGGTCGATGCGGTGATCAAGGAACAAAGCGGTTTGCAAGTACTGGTGAACAACGCTGGAATTACCCGCGATAACTTGGCGATACGCATGAAAGATGAGGATTGGGATGCGGTGATCGATGCCAACCTCAAAGGCGTTTTCCGCATGAGCCGGGCAGTAATGCGGCCCATGATGAAGCAGCGCTATGGCCGGATCATCAACATCACCTCGGTGGTTGGCGCCTCCGGCAATCCGGGCCAGGCCAATTACGCCGCTGCCAAAGCTGGCGTCGCAGGCATGACCCGCGCCCTGGCACGGGAACTGGGCTCGCGCCAGATTACCGTCAATTGCATCGCTCCGGGCTTTATCGCCACCGACATGACCGCAGCCCTGAGCCAGGAGCAACAAAATGCCTTGCAAACCCAGATTCCCTTGGGGCATTTGGGCCAGCCTGCGGATATCGCGCATGCCGTTGTCTATCTGGCATCGCCGCAAGCGGCCTATGTCACGGGGCAGGAATTGCACGTCAACGGTGGCATGTATATGTAAAGTAGTATCCGGTTTTACGCCTTTATGTCCGCGAGGCGGCCAGTGCGAGTGCGATGCGCCCGCACTGGTAAAATTGCAGACTGTTTCACAACCCTCAGAGGGAACCCATGAGCGATATCGAAGTACGTGTCAAGAAAATCATCGCCGAGCAACTCGGTGTGGAAGAGTCCCAGGTCACCAACGAAAAAGCCTTTGTGGCTGATTTGGGCGCTGATTCGCTGGACACGGTAGAACTGGTGATGGCCTTGGAAGATGAGTTCGGCATCGAAATCCCTGACGAAGACGCCGAAAAAATCACCACGGTGCAAAACGCAGTGGATTACGCCATGACCCATAAAAAGGCCTAAAAGTATGCTCTAGCACCCGTCTTTGCGGCTGGGTGCTAAAACCCCGACAGTTGGCCTTTGCGTAAGCTGTCCGGGGGCTCTGGCGGAGCTGCCGCTGGGCACAGTTTGTCATTCACGAAACGTTTAATACAGGTGAGTATGTCCCGTCGTCGTGTAGTAGTTACTGGTTTGGGCTGCGTCAGCCCTGTTGGCAATACGGTGGATGAGGCCTGGGCCAATCTGCTGGCGGGCATATCAGGCATAAGCCAGATCAGTAAATTTGATGCAAGCGCATTTTCTTGTCGCATTGCCGGTGAAGTGCGGAACTTGGACTTGGACCGTTACATCAGCCCCAAGGACGCGCGCGCCATGGATACTTTCATCCATTACGGCATCGTCGCGGCGGTGCAGGCGGTGCAGGATGCGGGACTGGCCACTGGAGATGCGTTGGGTGAAGAGGAAGCCACGCGCATTGGATGCGTGATCGGCTCGGGCATCGGCGGCCTGCCCATGATAGAGCACACCAACATCGAATTTGCGGCGCGCGGCCCACGCCGTATCTCGCCGTTTTTCGTCCCAGCTTCCATTATCAATATGACAGCCGGCCATGTGTCTATGCGCTTTGGGTTCAAAGGTCCCAACATTGCCATTGCCACGGCCTGTACCACGGGCCTGCACTGCATTGGCGAAGCGGGTCGCATGATTGAGTACGGCGACGCGGATGTCATGGTTGCTGGCGGATCGGAAGCGGCGGTTTCCCATCTCGGCGTCGGTGGATTTGCCGCTATGCGTGCCTTGAGTACCCGCAACGATGACCCCGCGAGCGCCTCACGACCCTGGGACAAAGACCGCGACGGCTTCGTGTTGGGCGAGGGCGGCGGCATCATGGTGCTGGAAGAGTACGAGCACGCTAAGGCACGGGGTGCCCGCATTTACGCCGAGTTGGCAGGTTTTGGCATGAGTGCCGATGCCGGCCACATGACCGCACCGAACATGGACGGCCCACGCCGCGCCATGCTTAGCGCATTGCGCAATGCATCCCTTAACCCTGAGGATATTGATTACCTCAACGCGCACGGTACCTCTACGCCTTTGGGGGATATCAACGAAACCAATGCTATCAAGGCGGCTTTGGGAGGGCATGCCAAGAAGATAGTGGTCAGCTCAACCAAGTCCATGACCGGGCATTTGCTGGGCGGTGCCGGAGGACTGGAATCGGTGTTTACGGTGCTGGCCCTGTACCACCAGAAATGCCCACCGACCATCAATTTATTTAACCCGGATCCTGAATGCGACTTGGACTACTGCGCCAACCAGGCGCGCGATATGCCAATCCGGGCTGCTCTGAAAAATAACTTCGGCTTTGGCGGCACCAACGGCGCATTGGTGTTCAAGCGCGCTTAAAACCCAGTCTGGTATAGAACAGACGGGGGATTGACCTTGTTAAGCCAAGCGCCGTTTGTCAGGCTACGGTTCAGTCGTGACCGAGCCCATGCGGCCTTGATACTGGGGCTGAGTATCTTTAGTTTACTTTTACTACTATTGCTGGGGCTAGAAGGCGCCGATCCAGTCGCCCTTTGCGGACTTATATTGGTTTTTGGTCTGTTGTTTTGTCTTGCAGCGCGCGCGTGGTGGAAAACGCCGAGTGGCACCTTGGAGTGGAATGGCACAGCCTGGCATTGGTCAGGCTGGCCGCAGGCACAGGGGTGCAGGGTTCAATGGCTTATGGCATTGCCTGGTTTTTCTGTGCTGCGCATAGATAGCGGTGGCGGGCTGGTTCAATGTTTGATTGCCGGGCCCGCAGTTCATCAGGACCCGAGCTGGACGGCCTTGTGCCGTGCCCTGATCGCTCAAAGGTAGCAAGGCCATGGTCGCCAGTCGGGTCATGAGGGTTTTAATCGGCGATAGTATGGGTGCCGTAGGCGCTTCATGTAAAGTTTTCGAGGGCAGTTTGCAATTTGGAGCTGTGGCCGCATATCGTTGCAATTGCGGCGTCTCTTGGTACTTCTGAGCCGGTGCGTTTTTTATTGGGAGTTGGAGAATGACATTCATGTTTGCATTACCTGGTTTTGCTCGCCTGCGCGCCGGCTTGCCTTTTTTGGGCGCGGCGCTATTGACACTGGTCCTGCTAGGTGTGCACGCACCGGCCTTATATGCCCAGACGCGCGCGCTGCCTGATTTCACCGATTTGGTCGAGCAGGTCGGCCCTTCGGTAGTGAACATACGCACCACGCAGAAAGTCACCAGTCGCCAGCAACCCGCAGGGCCAGGTGACGAGGAAATGATGGAATTTTTCCGCCGCTTCGGCTTACCCATGCCGAATATGCCAAAACAGGCACCCCGCTCCAATCGGCCTGCCCCGGAAGAGGATGTGCCGCGGGGTGTGGGTTCGGGCTTTATTTTTTCGCAAGACGGGCTGATCATGACCAACGCGCATGTGGTGGACGGCGCCGATGAGGTGCTGGTAACTTTGACAGACAAGCGGGAATTCAAAGCCAAGATCATCGGTGCGGACAAGCGCAGCGATGTTGCGCTGGTGAAAATTGAGGCGGTCGGCCTGACGCCTGTCAAAGTGGGAGATGTCGGTCGCCTGAAAGTAGGCGAGTGGGTGATGGCGATTGGCTCCCCCTTCGGTTTTGAGAACACGGTGACCGCGGGCATTGTGAGCGCCAAGCAACGCTATACCGATGACACCGATTACCTGCCCTTTATCCAAACGGATGTGGCTATCAACCCTGGCAATTCGGGTGGCCCGCTGATCAATATGCGCGGTGAGGTGGTGGGTATCAACAGCCAGATCTATTCGCGCTCGGGCGGATTCATGGGCATTTCCTTTTCTATACCGATGGATGAGGCGGTGCGGGTGGTCGAGCAACTACGCAGCCAGGGTCGGGTGTCCAGGGGGCGCATTGGCGTGGGTATTGGTCCAGTGAGCAAAGAGCTTGCTGAATCCTTGGGCTTGGCGAAGGCGCAGGGCGCACTGGTAACCAGCGTCGAAGCAGGTGCACCAGCGGACAAGGCCGGCGTGGAGCCGGGCGATGTTATTTTGCGCTTCAATGGCAAACCCATAGAGAAGTCTATTGATCTGCCGCGCATCGTCGGCGAAATTAAGCCGGGCACTAGGGCGAGCTTGACTGTTCAGCGGCGCGGTGCGACCAAAGAACTATCGGTGACCGTTGCCGAGATTGAAGCCGAAAAAACTGCGTCCAAGGCGCCCGCGGCAGAAGGAAAACCCAAAGCTGCCGCCGGGCAGCCGCTTGGATTGACTGTGAGTGAGCTGACGGAGGCGCAAAAGAAAGAGCTGCGGGTCAAAGGCGGGGTGCGCGTCGATGCGGTCGCCGAACTGGCTGCGCGGGCCGGTTTGCGTGAAGGCGATGTGATTTTGGCTATGGCCAATGTAGAGATCACTTCTTTAAAAGAATTCGAAACACTGGTTGCCAAATTGGATAAATCCAAGGCAATCAATGTGCTGTTCCGTAGGGGTGATTGGACGCAATACGCATTGATCAAGCTCGCCAACTAAACCAAAGAGTCCCGTGCGAAGCGGGCGCTTTGGCGCTTGCTTGCCGTAATTTCCCTGCAAAGTTGCCGCGAAAGCCCCTAAAAAGGCGTTTGCGGGATGGGGAGCCCTAAAAATTGATTGATGTATTAGTTAGAATGAAAGTGCCAAAAATCAATTTTTGGTAATAAAGTAAATCATAAAATTCGCGATATGGAATGCTCTTGAGTGCTGCACATACCATCAACACCTTATTCACATGCTTTGCTTACAGTTTGTGCATAACTTGTGAACAATTGGCTTGTTGTCGATGGACAACAAGCCGAGTAGCCCATATGTGACCTCGTCGTTTTACGCTTTTTCCCTACAATGAAGTTCCAGCTTTCGCAGTTGCCAAAGATTGTTGGTTCAGGGCGCGTCGTTCATCCGACGTGCCCTTTTTTCTGCCCAGGCCTTTTTAATTCAATCTCTTGACCCTTCTGCTTGATGCAACACATCAGAAATTTTTCGATCATTGCCCATATTGACCATGGCAAATCCACGCTGGCCGACCGCTTGATTCAACGCTGCGGTGGCCTGGAAGCGCGCGACATGGAAGCCCAGGTTTTGGACTCTATGGATATAGAAAAAGAGCGGGGGATAACTATCAAGGCGCAGACCGCCGCCTTACAGTACAAGGCCAAAGATGGGCAGGTCTACAACCTCAATTTAATTGACACTCCTGGCCATGTGGACTTCTCCTACGAAGTGAGTCGCTCGCTGTCCGCATGCGAAGGCGCTTTGCTCGTGGTCGATGCCAGCCAAGGTGTGGAGGCACAGACCGTAGCCAATTGTTATACGGCTTTGGAGCTGGGTGTCGAGGTGGTGCCGGTGCTCAACAAAATGGATTTGCCCAATGCCGATCCGGACAATGCGCGCTCCGAGATTGAGGACGTGATTGGCATTGACGCCACCGAAGCCATTCCCTGTTCCGCTAAAACCGGCATGGGTATCGATGAAATTTTGGAGGCCATCGTGGCCAAGGTGCCGGCGCCTAAAGGCAATCCGAATGGAGCCTTGCGCGCCATGATCATCGACAGCTGGTTTGATAGCTACGTCGGCGTCGTGATGCTCGTGCGGGTGGTGGATGGCCGCCTGGCGCGTGGTGAGAAGATCAAGATGATGGCGACCGGTGCCATGTACAACGCCGACAGCCTGGGCGTTTTTACGCCCTCAAACTTGCCGCGCGAGAGTCTGGAGGCAGGCCAGGTCGGCTACATCATTGCCGGTATTCGCGAATTGCAGGCCGCCAAAGTGGGCGATACGGTGACCTTGGTCAAGCCTGGCACCGGTGGCGCCGCCGCGACGGCTACCGAAGCCCTGCCGGGGTTTAAGGAAATCCAACCCCAGGTGTTTGCCGGTCTGTACCCGACTGAGGCGAACCAGTACGAAGGCTTGCGCGACAGCCTGGAAAAGCTCAAGCTCAATGATGCCTCGCTGCATTACGAGCCCGAAGTGTCCCAGGCGCTGGGTTTTGGGTTTCGCTGCGGATTTTTGGGGCTGTTGCACATGGAGATCGTGCAGGAACGTCTAGAGCGCGAGTTCGACCAGGACCTGATCACCACCGCCCCCAGCGTAGTCTACCAAGTGGTGCAGGCCGATGGCGAAGTGCGTATGGTGGAAAACCCGTCCAAGATGCCCGACCAGGGCAAGCTCGATGAAATCCGCGAGCCCATCGTCACCGTGCATTTGTATATGCCGCAGGAGTACGTGGGCGCGGTCATGACCCTCGCCAACCAAAAGCGTGGCCTGCAGCTCAATATGGCCTACCACGGGCGCCAGGTGATGCTGACCTACGACATGCCGCTGGGCGAAATCGTGCTGGACTTTTTTGACAAACTCAAGTCCGTCAGCCGGGGCTATGCGTCCATGGACTATGAGTTCAAGGAATACCGCGCCTCGGATGTGGTCAAAGTGGATATTTTGCTCAATGGCGAGCGCGTCGATGCGCTGTCCATCATCGTGCACCGCACTCAGGCGACATACCGTGGCCGCGCCGTAGTGAGCAAGATGCGCGAGGTGATTTCGCGCCAGATGTACGACGTCGCTATCCAGGCGGCGATTGGCTCTAATGTGATTGCGCGTGAGACAATCAAAGCCTTGCGCAAAAACGTGCTGGCCAAGTGCTACGGCGGCGATATTTCGCGCAAACGCAAGCTCCTTGAGAAACAAAAAGCAGGCAAGAAACGCATGAAACAAATCGGATCGGTGGAGGTGCCTCAAGAGGCTTTCCTGGCTATTTTGCGGGTGGAAGACTGATGCCTTTCATTACCGCTTTAGTACTTGCCGCGTTTGTGGTCTATGCCGGCGCCTGGTTTTCCGGCGCGGTGGAAGGCAATTTTGCATTTCTGCTGTTCATGGCCTCTTCGGTGACCGGTGTTTATTGGTTGGCTGAGCGTTTTTACTTTTTCCCCGCGCGCCAATCGGCTGCACGTCAATTGCAAGAGGCCGATGACAAGCGCCGCGCCGATTTACAGAGCAAAGGCATTGCCCGCGTCGATGGCGATATTGCCCAGGCCACTGAAACCATACTCGCCCAGCCCTGGTGGCTGGATTGGACCGCCGGGCTCTTTCCGGTCATTATTTCGGTGTTTTTTCTGCGTTCATTTATCGTCGAACCCTTCAAGATTCCCTCGGGCTCCATGATTCCTACCCTGCTGGTGGGCGATCTGATTTTGGTCAATAAATTTCACTATGGCCTGCGCCTGCCGGTGCTCAACACCAAAATCACCGAGGGCGAAAAGCCCCAGCGTGGCGATGTGATGGTGTTCCGCTACCCGCCCAAGCCCAGCCTGGACTACATCAAGCGCGTGGTCGGTGTGCCCGGCGACACCGTGGCCTATCTGAATAAGCGCCTGACCATTAACGGCCAAGCGGTTCCCACCGATTCGGTGCCCGAATTTTTTGATGAAGACGCGATGCGCTACTTCAAGCAATTCGAAGAAAAATTCGGCACCCAAAGCCACCGCGTACTCAATGACGAGCAGCGCCCGGCTTTCGTTCCGGGAGCCGATAAATTCCCCGGTTCCGAGGGCTGCGCCTACACCATCGAGGGCGTGACCTGCAAGGTGCCCGAGGGCCACTTTTTCATGATGGGGGACAACCGCGACAACTCCATGGACTCGCGTTACTGGGGCTTTGTACCAGAGAAAAACATTGTCGGTAAAGCCTTTTTTGTATGGATGAACTTCGGCAACCTCAAGCGCGTCGGGCCCTTCCATTAATGCTGGGGCAAATCAGACCAGCGGCGCGCTGCGCGCCGGTAGTACTGCGGCATAAGGGCGCACCGTGAAACCCGAGCTTGCGCAATTGCAGCAACGCCTGCAACATGAATTCAAGCATCCGACCTTGCTAGCGCAGGCCTTAACGCACCGTAGCTTTTCTTCCGACCATTACGAGCGCTTGGAATTCTTGGGCGACTCCGTGCTCAGCCTGGCGGTATCGGATTTTTTGTACGCCAAGTTGCAATCACTGCCCGAAGGCGACCTGTCCCGCGTGCGCGCCAATCTGGTGCGCCAGGAGACATTGCACAAGCTGGCTTTGGATTTGGGCCTGTCGCCCCTGCTCAAACTCGGTGATGGTGAGATGCGTTCGGGCGGCTCTAAGCGTCCGTCCATCCTGGCCGATGCGCTGGAGGCGATTATTGGCGCCATTTACCTGGATGCCGGTTACCCCGCAGCGCAGGGCCTGGTACAACGCTTGTTTGACAAAGTCGATGTCAACCCGGGCATGGCCGCCATTGGCAAAGACCCCAAGACCGAATTGCAAGAATGGCTGCAGGCGCGCAAAATGCCCTTGCCCGACTACAAAGTGGTCAACACCTTGGGCGCGGCGCACCAGCAGACATTCGATGTGGCGTGCGAAATTGCGCAACTGTCCTTGGTAGAGCGCGGCATTGGTGGTTCGCGCCGCGCCGCCGAGCAAGCCGCTGCCAGCGCCATGCTGCAAACTATTCACTCCAAAGCCCCGCATGCCAACTAAAAACAAAGCAAGTTCTCCAGCGCTGGACCCGGAGGTGCCGCAGGAGCAAGATGTGGACAGCATGCTCGCAGGTTTGCTTAAAACCATGCCGCGCTTGGCCGAAGCGGGCGCGCAGGGCACTGCCGGCCAGCGCTGCGGTTTGGTCGCGATTGTGGGCAAACCCAATGTGGGCAAGTCCACGCTGATGAATGCATTGGTCGGGCAAAAAATCAGCATCACCTCGCGCAAAGCCCAAACTACGCGCCACCGTATCACCGGTATGCACACGCGCGGCGCCTCGCAATTTGTGTTTGTCGATACGCCCGGTTTCCAGACCCGGCACAACAACGCCCTCAATCGCTCGCTCAACAAAACCGTGCTGGGCGCGGTGGGCGATGTGGACCTGATTTTGTTTGTGGTCGAGGCCGGTATGTTCAACCAAGCCGATGCCAAAGTGCTGGCCTTGCTCAGCAAAGAAGTGCCCACATTGCTGGTGGCCAATAAGCTTGATCAAGTGAACCGCCGCGCCGACATTGCGCCCTGGCTGCAGGAGATGCAGCAGCGCCACCCCTTTGCCGAGTTTGTGCCCATGTCGGCTAAAAATGCCAAGGACATCGAGCGCATGCTGGGTATTTGCGAAAAATACTTGCCCGAGCAAGCCTGGTGGTACGCCCAAGATGAGCTGACCGACCGCAGCGAAAAATTCCTGGCCAGCGAAACCGTGCGGGAGAAATTGTTCCGCCTTACAGGCGACGAATTGCCCTACACATCGACCGTGGTCATCGACAAATTTGAAGAAGAAGCCGGACGCGGCAAACAAAAGCGATTGCTGCGTATTGCTGCCACTATCGTCGTCGAACGTGATGGCCACAAAGCCATGGTCATCGGCGACAAGGGCGAGCGGATTAAACGCATAGGCACCGAAACCCGGGTCGAGTTGGAAAAATTGCTCGATGCCAAAGTGTTTATCGAAATGTGGGTCAAAGTGCGCTCTGGCTGGGCCGACGACGAAGCGCGCGTGCGCTCTTTCGGATACGAGTAAATGGCTGTGAAGCGCATTGCAGACGAACCTGCGTTTGTACTGCACCGCTACGACTGGAGCGAATCGAGCCTCATTTTGGAGGTGTTTACTCGCCACCATGGGCGCATCGCCCTGATCGCTAAAGGCGCCAAACGGCCGAGCTCCAGTTTTCGGCCTGTGCTGCTTCCTTTGCAGCGCTTGCATCTGGCATTCGGCGGGGATGCCGAAATCCGTACCCTCAAAAGCGCCGAGTGGCAGGGCGGCCATGTCATGCCCACCGGCGAGGCTTTGCTCTCGGGTTATTACCTCAACGAACTCTTGCTCACGCTCCTGGCGCGTGACGATCCGCACCCGGTTTTGTTCGATGTCTATGCCAGCGTCGTCGCGGTGCTGGCCAGCGCACACGACGAAGTATTGGAAGCGGCTCTGCGCAGCTATGAGCTGCTGCTGCTGCGTGAAGTGGGCTTGCTGCCCCAACTCGATGTGCAAACCCTCACCTTGGCGGCACTGGAAGCCGATCTGGCCTACACCCTGGTGCCCGAAGGCGGGCTGCGCCAGGCCCATGCCGACGACCGGGCTTTTTTGACCGGCGCCCAATGGACGAACCTGCAAGCAGCCTTGGGTGAGGGCGGCAGCTTCGTCCATACGCTGCGCGCCTGCGCCCCGTTAAGCGCGGCGCTCAAGCCCTTGTTGCGCACGCTGCTGCACTACCATTGCGGGGTGCGCAGCTTGCGCACCCGCCAGATGATGGTGGACATCCAGTCCTATTAGTTCTATTCTTCCTTTCAAGCTTTGAAACCATAAGCGCCGCCCACTTGCCATGCATACCTCCTTCACCGCGCTGTCTGTCAATCTGAATAAAGTGGCCTTGGTGCGCAATACCCGCCACTTGGGTATCCCTAGCGTGACGCGAGCGGCTACGCTGTGTTTGCAGGCTGGGGCGTCGGGTATTACCGTACATCCGCGCCCGGACGCACGGCATATCCGGGGCAGTGATGTGCTAGAACTGGCGGAGTTAATGCAGCAGTGGCCGGACCGCGAATTCAATGTGGAAGGTAACCCACTGCACAACCTCATGGACCTGGCCGCCGACCTGGTAGCGCGCAATCTACCCCTGCATCAGCTGACCTTTGTGCCCGATGGCGAGGGCCAACTCACCAGCGACCACGGTTGGAGTTTTCCGCAGGACGATGCAGTGCTGAGGCCCTTGATTGCCCAATCGCGGGCCTGGGGCGTGCGCGTCAGTTTGTTCATGGATGCGCAGGCCGACGCCATGGCGGGCGCCAAAAGCGTGGGTGCTGATCGGGTGGAGTTGTACACCGAGCCTTATGCGGCGGCCTGGGGCACGGACGGTGCGCAGGTGCAACTGGAGCGTTTTGCGCAAGCTGCGCGCGCCGCCACTGAGGCGGGTTTGGGACTCAATGCCGGGCACGACCTCAATCTTGACAACCTGGGCGCGTTCGTCCGTGCGGTGCCCGGTGTCCGCGAAGTTTCCATCGGGCACGCGCTGATTGGCGACGCATTGGAGCGCGGGTATGCAGATGCGGTCAAGGCCTATTTGCTCTGTTTACGTCCATGATTTTCGGTATTGGCACGGATATTTGCGATGTGCGCCGCATCCGCGACAGCCTAGAGCGCCATGGCGAGCGCTTTGCGGCCAAAGTCCTAGCTCCTGGTGAATTGGCGACCTGGAAGGCCCGCAGCCACCGTTGGCCCGAGCGCGGTGTGCGCTATGTAGCAACCCGTTTCAGCGCCAAAGAAGCCTTTAGCAAAGCCGTCGGTTTGGGCATGCGCATGCCCATGACCTGGCGCTCCTGCGAAATAGCCAAGCTTCCTAGCGGTGCACCCGTCGTGGTTTTGCATGGTGCTTTAAAAGATTGGTGTGAGGCGCGCGGTTTGCACGCGCAAATTAGCCTGAGCGATGAAACCGACTACGCTGTGAGTTTTTGCATCATCGAGTCTCGCCCCGTCGCGCAAGCGTCGCTACCTGCGCAGGGCGACGATGCTGCTGAAGCTGCCGGTGCTTTGCGCACCGCTGCGACTTAAGACTCTTGGCATGAAAACGACGAATCAACATTCGCCCTTGATGATTGACATCGCGGGAACGCAGTTAACTGCAGTGGACAAAAAACGCCTTCGCCATCCGCTGGTAGGCGGCTTGATTTTGTTTGGCCGCAATTGGGAAAACCGTGCGCAATTGACAGCCTTGTGTGCCGGTATCAAGCGGCTGCGTCCGGACCTGTTAATCGCCGTGGACCACGAGGGCGGTCGGGTGCAACGCTTTCGCATCGACGGGTTTGTGCATCTGCCGCCCATGCGCCTGCTGGGTGAAATGTTTGTGGCTGCGCCCCGCGCGGGTCGCCAGGCCGGGCCTTTGGCCGCCAGCCGCGCCGCGCTAGCATGTGGGTATGTGATGGGCACGCAATTGCGCGCCTGTGGTGTGGACATGAGTTTTGCCCCGGTACTTGACCTCGATTACGGCACCAGCGGCGTGATTGGTAATCGCGCTTTTTCCGACGATGCGCGCATCGTCAGCCTGCTGGCCCAAAGCCTGATGCAAGGTATGGCGCAAGCGGGCCTAGCCCATTGCGCTAAACATTTCCCCGGCCACGGATTTGCGCATGCCGATTCGCACCTTGCGGTGCCATTGGATAAGCGCAGCTTGCGCACCATTCTTGCGGAAGACGCCGCGCCCTATGCCATGCTGGACCTGGTGTTGCAGGCAGTCATGCCGGCGCACGTGGTCTACCCCAAGGTCGACAGCCTGCCCGCCGGCTTTTCCTCGATTTGGTTACAAAAAATATTACGGGAAAGCCTGGGCTTTAGCGGCGCAATTTTCAGCGATGATTTGTCCATGGCCGGTGCGCGCCAAGTGCAAGGTCGCGAAATTAGCGCTTCCCAAGCAGTGCTAGCCGCCTTGCATGCCGGTTGCGATATGGCTTTGCTGTGCAACCAGTCCCTGCTAGGCACGCCCGGCGATTCGCCTCTAGACACGGTGCTCGCTGAGCTCAGCCAAGCGGGAGAGGATGGCCTCTTTCAGCCTGAGGCAGAAAGCCACGCACGGCGCCTATCCCTCTTACCCAAAATGCACGCCTTGGATTGGGCCAGCATGCTGCAATCTTCGAAATACCAGCGAGCTTTGACGGCCTTACCCTAAGCATTCCGAAAGCGACGCGCTTTGCTTTTTTGCGCTTGCGCGCCAAAGCTGAGGCATGTGCCCGCGTGGGGCGCGCTAGCATTCATTGGAGTCGGTCCTGATGATCGAAATCTGCTTTTAAGGATAAAAATGATGAAATTGCAATCGTTTGTCGTTGGCCTCGTTATTGCTCTTGGTGCCACCGTGGCATTGGCCCAGACCGAACCTACCGTGACACTCGCAGGTACCGAAACCGCGATGAAGCCGAACAAGAAGGCTGCAAAAAAGCACGCCCACAAAGTCAGTGCCAAGAAGCACAAAGTCGGCAAACACAAGAAGCCCTCCGTTTCCTGAAAGCCGCCTGTATGTGCGGTCGCTTAGCGCCGCACGCCCGCAAGTTTTAGCTAAGCTTTCAGGGCGAGCGGTGCAAGCGGGGGTGCGACAGGCTAGCGACTTGGTCGTCCACGGCCTGCAACAGTAATTTGTCGGCTTTCCATTGCGTGTGTTTCATCATTAGCGCGCGTAGAGCCTGTAGCTCGCGAACCGAAGGCGCAACTTTGATTTGGGCCAGTGCAGCTGGCTTATTCCCTGCTTGAATTACTGCGGCGACTTTCGTTGCCCAGGGAGCCGGACGTGCCATTTGGTTTTCCTTTGTCCTGCACAATACGTTTTTTCATTGTCACACAGCGATAGGGCGCATATGTATCGGAGTTTTAAAACCGGCTTGCATTTTTGTGTGGTGTTGACGCTCGGCGCTTGCGCCTCGGCGCCGCCCAGCAAAGCGCCGATTGGTGAGCGAGTGGTGCAAATAACGACGCCTGAAAAGTCCGCTGTGGCAGACCTAAGCGGCCCCACTGCGCCTCCAAGCAAGTTAGCGTCCGATCAAGTTCCCGCGCCGACCACGCCCACGCCCGCAAAGCCCCCGGGATTGGAGTCGCCTGCCCAAGCGCCTGTTCCAATCGTTACGCCAAGCCCCGCGATCAAATTACCGCCGCGCATTGGCCTTGCATTGGGCGGTGGCGCTGCGCGAGGCTTTGCCCATGTGGGTGTGATCCAGGTGTTGGAGGAAGCCGGTATCCGGCCTGTGCTGGTGACCGGCACCTCGGCAGGCAGCCTGGTGGCTGCGCTGTATGCCAGCGGTAAAAACGGTTCCCAGTTGCAGCACATTGCCGAGACCATGGAAGAGGCCACCATAGCCGATTGGACGCTACAGGTATTTTCGCGAGGCGCCTTGCGTGGCGAAGCGCTTGCAAAGTATGTGAACGCGCAAGTGGGGCAAAAGCAAATTGAAGCCCTTCCCATGCCGCTTGGCATCGTGGCCACCGATCTGAACAGTGGCAATGACATTGTTTTCCAGCGCGGCGATACCGGCATGGCGGTGCGCGCGTCCAGTGCCGTGCCAGCGGTTTTTCAACCCGTGAAGATTGGCAACCATGAGTATGTGGATGGCGGACTGGTCTCGCCGGTGCCAGTACGTGCCGCAAAAAAAATGGGCGCCGAGCTCATCATTGCGGTGGACATCTCCAGCCCCCCGGAAGGTGCCGCTGCCAGCGGTACGCTCGAGATTCTTTTGCAAACCTTCACTATTATGGGTAAGAGCATAAATAGCTTGGAGCTGCAAGGCGCTGATGTCATAGTCCGACCACAGTTACTTGGCGTTTCTAGCGCGGATTTCGGATCCCGCAAGCGCTCGATCGAAGCAGGCCGCAAAGCGATGCTTGCTGCATTGCCACAATTGCGCGCTGCAATGGACGCTAAATCACGCTGAGGCGCCGGACTCTTTTTGGTTGCAAAAAATAGCACTGGATCAGCCCATTCAATCTGCGCACAAGCAGGCAAAAAAAAGGCCTCGTCTTGCAACGAGGCCTTGAAGGGATCCCTGAACCAGAGGTTTCGAAAGGATCCGAGGAGACAATCGACAGGAAGCTTTCGCTCCCAATGAATCTACTGTATCAGGGTTTTCCCTTGGTTATCGGCAGAAATTAAAAGAAACTTGCTGCCGACGCACTGATTAACGCTTTTTGCTGGATGCTGTAGCTTGCTTGGTAGCCGTGGTAGCGGTCGCTGCCATGGCGTTGAAGTTGGCTTCAGCCACGTCCGTAGCTTGCTTGACAGCTTTTTGAACCGATTCCAGTGCATTGTGGGCAGCGGCAACGGTGCTTTTCATCATGGCAACTGCGGACTCAGAGCCTGCGGGTGCGTTCTTGGCAGCGCTGTCAACCAAAGCGGCCACTTTTTGCTGGGCTTCAGCTGCTTGGGCTTCCATGGTCTTGGTGAACACAGCGCCGGCACCGCTGGCGATGTCGTACAGGTGACGGCTGTAAGCAGCAGTCTTTTCTGCCAATGGTTGCAGAAGGCCCGATTGCAGCGCCATCAGTTCCTGGGCGTCTTTGACGCTCATGAAGGTTTGGGTGTGGGCAGAAGCCTCAGACAAAGCAGCTTTAGAAGCGGCCAGGTTGAGTTCCACCAGTTTCTCAACGCCTTCGAAAGCTTTGCTGGTCAGGCCAAACAGAGTTTCGAGGTTGGATTTGTGGGAAGCGACGACTTGTTCTACGGTTAGCATGAAAATACTCCAAAGTTAAATTTACAAAAGACCAGGTTAGAAACACTATCTGCTCCGTAACCTGGCCTTTGTTGGCTATGTTGCAGTGCAGCATGAATGAATTATAGGGACGAAAAGCGCTCTTACAAGACATTTTTGTTGCAATGCAGCAAAAATAGAGGAAATTTATTGTTTTAGGGCAAACCGAAGCGGCTTTTCCCTCGGAAACACCGAATTCGGCGGGCTTGGCTTGGACGCCGCGCTGCTCCCGCTGCGGTGGCAAAATGCCACTGAATCGGCCACGTTAAGCCCCAACGGCACCCCAACCAAGGCGATTTACCCCTTTTCTACTTGCTATGACCAAACCTGAACCGGCTGTGCGCAGCACCTTTCCTGCCTGGCGCAGCATCACCACCCGCTGGGCGGACAACGATGCCTATGGGCATGTGAACAACGTGGTCTATTACAGCTGGTTTGATACCGCCGTGAACGCTTATTTGATTGAGCAGGGCGCACTGGACATCCGCGAAGGTGCGGTAATCGGTCTGGTGGTGGAAACACAGTGCAATTATTTTTCGCCTTTGGCCTTTCCGCAAACCGTGGATCTTGGCTTGCGGGTCGCCTACCGGGGCCGCAGCAGCGTACGCTACGAATTAGGCGTTTTTGCCAGTGGCCAGACGCGGGCAGCGGCACAAGGCTATTTTGTTCATGTCTATGTGGATGCCGTCAGCCGCCAGCCTGCGCCGCTACCATTGGCCCTAATAAATGCCTTGGTGCCTTTGCAATCTGGGGCGGCCTAGCGGTCTTTTTCAGCTTTTCAACCGCCATCGTAGAGGTGGCAGCGTTTTTTTCGAGTGGAGCGTTTGCATGCAGCAGTTGAGTCAGACCGAGGCCGTTGACGCGGCCATCCGAAGCCGTATGTCAGTGCGGGCGTTCACGCCGCAGGCGGTGTCCCATGCCGATATCGAGGCGATTTTGGAAGTCGCCAGCCGTGCGCCATCGGGCACCAATTGCCAGCCCTGGCGCGTCTATGTGTTGCAAGGCGCCAGCCGCGATACCCTAGTGCACAAGGTCTGCGCCGCCCACGACGCCATGCGCGCCGAGCCCTCTCTGGCCGAAACCTACCGCGAGGAATACGACTATTACCCGGAAAAATGGGTCAGCCCCTATATTGACCGCCGTCGCGAAAACGGTTGGGGCCTTTACGGCTTGTTGGGCATTGGCAAAGGTGATAAGGACAAGATGCACGCCCAGCACCAGCGCAATTACCGCTTTTTTGATGCGCCGGTCGGTTTGATGTTCACCATCGACCGCGTCATGGGGCGCGGATCCCTGGTGGACTACGGCGCTTTTATGCAAAGCATCATGGTGGCAGCGCGCGGGCGCGGCTTGCACACCTGCCCGCAAGCGGCGTGGAATGGGTTCGCCAAGATTATCATGCCGCACATCGGAGCAGGCGAGGGTGAAATGCTGGTCTGCGGCATGGCCTTGGGTTATGCCGACGCGGATGCACCGGTGAACGGGTTTGTCACGCCCCGCGTGCCGGTGGCCGAGTTCACCCGCTGGTTGGATTGAGTTGTCATCGCTGGCGGTCTGCGCTGCGACAAGGTTTGGGCCAAAATCGTTTTCGCGTTCCAGTATGAATCTATTTCGAATATCACCTTTCTGAACTATCACTATGTCCACTTCCAAGCCCCGCATTTTGGTCACCCGCGCTATTTTCCAAAGTGTGATCGACCGCCTGTCTGCACATTTCGAGGTCGAATCCAATCCGGATGATGTGCTGTGGGACCGGGCCGAGTTACTGCGCCGCATGCAGGGCAAAGTGGGCGTGTTTGCCACCGGCACCGAACGCATGGACGCCGAGCTTTTGGCCCAATGTCCGGAGCTAAAAATTTGCGCCAATATGACGGTGGGTTACAACAACTTTGACTTGCCTGCGATGACGGCCGCCGGTGTGCTCGGCACCAATGCGCCCGATGTGCTGACCGAAACCACGGCGGATTTTGGCTTCGCGCTCTTGCTGGCGACGGCCAGGCGGGTGACCGAAAGCGAGCATTTTTTGCGCGCCGGGCTGTGGACGCGCTGGAGCTACGACATGTTCTCCGGCGCCGAAGTGCATGGCAGCACTTTGGGCATTATTGGCATGGGCCGTATCGGTCAGGCGATTGCCCGCCGGGCAGCCTTTGGCTTTGGCATGCAAGTGATTTATCACAACCGCAGCCGCCTAGATGCAGCCACCGAAGCGGCCTGTAAAGCAAGTTACGCGGGTAAGCAGGAACTGCTGCAAAGCGCAGACCATGTGATGCTGGTCGTGCCCTATAGCGCCGCTTCGCACCACACCATTGGCGCAGCGGAGTTGGCGTCTATGAAGCCTACGGCCATCTTGATCAACCTGGCGCGCGGCGGCATCGTCGATGACGCCGCCTTGGCGCAGGCTTTGCGTAATCGCACGATCGCCGCCGCCGGGTTGGATGTGTACGAAGGCGAGCCCAAGGTCCACCCGGATTTGCTTACTGTGCCCAATGTTGTGCTGACGCCCCATATCGCCAGCGCTACACCCGGTACCCGCCAGGCCATGGCCGATTTGGCGGTGGACAATTTAATCGGCTACCTGACGCAGGGCAAAGCGGTGACGCCGCTCAACCCGGAGGTTTTGGCGGGCGGCTGAACTCTACACGGAAGGCTATCGTAACGACGTTGCTTTTTTGTCTTCGCGGGCGGGAACCTAGGCGTGGGTCCTTCAAGTGCGGCGATCTTTGCCGCGATAGTGTGCCTGCTGAATCTCCATCTTTTTTATCTGCTTTGTTGGGCAGGGTCAGTGCAAGGTTTCAAGGACAATGGGTTTTTAGAAAGAATGTGCTGTGACTGAAGCATGGATGTGGCTAGCGGTAGGTTTCTTGGGCCTGCAGACGGTGTTATTGCTGCTGTTGCTGCTACGCCGCGCGCCCGGTGCGGCGCAAACAGAGCAAGCCGCGCAGGCCACACAGTTGGTGCTGGCCGCGCTGCATGCCCAGGCCGAGCGCCTGGACCGCTTAGAGCGCGAACTGCGCCGGGACCTGGCCGAGTCCGCCCGCGACAGCCGCCAGGAAGCCTTTCAGAGCATGGCGACTTTTCAGCAAACCCTCACCCAACAAAGCGCCGAAGCCACCCGCACGCAAAACACCCAGATTGATGCCTTTGGACAGCAATTGGCGGGTTTACAAAAAAACCTGTCCGACACCTTGAGCACACAGCTGGGCGCCCTAAGCGAATCCAATGCGCGGCGCATCGCTGAGCTGGGCGAAACCAGCGCCCGCACCCTGGCTGAAGTGCGCACCACGCTGGAAGCGCAGCTCACGCAATTGCAAACCACCAATGCCGCCAAGTTGGACGAAATGCGCGCCACGGTAGATGAGAAGCTTCAAACCACTTTGCAGGCGCGCTTGGGCGAGAGCTTCAAGCAAGTGGCAGACCGGCTGGAGCAAGTGCACAAAGGCCTGGGCGAAATGCAAACCCTGGCCCAGGGCGTGGGTGATCTGAAGCATTTGCTCAGCAACGTGAAAACGCGTGGCATTTTTGGCGAGGCGCAGTTGGCCGCTTTGCTGGAGCAAGTGTTTGTGCCTGACCAGTACGCCACCCAGGTAGCTACCCGGCCAGGTAGTAAGAACGTGGTGGACTTTGCCATCAAGCTGCCCGGCAAGGCCGAGGACGGCACGCCGCTTTGGCTGCCGATTGACGCTAAATTCCCGAACGAGGATTACGAGCGTTTGCTGGACGCGCAAGGCCGCGCGCATTTTGCCGATGCCGAAGCGGCTGCCAAAGCGCTGGAGTTGCGCATTCGCCTGGAGGCCAAGTCCATCGCAGACAAGTACATCGAGCCGCCTTACACCACCGACTTTGCAATTTTGTTTTTGCCCACCGAAGGCTTGTATGCCGAGGTGCTGCGCCGGCCCGGTTTGATGGAGTCTTTGCAGCGGGACCACCGCATCACGCTGGCCGGGCCGACCACTTTGCTATCCATGCTCAGCTCTTTGCAAATGGGGTTTCGCACGCTGGCGCTGGAAAAGCGCTCTAGCGAAGTCTGGCAAGTGTTGGGCGCTGTCAAAACCGAGTTTGGCAAGTTTGGCGATGTGCTAGCCAAGGTTAAATCGCAAACCGAAACCGTGCTCAAAACCCTGGACACCGCCGAAGTGCGCAGCCGCGCTATGGGCCGAGCGCTGAAAAAAGTGGAGGGCCTGCCCGAGGCCCAGGCTACCGGCCTGATACCGCTGGATAAGGACTTTGACAGCGACGACGGGCAATCGCAGACGTGAGCGAAGCCGCGCCGCACGCTCGCCCTGATACCGTGCCTTCCCATGTGGTTGTACCTGCCAACATGCGCGGCGGCTGGTTACCCCGCCTGATTGCCGGGCATATTTTTCTGCACTCCAGCATGGTGGCTATGCGCATGGCCACGCCCTTGCTGGCGCTGCGCATGGGGCATAGCGCCTGGCACGTAGGTTTGCTGCTCTCGCTGTTTTCCCTTAGTCAGGTGTTTTTATCCTTACCCGCCGGGCGCTATGCCGACCGCCATGGTTTGCAGCGGCCCGTGCGGCTGGCGGTGCTGGCGGCCTTGGTGGGCGCCGCGTTGTCGCTGCTCTTCCCGGTGTTTGAAGTGATGTGCGCGAGCGCGCTGTGCATGGGCGCGGCGAGCGGCATTGCGTCGGTCGCTTTGCAGCGCCATGTGGGCCGCGCTGCGCGCGATACCGTGGAGCTGCGCCGCGTCTTCAGCTGGCTGGCGATCGGGCCGGCAGTGTCGAATTTTTTCGGCGCAGTGGCCGCTGGGGTGCTGATTGACTACGGCGCGCAAGCCATGCCCGAAAGTGTGTCCCATCCGGGCTTTAGGGCCGCATTTTTGTTTGCGCTGTGCATGCCCTTGATCAGCGCCTGGTGCATCCGTGGCGTGCCCGAGCTAGCGCCGGTGACACCCTCCACCGGCCCACAAGCCTCCGCCTGGTATTTGCTCCAATCACCGCCCATGCGCCGATTGTTGATGGTGAACTGGCTCTTGTCTTCATGCTGGGATGTGCATACTTTTGTGGTGCCAGTGCTCGGCCACGAACGTGCGCTCAGCGCCTCGGTGATAGGCACAATTTTGGGCGGATTCGCCGTGGCCGCCGTGGGAGTGCGCTTGCTGATTCCTATTGCCGCCGCCCAGGTCAAAGAGTGGCATGCGCTGACCGCGTCGATGGTGCTGACGGCCAGTGTGTTCCTGGTTTATCCCTTTATGCATTCGGCCTGGGGTATGGGCCTGTGCTCGGTGGTGTTGGGCATCGCCTTGGGCGCGGTGCAGCCCATGATCATGAGCACGCTGCACCAGATCACGCCGCATGCCCAGCACGGGCAGGCCATTGGCTTGCGCCTGACGACGATTAATTTTTCCAGCGTGGTCATGCCTTTGCTCTTTGGCAGCGCTGGCGCGGTGGTCGGTGTGAGCGTGGTATTTTGGACCGTGGGTACCCTGGTGGCCCTGGGTGCTCGCAGCGCCTGGCGTTTGCGGGCGTAAAAAAAGCCCCCGAAGGGGCTTACATCGTCGTCTGACAGCGATGGGGCTTAGACGCGCTTGCGGTATTCGCCGGTGCGGGTGTCGATTTCGACCTTGTCGCCCTGGGCCACAAAAATTGGCACGCCGATTTCAAAGCCGGTGGCAATCTTGGCGGGTTTGAGCACCTTGCCGGAGGTGTCGCCTTTGACGGCGGGCTCGGTCCAGGTGATTTCACGCACCACGCTGGTGGGCAACTCCACCGAAATGGCTTTGCCGTCGTAGAACACGACTTCCACTTCCATGCCGTCTTCCAGGTAGCTGAGCGAATCGCCCATGTTTTCGGCTTCGACTTCGTACTGGTTGTAGTCCGCGTCCATGCACACATACATGGGATCTGCAAAGTAGGAGTAAGTGCACTCTTTTTTGTCCAAGATGACCTGGTCCATTTTGTCGTCAGCCTTGAACACGACTTCGGTGCCGAAATTGGCGATCAGGCTTTTGAGCTTCATGCGCACGGTGGCCGAGTTGCGGCCGCCACGGCTGTATTCGGTTTTCAGAACGACCATCGGGTCTTTGCCGTGCATGATCACATTACCGGCACGAATTTCCTGGGCAATTTTCATAAACAATCCGTCAGATTGGGGGGCCGCTAGAGGCAGCCTTAGACCGCGAAATGCGGCGGGGCGTGGTGTTGCGCCAAAACGCATAAGGCACCAGCAAAGCCCGCTATTTTATCGCGAATCCCTTGCGCAGCCGGTGTGGGCCTCTGCCTCGACCGCGCCACAGGTCACAAAAGGGGCGCAGGTTTCAGGCCTACCCGGTGGGCGGTTTGCTGCCGCGCTGCACGGCCCAATCGATCAATTGGCTGCACAAATCCTTGTTTTGTGCCAGCTGGGTGGCAAGTGCATCGGCGTTTTGCTGCCAGGTGGAATCAGGCTCCCACGGCCAGGTCAATTCGGGTGCAGCTTGATTATCCGCAGGCGTGCCGTTCCAGAAGTTATGCCAGGCCCGCAAGGGCGCATCGGCGGCTATGGCGTCCAAATAGGCCTGTAGTTTGGGGCCGTGGGCGCCGTCGTCCTGCGGGTAAATCTGCCAAACACAAGGTTTACCGGCCTGCATCGCCTGGGCCAGCGAGTCCTCGCCGCGCACCAGATTAAGGCCGCACAGGCCCAGCAATTGGTCGAAAGTGCTTTGCGGCAAAAAGGGCAGAAAGCGCAGGCGCAGCGGGCCCCAGTGCCATTCTTCCAGGCCGGCGGCGGTGGATGTGCTTGGTGCCGTGGGAATATCGCCCGAGCTGAAGGTGGTGCTGTTTGAGTTACCTGGACTCGCGGCTTCAGAGGCGCCGACCGTGCTGGGCAGTGCCGCCAGCGCAAGTCGCACCGCGTCAGCGCTTTGCCCGGCCGCGACCAGTAATTGAACAGGCTGCGCACTGCGGCGCAGGGCTTCAAGCACGGCCGCAATGGGCGCGTTAGCATAAGCAAATAGCAGCACGGTGTGTTCCCCGGATGCAGCAGGTTCAAACGCGGCAAGTTCCGGTTTGGACCAGGAGGCCGTCCCGGTTTGTGCAAAGGCGCCGCGCAACAAACCTCCGCTGCCCAGGATGAAACCAGGATAGAAAAAATACTTGGTCCACCCCCTGGCCGGCCCCTGCAATACCGGCGAGGGCAAGCCGTGGCTGCGCAGCGCAAATGGCTCGGCGCTGAGGTACTCCAGATTGATCCAAGCCGGGCGCCGCGCCAGGGCGTTGGCCGCTTGCACCTGGCTTAGCAGCCAGAGCAGTGGAATATCGCAGCCAAAGGCTTCAATCCAAACGTCCGCCAAGGGCGGAGGCAGGTTGGAGACCATGGCATCACCCAAAGGCCAGTCATGCACGCTGATGCCCGGCCAATCACCTTGTGTCGCGCCCGGCGCCATCCATTGCAAAGCCCGCTTATCGTCTAGCCATAAGCGCACGCGATGCCCGCGCCGCGCCAGATCGGCGGCCAGGCGCCAGCACACGCCGACGTCGCCATAGTTGTCAATGACTTGGCAAAAAATGTCCCATAGCAAGGGCTTTTCGCGGCCTAACGGACTTTGCCAATGCGCAGGCTTTGACGCTGCGGCAGTCGATTGGAGTGCGGATAAGGGGCGGGACGGCATGGCGCAATTGTCCCTGCTGACAGCAGGACAGGGCAGGGCGCAGGTGACGAGCCCGCGAAAGCTCTGACAATACCCCCATGAGTACGCCCGACACCCCCATCCATAGCGAATCGCTGCTGCGCGAGGTGGCGGCTTTGCCAACCTTGCCCGGCGTGTACCGCTACTTTGATGCGCAGGACCAGGTGCTGTATGTGGGCAAAGCCATCAGCCTAAAAAAGCGGGTGGCCAGCTACTTTCAGAAAAACCATGGTGGCACCCGCATCGGGCATATGGTGAGCAAGATTGTGCGCATGGAGACCACGGTAGTGCGCTCCGAGGCCGAGGCGCTGCTGCTGGAAAACAACCTGATCAAGACGCTCAACCCCAAGTACAACATACTGTTTCGGGACGACAAGAGCTACCCTTATTTGAAGATGACCGCCGCCAAGCCCGAGCCCGCGCCAGACACGGGCGCGCGCAAAAGCGGCAAACCGGGCACCGACCCGCAGCAGTTTTCCCGCGTGGCCTATTACCGGGGCGGGGTGGAGAAAAAACACCACTACTTCGGCCCCTACCCCAGCGCGTGGGCGGTGAAAGAGGCGATTTTGCTCATGCAAAAAGTGTTTCGCCTGCGCACCTGTGAAGACTCGGTGTTCAGCAACCGCACGCGCCCCTGTTTGCTTTACCAAATCAAACGCTGCTCCGGGCCGTGTGTGGGCCATGTCAGCGCGACAGACTATGCGCAGGACGTGCGCGACGCCCAGCGCTTTTTGCAAGGCGATGCGCAAGAGGTGCTCAAGTCTTTGGAAGCCCGCATGATGGCGCACGCAGAGCGCCTGGAGTTTGAGCAGGCCGCCGAATTACGCAACCAGGTGGCGGCGCTGTCCAATGTCTTGCACCAGCAATCAGTGGACAACGTGTCGGACCGGGATGTGGACATCCTGGCCGTCAAAGTGCAAGGTGGCAAAGCGTGTGTGAATTTGGCCATGGTGCGCGGCGGGCGGCACCTGGGCGACAGGCCCTTCTTCCCGGTGCATGTGGAAGCGTCGGCCGTGCTGCTGGACGACGAGGGCGCTTCGGACACGCCGCAAAGCGCCGAATCGCAGGTGCTGGAGGCGTTTTTGGCGCAGCATTACCTGGGCGTGCCCATGCCGGCCGTGCTGGTGGTGAGCGAGCCGGTGGGCAAAAGTTTGCTGACGGCCTTGTCGGAGCAGCACGGCTTCAAGGTGAGTGCGGTGCATCAGCCGCGCGAGCAGCGCCGCGCCTGGCTGGACATGGCGCAAACCAATGCCGCCTTGCAATTGGCGCGTTTGCTGGCCGAAGAAGGCTCGCAACAAGCCCGCACCCGCGCCCTGGCCGAGGCGCTGGACCTGGCCATGGAAGACCTGGCGGCGCTGCGCATCGAATGTTTTGATATCTCGCATACCGCAGGCGAAGCCACCCAAGCCTCCTGCGTCGTGTTTCAGCAGCACGCCATGCAAAACGCGCAATACCGGCGCTACCGCATCGAGGGCATTACCCCTGGCGACGACTATGCGGCGATGCGCCAGGTGTTGACCCGGCGTTACGGCAAAGTGGCCGAGGCGATGGCCCAGGCCAAGCACGAGGGGCGCCTGCCTTCAGCCCAGGAGCGCATGCCGGATTTGGTGCTGGTCGATGGCGGCAAGGGCCAGGTGTCCATGGCGCGCGAGGTTTTTTCCGAGCTGGGCTTGGAATTGGCGATCATCACAGGCGTGGAAAAAGGCGAAGGGCGCAAAGTGGGGCTGGAGGAGCTGGTGTTTGCCGACGGGCGCGACAAGGCGTATTTGGGCGCGGACTCGGCAGCGCTGATGCTGGTAGCCCAAATCCGCGACGAGGCGCACCGCTTTGCCATTACCGGCATGCGCGCCCAGCGCGCCCGCGTGCGGGTCGATGGCGGCAAGTTGGAAGAAATCCCCGGCGTCGGCCCCAAGCGCCGGGCCAAGCTTTTGCAACGCTTTGGCGGTGTGCGTGGCGTGGCCCAAGCCAGCGCCAAAGACCTGGCCTCGGTGGACGGCATCTCGCCCGAGTTGGCAGAAGAAATTTACCGCGCCCTGCACTGAGTGGCGCTTCACGTCACATTCCTCGTGCCACAATCGCGCGCATGTTTCTGACCATCCCCACGATACTGACCTGGACACGCATTTTTGCGATCCCGCTCATCGTGGGGGTGTTTTATGCACCCGAGACCTTTGCCACATTGCCGGAGAAGAATCTTATTGCCACGGTGATGTTCGTCGTGTTCGCAATGACCGACTGGCTCGATGGCTATCTGGCGCGCAAACTCAATCAGACCTCTTCCTTTGGCGCTTTTTTAGACCCGGTGGCCGATAAATTTCTGGTCTGCGCCTGCGTGCTGGTGCTGGTGCATTTGCAGCGCGCCGATGTGTTTGTGGCGCTGATCATCATCGGTCGTGAGATTGCGATTTCTGCGTTGCGCGAATGGATGGCACGCATTGGCGCCACCAAAAGCGTGGCGGTCCATGTGATTGGCAAGCTCAAGACAGTGGTGCAAATGGTTGCCATCCCGTTTTTACTGTTTGACGGTATCGCGTTCGGCATGCTCGATACCCATTGGTGCGGCACCTGGCTGATCTGGGTGGCTGCGGTGCTGACCGTCTGGTCCATGGTCTATTACCTGCAAAAAGCACTTCCCGAAATTCGCGCACGTGCCCGCTAGGCTGCTGGGCTGGGTACGGCGCGTTTGCGAATAGAATCCCCCGCTTGCCCGTGCGGGCTTGCCGGACGTCCCCACCAAGGCAAGTATTGCCGGGGTGCGGCGATAAAATCGCTGTTCCAGCCATAGGGTTTGGTGCAGCAGTAAAGTGCATAAGCCGTTGGCGTCAGATTGGTAGTTCAGGTGGGGTGATTAGCTCAGTTGGTAGAGCGGCGCCTTTACACGGCGTAGGTCGGCGGTTCGAGCCCGTCATCACCCACCACCCTAACCGGCACAAGGCGAACCGCAGGTTCGCCTTTTTTGTGAGTCCCTGGA
>CAMBNY010000009.1 GCA_945869165.1 Comamonas sp. lk | reverse complement strand
ACGAGAAAGTGGCCCGTCTGCACCTGGAAAAAGTCGGCGCCATGCTCACCGAGCTGACCAAAGAGCAGGCCGACTACATTGGCGTGAACAAGGCTGGCCCCTACAAAGCTGCGAGCTACCGGTATTAATGCGCCACTGAATGCGCATTGACCAATTGCTGGTGCACCGCCAGCATGCCAGCACCCGTTCGCAGGCGCAGCGCCTGATTGCTGATGGGGTGTTGTGGCAGCAAGGGGACGCGTGGAAACGGGTCCTTAAAAATGGCGACGACGTCCCCGAGGACGCGCCGATCCAGCTGCTCAATACCCAAGAGGCACGCTATGTGTCGCGCGGTGGTCTCAAGCTCGAGGCCGCCTTGGCGCATGTGCAATTGGACGTCAGTGGCATGGCATGCCTGGATGTGGGCCAGTCCACCGGAGGCTTTACCGACTGCTTGTTGCAGCGCGGTGCGGCGTCTGTTGTGGGCGTCGATGTGGGCAGCGCGCAGTTGCATCCGCAATTGCGTACTGACCCGCGCGTGCTCTGTGTGGAAAAAGTCAATGCGCGTGCTTTGACAGCCGACGATTTGCTGCAAGCCTACGAGGACAGCATCGGCGAGCAAGGTGTGTTTGATAGTGGCGAGGAGCTTGACGATGACGAAGCAGCGGTGCCCAGTTTTGCACCGGCTTTTGACCTGATCGTGGCGGACTTGTCCTTTATCTCGCAAACCCTGGTCTTGCCTGCGGTGGTTGCCCTGCTCAAGCCGGGCGGCAGCTTGCTCACCCTGGTCAAGCCGCAGTTTGAATTGCAGCCCGGCCAAGTGGGCAAAGGCGGCATCGTCAAAGACGCATCTCTGTACCTATTTGTCGAGCAGCGCCTGCGTGAGGCATGCGCCGCCCTTGGCCTGGAGGTCACTGCGTGGTTCGACTCCCCCATTGCCGGCGGGGATGGCAACCGCGAGTTTTTTATCTGCGCCCGGTATCCGGGCCTTGACCCTTCTTCCAAATGAGAACGCCATGTTTTCTACCCCTCGGGTTCCAGTCAGTCTGGAATTCTTTCCTCCCAAGACAGTGGAAGGCGCTGACAAACTGCGCCTAGTGCGCCAGCAACTTGTCGTTTTACATGCCCGTTTTTGCTCCGTGACTTACGGGGCCGGAGGCTCAACCCAAGAGGGCAGCCTGCGCACCGTAGCCGAACTGGCTAAAGAAGGCGAATGCGCTGCGGCGCACTTCACCTGCATCCATGCGACGCAAGACTCGGTGCGTGCCCATTTGCACACCTTGCAGTCCATGGGCGTGCGCCATTTGGTGGCATTGCGCGGCGATTTGCCAAACGACTATGTGCCGGGCGCGTTTCCGTATGCCAGCGATTTGGTCGCCTTTGTGCGCCGGGAAACCGGCTCGGACTTTCGCATCGAAGTAGCTTGCTATCCCGAAACGCATCCGCAGGCCGCGTCCCCGCAAGACGATGTGCGCGCCTTTGCCGCCAAAGTGCACGCCGGCGCGGACTCGGCCATCACCCAGTACTTTTACAACGCCGATGCGTACTTTCGTTTCGTAGAAGAGACGGCGGCCTTGGGGCTGGATATCGACGTGGTGCCGGGCATTTTGCCGATTGCCAATACCGGCCAGTTGCTGCGTTTCTCATCGGCCTGCGGCGCAGAGATCCCGCGCTGGATACGCCAGCGCCTGGAAAGCTTTGGCCAGGACATGGCTTCGGTACAAGCCTTCGGGCTGGAAGTGGTGACACGGCTGTGCGAGCGTTTGCTCGCCGGTGGTGCGCCGGGCTTGCATTTCTACACGCTCAACCAGAGCGCGCCTACGCTGGCGATTTGCAATGAACTGGGGATGCTCCAGTCGGCACCGCAGCGCTAAGCGGGGGTATGTAAGCTCAAACCGTCACCGGTTTGGTTTTCCAGATCTCGCGGGCGTACTGTTCTATCGTGCGGTCCGCTGAAAACGGGCCCATGGCTGCAATGTTGTGCAGAGTCTTGAGCGCCCAGGCGTCAGGCTTGCGGTAGGCGGCGTCGGCAGCGTCTTGCGCGGCGGCGTAGCTGGGGTAATCGGCCAGCAAAAGGTAGTGGTCGCCCCAGTTCACCAGCGCGTCATAAATATTTTGGTAGCGCTGGGGTTCGGCGGGGCTGAAGGCACCGTCGCGCAGGGCCAGCAGCACCTGCTCTAGCTCCGGGCAGGCATCCAAAGCCTGGCGTGGCTGGTATCCCGCAGCACGGGTGGCCGCGACTTGGGGCGTGGTCAAGCCAAAGATAAAAATATTGTCTTCACCTACGCCGTCGAGAATTTCTACATTTGCGCCGTCCAGCGTTCCGATGGTTAGCGCGCCGTTCAGCGCGAGCTTCATATTGCCGGTTCCCGATGCCTCTGTACCGGCGGTAGAAATCTGCTCGGACAGGTCAGCCGCCGGGATGATGCGCTCGGCCAGGCTGACGCTGTAATTGGGAATAAAGACGATCTTGAGTTTGTCACCTACGCGCGGGTCATTGTTAACTGTGGTGGCCAGGTCGTTGATGAGTTGGATGATGAGTTTGGCCATGTGGTAAGCCGAGGCCGCTTTACCCGCAAACACGACTACACGCGGCAGCACATCGGCCCCTGGATCGCGCAGTATGCGCTGGTAGCGCGCAATCACATGCAGCACATTGAGCAACTGGCGCTTGTATTCATGGATGCGCTTGACCTGTACGTCAAACATGGCATCTACCGGCAGCGTAAGCCCCATGTTCGTCTGCACCCAATCTGCCAGCCGCTGCTTGTTGGCGCGTTTGGCATCTTGCAGCGCTTTGATCAGCGCAGGTTTATGCGCCAGCGGCGCCAAGCCACCGAGCTGGGTGAGGTCACGCCGCCAGCCGGTGCCGATGTATTTGTCGAGCACCGCCGCCAGGGCGGGATTGGCCTGCGCCAGCCAGCGGCGCGGTGTAATGCCATTGGTTTTATTGTTAAAGCGCGCCGGCCACAACTGCGCAAAATCGGCAAATATCGATTGCTGCATCAGCGCCGAATGCAGGGCCGAAACCCCGTTGATCGAGTGGCTGGCCACCACCGCCAGATAGGCCATGCGCACCCTGCGCTCGCCTTGCTCGTCCACTAAAGAGACACGTTGCAAGAGTTCAGGCTCAGCCCCCTGCGCAGTCAGATTTTCAAGAAAGCGCGCATTGATATCAAAAATGATTTGCAAATGGCGCGGCAGGATGCGCCCAAACATGTCCACCGGCCAGGTCTCCAGGGCCTCGTGCATGAGCGTGTGGTTGGTGTACGAGAAAACCCCTTGGCACAGCGTCCAGGCCTGGTCCCAAGGCAGCGCATGCTCATCGAGCAGCAAGCGCATAAGCTCGGGGATGGCGAGCACCGGGTGGGTGTCGTTAAGGTGAATGCTGACCTTGGCGGGCAGTTGATTGAAATCGGTGTGGGTCTGGAGGTAGCGGCGTAGCAAGTCCTGCACGCTGGCGCTGACAAAGAAATATTCCTGGTGCAAACGCAACTCCCGCCCGGCGGGCGTGGAGTCATCTGGATAGAGCACACGGCTGACGTTTTCCGAGTGATTTTTGCTCTCCACCGCAGCGAAATAATTGCCCCGGTTGAAAGCGCCGAGGTCGATTTCGTGGGTGGCCTTGGCCGACCACAAACGCAGCGTGTTGGTGGCTTGCGTGTCGTAGCCGGGGATGATGGTGTCGTAGGCCATGGCTTGCACTTCATGCGCGCTCACCCACTGGCACTTGCCGTTTTCTTCCAGCGCATGGCCGCCGAACTGCACCCGGTACACCACCTCGGGCCGGGCAAATTCCCAGGGGTTGCCCTGGGTCAGCCAATAGTCGGGCACTTCCACCTGGCGGCCGTCCACAATGGTCTGGCGGAACATGCCGTAGTCATACCTTATGCCGTAGCCATAACCGGCGATATTGAGGGTGGCCATCGCATCCAAAAAGCAGGCCGCTAAACGACCCAATCCGCCATTGCCCAAGGCCGCATCGGGCTCGAGCTCACTGATGGCGGCCATGTCCACGCCAAAATCCAGCAAGGCCTGCTGCACCCGGGCGCGTAAGCCTAGCGCCAGCATCGCGTTGCCAAAGGTGCGGCCCACTAAAAATTCCATGGACAGGTAGTACACCCGCTTGGAGTCCTGGGCGTACTGGGCCCGGGTGGTTTTCATCCAACGCTCAATCAACTGGTCACGCACCGCATAGGCCGCAGCGTTAAGCCAGTCCTGCGCGCTCGCCGCCTGGGGGTCTTTGCCCACGCTAAACATCAGTTTGTTGGCAATCGCACGTTTGAGCGACTCCAAGTCCCGCTTGGGGCTGTCGAAGGGAAAGGTGGTTTGGGGGGAGGTCAAATCAGAAAAATTCATGGGCAATAGGCGCCTGAAACTAAGGCGTTGAAATAAGTGATGCGTACAGATCGCGGTATTGCCGAGCGCTGTCCTCCCAGCTCGATGCAATTCGCATGCCGTTCTGGCGGACGCGGTTCCAGTCCGGCCGCCGCCGGTACAGCGCAAAGGCGCGGCGCAGAGCGCTGCGGTAGGGTGTGCTGTCAAAAGCCTCAAATACAAAACCGGTGGCACTGCTGTCGTCCAGGGTTTCCAGGTCGGTGTCCACCACGGTATCGGCCAGGCCGCCGACGCGGCGCACCAGCGGCAGGCTGCCGTATTTCATGCCATAGAGCTGGGTCAGCCCGCAGGGTTCAAAGCGCGAGGGTACCAGCGTCACGTCACTGCCGCCAAAAATGCGGTGCGCCAGCGCTTCGTCATAGTCCAGCCGTACCGCCACGCGTCCGGGGTAGGCCTGCGCTTGCGCCGCCAGCGCATGTTCGAGCGCGGCGTCACCGCTGCCCAGCACCAGCAACTGGCCACCGCCACCCACAATTTCCTCGATCCCGCCCAGCACCAGCGGCAGGCCTTTTTGCTCGGTCAGGCGGCCCACCAGGGTGAACAAAGGCGCATCGGGCAGCGCTTGCAAACCGGTCTCGGCTTGCAAGTGGGTTTTATTGAGGGCTTTACCGCTCAGTTTGCGCAGATCAAAGGGGTGGGGCAACAGGGCGTCGTGCTTAGGATCCCACACGCTGCCGTCCACGCCGTTCAAGATGCCGCTGAGCTGCGCGGCCCGGTTGCGCAGCAATCCGTCTAAGCCAAAGCCCTGCTCTGCGGTCTGGATTTCGCGGGCATAAGTAGGGCTTACGGTACTGATATGGTTTGCATAGACCAGGCCCGCTTTCATAAAAGAAACCTGCCCATAAAACTCCAGCCCATCAACGCTAAACGCACTGGCGGGCAAGCCCAGTTCGGGAAAACAGCCCGCGTCAAAGCAGCCCTGGTAGGCCAGGTTGTGAATGGTGAACAGAGAGGGAACCCGGTGCGGGCTGTCCCACAAGGCCATGCAAGCGGGCGCCAGAGCGGCATGCCAGTCATGGCAATGCACCAATTGGGGACTCCAAGCGCTGTCTAATCCGTAGGCCAGGTGCGCAGCGCCCCATCCCAGTGCAGCAAAACGCCGGTGGTTATCGGCATAGGCATGATGCTGCGCGTCATGGTAGGGGTTGCCAGGCCGGTCATACAGGCCAGGCGCCATGAGCACATAAGCCTTGAGCGCCTGCCCCGCAGCACCCAGTCCGGGTAAATGCCCCAAAACCACCTCGATGCGCTCGCCCCAGGGGGTGGTGAAATTGCCGATGGTCTGCGCTGCATGCAGGCCAGCCACTACCGCAGGGAAGCCCGGCAGCAAGGGCCGCACATCGCAAGCTTGCGCGCCCAGCGCTGCGGGCAGTGCGCCGGCCACATCGGCCAAGCCGCCAGTTTTAAGCAAAGGGAAAAGTTCGGAGCTAACTTGAAGAATACGCATGCACACAAGCCGGGGCGGGACGCTTAGGAGGAAGTTAATGCGTCGAGCATAGCTTGGGTTATCAATACCACGCCGTTCCCGGTGCGCTCAAAACGCGCCGCATCGAGCGCGGCGTCTTCGCCGACGACCAGGCCTTCAGGCAACTCACAGCCCCGGTCCACCACAATTTTGCGCAATCGGCAGCCTCGGCCTACTGTGACATCGGGCAAAAAAACCGCTTGGTCAATCACGCAAAAGGAATGCACCCGCACGCCAGAAAACAAGACGGAATTACTCACTATCGAGCCCGAAACAATGCAACCGCCCGAGACCATGGTGTTGATCGCCTGCCCATGCTTGCCTTGGGCATCCTGCACAAACTTGGCCGGCGGGAGCTGGCGCTGGCTGGTCCAGATCGGCCAGTTGGTGTCGTAAATATCCAGCGCTGGCGTCACCGATGCGAGGTCAAGATTGGCCTCCCAAAACGCGTCTATCGTGCCCACGTCACGCCAATAGGGTTCAGACTCCTGCGTGGACGACACACAGGACATAGAGAAGGGATGGGCAATTGCACGCCCTTCCTGCACCACGCGCGGAATCACATCTTTGCCAAAGTCGTGGCTGGACGATGCGTTTGCCAGATCTTCTTCGAGCACGCGGTAGAGGTACGCTGCATTAAAGATGTAAATCCCCATACTGGCCAGCGCCACATCCGGTTTATCGGGCATGGGCTGGGGCTGTTCGGGCTTTTCATCGAAGCGGACGATGTTGCGCGCCGCCTCAATGGCCATGACCCCGAATGCACTAGCCTCATGCAGCGGCACTTCGATGCATCCCACCGTGCAATCCATGCCGCTGTCCACATGGTCTTTGAGCATCAGCGAGTAATCCATTTTGTAGACATGGTCACCGGCCAGGATGACCACGTAATCCGGGTTGCTGCTTTGGATGATGTCCAGATTTTGGTAAATCGCATCGGCGGTACCGCGGTACCAGTGCTCGTCATTGAGCCTTTGTTGGGCTGGCAACAGGTCCACCATCTCGTTGAGCTCGGCGCGCAAAAAACTCCAGCCACGCTGAATATGGCGCAATAGCGAATGCGATTTGTACTGCGTAATGACACCAATGCGCCGGATGCCGGAGTTGACACAGTTGGACAGTGCGAAGTCAACAATGCGGAACTTCCCACCGAAATACACCGCCGGCTTGGCGCGCTTATCGGTCAACTGCTTCAAGCGGGAACCGCGTCCACCGGCCAGCACCAGGGCGATGGTGCGGCGCACCAGCATATGGGGCTGCGTGGAGGGCTTGTGCGGGGCATCTTTGGTGGACATAGGGTCGTTCCTAGGGTGGTTCTTGTTGCGCTGATGTCGGTGCTGCGCTGGCAAGCCACAAACTCCCCGGTGGCAGCATTTCAACATGTTCCAAGCGTCGATTAGGGCTGTCCCCGCCAGCCGTGTCAATCAGAAGAAACCACACCCCCGGCGGCAGTACACAAGGCACCGGCTTGGACGCGCCGTTGCACAGCAGCAGACAACTGGCATACAGCGCATCGTTGTGGTGCGTATCACCAATTGCGGTGGCCCAGTCGAGCTGCACTGCCAGCGTGTGGCGCGCCGGATCGTTCCAATCCTGGGGGCGCGGGGAGCTTGCATCGGCCAAAAACCACCGCGCCACCACACCCTGGTCTGCACCCTCTGCTTGCCACCAGCCGCTACTGCGCAGCACGGCCCGACTTTGGCGCAGCGCTTGTAACGAAGCGATGAAATCGGCATAGCCCGTATCGGCATTTTCCCAATCCAGCCAACTGATGGCGTTGTCCTGGCAGTAGGCGTTGTTATTACCACCCTGGCTGTGGCCGATGCTGTCACCCGCCTGCACCATCGGAGTGCCCAGCGCCAGCAGGGTGATTGCTAGCAGCACGCGCTGCCATTGGCTGCGTTGCGCGCGGATCTGCGGATCTGCGCTATCGCCTTCGATACCGCAGTTGATGCTCAGATTGTGGCCATGCCCGTCGCGGTTGTCTTCGCCATTGGCCTGGTTGCGCCGTTCGGTGTAGCGCAGCAGATCGGCCAAGGTAAAACCGTCATGCGCGGCGACAAAATTTACGCTGCTGTGGGCCGCCCGCGTGCGGGGTTCAAAGGTGTCGCTAGAGCCAGCCAGCCGCATAGCCCATTCGCCTAGGCCCCCATCGCGGTGCAGCCAAAAACTGCGCTGGGTGTCGCGAAAGCGGTCGTTCCATTCCAGCCAAGCCGCTGGAAACTGCCCGAGCTGGTAACCGCCTTCCCCGATATCCCAGGGCTCGGCCACGAGCGTGCAGCGCGACAAGAGTGGATCGCCCGCCAGGGCCTGCAACAGGGGCGCACGGGGCGAAAACGCATAGTCTTGCGCAGCAGTGCCGCGCCCCAGCGCAGGGGCCAGGTCAAAGCGAAAGCCATCTATTCCATAGTCCAGCACCCAGCTGCGCAGGCTTTGTAGCACCAGTCGGATGACTAGCGGATGGTCTAGCCGCAAACAGTTGCCACAGCCGGTCCAGTTGCGGTAGCGCGCCAGGTCGTCCGGGTCCAGGTGGTAATACGTGGCGTTATCGATGCCGCGCAAGCCCAAGGTCGGGCCGTGCTCGTCGGTCTCGCCGCTGTGGTTGTAGACCACATCGAGCAGCACTTCCAATCCTGCATCGTGCAAGGCGCTGACCATGGCGCGCAACTCGCTGCGCGGCGTAGTGCCGGGCTGGCCACTCCAATAGCGCGCGGTCGGTGCGCTCCAGGCAATCGGGCTGTAGCCCCAGTAATTGCGCAGGTTCAGATTGAGCAAGCGCAGTTCATCGGCGCAGGTCGCCAAGGGCATGAGGCTGACGGTGGTCACCCCCATTCGTTTGAGATGCGCAATCGCTGCCGGGTGTCCCAGCCCGGCATAGCTGCCGCGCAATTTAAGGGGAATGCCGGGGTGCAGGGCGCTAAAGCCTTTGACGTGCAATTCGCAAATCAATCGTTGCGCCGGATCCAACACTGGGCCCCGCGCTGCGGGCGCGAAGGGTTCTACGACGACGGCTTTCATGGCCTGCTGCGCGTTGTCGCGCGTGTCCTGCACCATGGGCGCGTCCGCACGGTGGCCCAGGTGAATGTCCTGCCCTTCGTACGCACCCAAGACCGACGCGGCGCTGGGGTCGAGCAAAAGCTTGTGGGGATTAAAGCGCTGGCCCTGCGCCGGGTCCCAGGGGCCGTGCACGCGCCAACCGTAAATTAATCCGGCTGTTGCGCCTGGGAGCAGGGCTTGCCAGACACCGTCCACCGCCGGGGGCATAGGCAGGCGCTGCGTTTCGGTCTGGCCGGTGGCGTCAAACAGGCACAAGTCCACCGCTTGCGCATGGGGCGCTGCCAAAGCGAATTGCACGCCGCCGTCCATCACCGTTGCGCCCAGCAGCGCTACGCCATTCAGGCGCTGCAAGGCCGCGTTCATCACACTGCGCTCACGCGGGTTCCAGCACCAGGCAGGACAGCGGCGGCAGATGCAGAAGCAGCGATTGTTCGTGCCTGTGCGCCCCCTGTGCATCCGCATGCAAGCTGTTGTTGCCGATACCGCTGCCGCCGTACACGCTTGCATCGGTGTTGATCACTTCACGCCATTCGCCCCCTTGCGCAACACCGAGTCGATAAGCGGTACGCGGCAAGGGTGTGAAATTGCAGACCACCACCGCGCATTGGCCGCTGCGCGACCACCGGGCAAAGGCCAATACCGATTGGGCATGGTCTTCGTGCGCGATCCAGCTGAACCCGGCGCAATCTTCGTCTTGCTGGTGCAAGGCGGGCAGGTCGCGGTAGACGCGGTTGAGATCACGCACCAAGCGCTGCACACCGGCGTGGCCCGGCTGGTCTTGCAGATGCCAGGGCAGGCTTTGGCCATCGGCCCATTCGGTGGGCTGGGCGAATTCACCCCCCATGAACAATAGTTTTTTACCCGGATAGGCCCACATCAGGCCGTAAAGCGCGCGCAAATTGGCCAATTGCTGCCACGGGTCGCCCGCCATCTTGCCCAGCAGCGAACGCTTGCCATGCACCACTTCGTCGTGCGAGAGCGGGAGCACAAAGTTTTCGCTAAACGCGTACATCAGCCCAAAAGTCAGCAAATTTTGGTGGTGGCGGCGGTAGACGGGGTCGAGCTGAAAGTAGTCGAGCGCATCGTGCATCCAGCCCATATTCCACTTGAAGTGAAAGCCCAGCCCACCACTGGCCAGGTCGGGCGCTGGCGGGCGGCTTACGCCCGGGAAGGCGGTGGATTCTTCGGCAATCATCAGCGTGCCAGGCCGCTCCACACCGACTTGGTGGTTGAGGCGGCGCAGGAAATCCATGGCCTCCAGGTTTTCTCGCCCGCCATGGGCGTTGGGTATCCACTGGCCGGGCTCCCGGCTGTAGTCGCGGTACAGCATAGAGGCCACGGCATCGACACGCAGGCCGTCAATGCCAAAGCGCTCCAACCAGTACAAAGCGTTGCCGATCAAAAAATTACGCACTTCGGTACGGCCGAAGTTGTAGATCAGCGTATTCCAGTCCTGGTGAAAACCTTCTTTGGGGTCAGCGTATTCATAGAGATGCGTGCCGTCAAAAGTCGCCAAACCGTGCGCGTCGCTGGGGAAGTGCGCGGGCACCCAATCCAAAATTACGCCCAATCCGGCGGCATGGGCCGCGTCCACAAAATACTGAAAATCCTCCGGGCTGCCAAAGCGCGCCGTGGGCGAGAACATGCCCAGCGGCTGGTAGCCCCAGGACGCATCCAGCGGATGCTCACTCACGGGCATAAGCTCTAGATGCGTGAATCCCAGGTCGCTGGCATAAGGCACCAGGGTGTCGGCCAGTTCGCGGTAGTTCAGCCAGCGCCAGCCGTCTGCTTTGCGCCAGGAACCCAGGTGCACTTCGTACATCGACAAGGGCGCATTCAGCGCATTGGCTGCGGCACGCGATGGCTGCATCGCGCGCCGGGGCGGCAGCCCGCACACCAGGCTGGCCGTGGCCGGCCGCAATTGGGTTTGGAAGGCATAGGGGTCCGCTTTCAATGCGACCAGGCCCTGCGCGCCCAAGATTTCAAACTGGTAGGTATCACCACGCACCACCTGGGGCAGAAAGATTTCCCACACGCCGCAGCCATGGCGCAAACGCATAGGGTGGCGTCGCCCGTCCCATTGGTTGAAACTGCCGACTACCGATACCCGCTTGGCATTGGGCGCCCAAATGGCAAAGCGGGTGCCCGGTACGTCATCGCGTATATCGGGGTGCGCGCCCAGGCATTCGTAGGGCCGCTGGTGCGAGCCTTCGGCCAGCAGCCAAATGTCCCCATCGGAAAGGATTTCGGGAAAAGCATAGGGGTCATCGAGCAGCGTGGAGTCAGCGGTGTTGCCTGCGCCCGGCTTCCAGTGCACCCGCAACTGGTAGGCAAAGGGCACGCTGCGCCCCGGCAGTGCGCTGCTAAAGACATCGCTATTTCCCAGTCGCTGCAAGCTGCCCGCCAAGCGCTGCGTGTTGCGCTCTACCACGTCCACCGTGCGGGCATGGGCTAGCACAGCGCTAACCCACAAACGTCCGTCCTGCACATGCATACCCAGCACGCCAAACGGGTCGACGTGCCGCGCCGCCATCAGGGCGGAAACATCGTGGTCTTTGAGCATAGGGTGCGGCGCGAAAGCGGTGGCTACTCGCGCGCCAGACCGAAGTAGCCGCCCCAGGGCTGCAAGGCCACATAGCCCTCGATCAGCAAAGCACCTTGCAGACCGCTGCCCTCCAGCGACTGTGTGCCGTAGTGGGCGGGCGGCAGCGGCCAGTCCACCGCGGTGTCGCTGAAATTAAACACGCATAGCACGCACTGCCCGGCATGGCTGCGCTCAAAGGCCAGCACCTGCGGATGCAGGGGCAGCAGCCGCATAGCGCCATGCACCAGCACCGGGTGCTGCGCGCGCCAGCGGATCAGGCCGGTATAGAAATGAAGCAGGCTGTGCGGATCGGCGCGTTGCGCGTCGACCGCTAGCGCGAGGTGTTCTGGCGGCAGTGGCAGCCAGGGCTCGGCGCTGCTGAAACCCCCCTGCACCTGCTGCGCTTGCCAAGGCATGGGGGTGCGGCAGCCGTCGCGGCCCTTGAACTCGGGCCACATGGCTTTGCCAAAGGGGTCTTGTAATTGCTCAAATGGGATGTCCACCTGCGTGAGGCCTAACTCGTCGCCCTGGTAGATGCAGGGACTGCCGCGCAAGCTCATCTGGAAAGCCGCAGCCAGCCGCAGCAATCGCGCATCGGGCTCTGCCCCGCCCCAGCGCGTGGCGACCCGCATCACATCGTGGTTGGACAGCGCCCAGCAAGGCCAACCGTCACCCACCGTGGCCATAAAGGTATCGAGCAGGCCATGCAAAAACGTGGCGCTTTTGTTGGCTCCGAGCAAGTCGAAGGAGTAGGCCATGTGCAGCTTGTCGCCGCCTTGGGTGTATTGGGCGATGCGGGTCAGGCTGTCATCGTCACCGATTTCGCCGACCATGGTGCTGCCGGGGTAGCGGTCCAGCAGGGCCCGCAGTTCTTTCAAAAACCCGAGGTTCTCGGGGCGGCTTTTGTCGTACACATGGTGCTGGCGGCTGTAGGGGTTGACCGGGTCGACCGAGGCGTCTTTAGGGTCGGGCTGGCCGCGCCCTGGGTTGTTGCGCAGCGCCTGGTCGTGGAAGTAGAAATTCGCCGTGTCCAAGCGGTAGCCATCCACCCCTAGTTCCAGCCAGAAACGCACGTCGTCGAGGATGGCTGCGCGTACCTGCGGGTTGTGGAAATTGAGGTCAGGCTGGGAGGCTAGAAAGTTGTGCAGGTAGTACTGCAAGCGCCGGGTGTCCCACTGCCAGGCGCTGCCACCAAAGATGGAGAGCCAGTTATTCGGTGGCGTGCCGTCGTCACGGGCATCGGCCCACACATACCAGTCGGCGCGGGGGTTGTCGTGGCTGGCACGGCTTTCGACAAACCAGGGATGTTGATCGGAAGTGTGCGAGAGCACCTGGTCGATCATGACTTTCAGGCCCAGGCTATGGGCATGGCGCACTAATTTGCGAAAGTCGTCCAGTGTGCCGAACAGCGGGTCGATGTCGCGGTAGTCGCTGACGTCATAGCCGAAGTCTTTCATCGGGCTTTTAAACACCGGCGATAGCCACACCGCGTCTGCGCCTAGGGCTGCAACATGGGCCAAGCGCTGGGTAATACCGGGCAAATCGCCTACCCCGTCGCCATTGCTATCTTGAAACGAACGCGGGTAGATTTGGTAGATGATGCCGCCGCGCCACCAGTCTGCATTTTCATCCCGTGTTGCGGACGCTTGTGTGATCAATGCTGCGGCTCCCTAAGGAAAACCGGCACAGCGCCGGTGGCTGCAAACATTGTAGGCGGGGCTGCCGTTTATACGACGGCGGTCCAGCGTCCACCCGCACGGCTGGAGGCCACCACCGCCTCAATAAACTGCATGCCGTGCAAGCCATCCTCCACGGTGGGTACCTGGCAGGCCAGTGGGTTGGGCGCACGCTGCTCCCAGCGTGCGTGCAGCTGCTCCGCAAAGTCGGTGTACAGCTGCGCAAAAGCCTCCAAGTAACCCTCTGGATGACCAGCGGGAATGCGGCTGGCATGCGCCGCTGCGGGCCCTGCCGTGGCACCGGCACGGGTCACCAATTGCGGTGCGCCGCCCAGGGGCGTAAACCATAGCTGGTTGGGGTGTTCCTGGCGGAACTCCAAACCCGCTTTGGTTCCATAGACGCGCACTTTTAAACCGTTTTCATTGCCTGGCGCGACCTGGCTGGACCACAGCATGCCGCGCGCGCCATTGCCATAGCGCATCAGCACATGGGCGTTGTCGTCCAGCTTGCGGCCATCCACAAACGTCGACAAATCAGCGCAAACTTCTTGCACCTGTTGGCCGCTGATAAAGCGCGCCAGATGTTCGGCGTGGGTGCCGATGTCGCCTAGCGAGCCGCCCGCGCCCGCTTGCGCTGGGTCTACGCGCCATGCGGCTTGTTTTTGGCCGCTTGCTTCGAGCGGGGTGCTCAACCAATCTTGCACGTATTCCGCATGCACCAGACGGATATCACCGAGATCACCCGCCACCACCATGGCGCGGGCTTGGCGCACCATGGGGTAGCCACTGTAGTTGTGGGTGAGTGCGAATAAACAATGGCTAGCGCGCACCGCTGCGACCAGGGCTTGCGCATCGGACAGGGTGGAGCTCAGCGGCTTGTCGCAAATCACATGGATGCCCGCTTCCAGAAAAGCCAGCGCAATCGGTGCGTGCAGGTGGTTGGGCGTGACGATGGACACCGCATCAATGCCGTCGGGGCGCTGACTTTCAACCTGCGCCATCGCGCGGTAGTCGCTGTAGGCGCGCTCGGGTGCGATATGTAACTCGGCGGCGCTGGCACGGGCGCGCTCGGGGTTGGCCGACAGGGCGCCAGCCACCAGTTCATAGCGGTCGTCCATGCGTGCGGCGATGCGGTGTACGGCACCGATAAAGGCACCTTGCCCACCGCCCACCATGCCTAGACGGATACGCCGGGGCACGCCCTTGCTGTTACTTGCTTCGATGGCCATAAACGCCTCCCGTTTTTACTTGATGCCGAAGGCATGGCGCGCTTTTTCAGCCCCCGGACTCCAGCGTATGCCGCGCATGCATGTCTTGCTTGAGCGTCTGCACCAGTTGCGGCAGCGCCAGCGCCAGTTGCGCCTTGAGCGTGAAGGGCGGGTTGATCAGGAACACGCCGCTGGCGGGCAGGCCCGGGCGCACGGTTTCGCCGGCATCGTCTTGCAGCAGTTTGCTCGATTTCACCGTTAGCGTGATGTCCAGCCAGCTCTTGCCCGCTTTATTGGCCAGGGTGCGCAATTTACGTGGCAAATCGTGTGCTTCCGGGCGCGGGATGATCGGGTACCAGACCATGTAATTGCCGGTGGCAAAGCGCGTCAAGGCATCGGCCACCATGGCGGCTACGCGGCCATAGTCGCTTTTGATTTCATAGCTCGGGTCGCACAGCAGCAGGGCGCGGCGCGAAGGCGGTGGCAGGAATTTTTTGACCGCTTCAAAACCGTCCTCGCGTGCAATCGCCACTTGCCGTCCGGCCTCCAGTTGCGCGATATTGGCGGTCAGGGTTTTGCTATCGGTGGGGTGCAGTTCAAACAACTTCAGTTTGTCGCGCCCGCGCAGCGGTTGTTGGCAGATAAAGGGCGAGCCCGGATAGACCTTCCATTGGCCCGGCGCGTTAAATCCGGCGACCATGTCCAGATAGTCCTGCACCAGCGGCGCCCAAGGTTGGGCTGGGCTGGTTTGGGCCAGCTTCAAAAAGCCTTGGCTGGCCTCGGCACTGGTCTGGGCGTAGTCGCCGTCCAGCCGGTACAAGCCAGCCCCGGCATGCGTGTCCATGACAGTAAACGGGGTTTCTTTGAGCGTCATGTGCTTGAGCAGCGCCAGCAAAACCATGTGTTTGAGCACGTCGGCGTGGTTGCCCGCGTGAAAAGCGTGTCGATAACTGAACATGGCGACTATGGTAACCGCCGCGTGTCGCAGCAACAGGTCTTGGTTGGACAATCGCTGTTTTCGCACCGACCGGTTTTCGTGGATATTTTTTTACCCATCACTTCTTTGACCACGGCCTGCGCACTATTGCTGCAGCACCCGCAGTTTGCACAGGCCCTAAGCCTGTCGCTGTGGAGCGGTATGGCGGCAACGCTGTTGGCGCTGTGCGTGAGCGCCTGTATTTTGTCCACGGGCCTGGGGCTGCGCACCGATCACAGCCATTTAAGGCTATTGCCTGCCATGTTGGCCTTGCCGCATGTGGCCTTTGCTTTGGGCTGCATGCTCCTGCTGGCTCCGTCGGGTTGGCTGGTACGGCTTTTGTTTGCGGCTTTGCACCCCTGGGCCGAGGCTATACCCTTTGCCTTGGATGCGCCGCCGCCTTGGCAGAGCACCCAAGACCCGTATGCGCTGGGCTTGGTGTTGGTGCTGGTGTGCAAAGAAATTCCGTTTTTGTGGTGGGGCGCATGGGCGCAATTGCAGCGACCGGATCTGGCGCAAGCCTGGCAAGCGCAAATGCGTGTCGCCACCACTTTGGGCTATAGCGCGCAGTCAGCCTGGTGGTGCGTGGTCTGGCCGCAGTTGTTACCGCGCATGGCCGGGCCACTGTTGGCGGTCTGGGCTTATAGCCTGTCGGTGGTGGACGTGGCCTGGATCATCGGGCCGGGCGCGCCGCCCACGCTGGCGGTGCTGGCATGGCAGTGGCTGCAAGATGCGGACCCTGCTATTGGCGCGCAAGGCCTGGCCGCTGTGTTGTGCCTTTTGCTGTGCACTGTGTTGGTGGCCGGTTTGGCTTTTATCCTGTATCGCATGGACTTGCGCTGGTGGGCGCCGGCGCGCTGGACGCGCGGCTCGCGGTCCATCACGGAATCAGTCCATACGATGGGCCGCCTAAGACAGCTGAGTGCACGCTTCAAGTGGCGTGAAAAGGCTGCCCTTGCGCTGAGCGCTGCCGATCGGGCTGCGCCGGGCCGTATCCATACGGGAATTCATCATGACGCGCCGGGCTTAGTGGCGGCCTTGCTGGCCGCTTATGCGCTGGTCGCTGCGGCCCTCGTGTGGGGCAGCGTGGCGGGGGCCTGGCCTTTTCCCGCGCTGTGGCCGCAGTCCTGGACGCTGCAGGCTTGGCAGCAAGTGCTGGGCAGTTCTGGGGTGCTGGGCACCACCTTGTGGCTGGGTCTGGCCAGTGCTGCAGCGGCCTTCCTGGTGGCGCTGGCCATCCTGGAAGGTCTGCCTGCGCGCTGGCACGCCGCTTGGTTCAGCGCTGCTTACCTGGTATTGGCACTGCCCGCTTTGCTATGGGCGCTTGGTTTGCAGCGCGTGTGCATCGCTTTGGGTTGGGACGCCAGCGCGTGGGGTTTGTGGCTGGCGCATAGCCTGAGCGTCTGGCCCTATGTGCTACTTAGCTTGCAAGGCCCGTATGCCGCGCTTGATCCGCGCGGCGCGCAGTTGGCGGCCAGTCTGGGCCGCTCGCGCTGGGCGTATTGGTGGCAGGTGCAATGGCCCATGCTGCGCGCAGCCTTGGCGGCGGCTTTTGCTGTTGGTTTTGCCGTCAGCGTAGCGCAGTTTTTACCTACCTTGTTTGTCGGTGGCGGGCGCTTTGCGACGGTGACGACCGAAGCGGTGGCCTTATCTTCTGGCGGTCAGCGCTCGCTGCTGGCCGCTTATGCGCTATTGCAATGGCTCTTGCCTGCATGCATGTTCGCGCTGGCCTTGGGGCTGGGACGCAAGCGGCGTTTTGCGCCACCCCGCATGGCGCCTGGCCTGGTTTAGGATGGGTCGGTCTATGCCCGCTTCCTTCGATATTTCAGCGGCCTTGCACCTGCAAGTGCAAAGTCTGCGCAGTCCGCGCGCCACCTTGGCGCAAGCGCTGGACATTGCGCTGCCCGCGGGTGCAGTTCATACCATCATGGGCCCCAGTGGCTCGGGCAAATCCAGTTTGCTGGCCGCGGTATGTGGCACGCTGTCGCCGGCGCTGCATTTCCAAGGCACGGTGCATGTGTTGGGCCGGCGTGTGGATGGTTTGCCCACGCGCGCACGGCGCATTGCTTTGCTCTACCAGGACGATTTGCTGTTTGCGCATATGACGGTGCGGGAAAACCTGTTGTTTGCCTTAGCCGCCGGGCCGCAGGCGGCGCGCGAGGCACAGGTGGCGCAAGCGCTCGATGAAGTGGAGTTGGCCGGTTTCGCCCATGCTGATCCGGCGACCTTATCGGGCGGTCAGCGCGCACGCGCTGCCTTGGCGCGCGCCTTGCTCGCGCAACCGCAGGCTTTGATGCTCGATGAGCCGTTTGCCAAACTCGATGTGGCGCTGCGCCAGCGTATGCGCGCACTGGTGTTTGACGCAGTAGCCCGGCGCGGCATCGCTGCCATCGTGGTGACGCATGACCCGGCCGATATTGCCGACCCTGCGCGTGTCACGCATTTGAGCGCACCCTAAGCCTGCGCAAGCTGTCATCGCTTGCGCCGACAATGCCGCTATGTTGGACCGCTTCACCACCCGCCTGATACGCCCGGCTGTACAAGCGCTGGCGCGCCCGCTGCTGCGCTGGGGTATTTCGGCCAATCACATCACTTGGGCCGGATTTATCCTGGGTGTGCTCGCCGCTACTTCGGTGGCCGCGCAGGCCTGGATGGCGGGCTTGGCGCTGTTACTGTGTTCGCGCTTGTGTGATGCACTGGACGGCGCGGTGGCCCGCGCTAGCCGCGGGAGCACGGCGGCGGGCGGCTTTTTAGATATTGCCTTGGACTTTGTGTTTTATGCGCTGATGGTACTGGCCTTTGCACTGGCCGATCCGCTGCGCAATGCCTTGCCTGCAGCGGTATTGCTTGCCGCCTTTGTGGGCACCGGTAGTAGCTTTCTTGCATTTGCCGCATTAGCAGCGCAGCGCGGTTTGCACAACCTGCAGTACCCAGATAAATCCTTTTATTTTTTGGGTGGCTTGACGGAAGCCACAGAAACTTTGGCACTCTTGTGTGCCATGTGCGTCTGGCCGGATTATTTCGTGCCGCTGGCTTACGGATTTGCAGCTTTGTGTTGCATTACCTGGGTGGGCCGCATCGCAAGCGGTGTGCGCTTGTTGGCCGATGCGTCAGCAGATCCACCGCAACACGGCCCGCCCGAAGACAAGCTGCCTGCGAACCTTGGGCAGGATGCCGGTGTTTAGCGCTCGCATGCTCTGGCGCTTGGCGCTGGGCGCCATGCTGCTGCTCGCGTTCGCCGGTGTGATGCAAGGGTCTGAATGGTTCAGCCTGGCGCGCTTGCAAGCGCAGTACCAGGACTTGCAAGCCTGGCACACGCAAGCACCCTGGACGGTACGCGCCGTGTTTTTTGTGTTGTATTTGCTGCTGGCTAGCGCAGCCGTACCCGGCATTGTGGTGTTGACATTGGCCGGTGGCGCAGTGCTGGGCTTTGGCTGGGGATTGTTGCTGGTGTCCTTTGCCTCTAGCTTGGGTGCGACGCTGACCTTGCTGGTAGTACGCCATGTGCTGGCCGAGAGTTTGCCCGCTTACCTGGGCCCTGGCATGGCGAGGCGTTTGGGTCGCATGACGCGGGACTTGGAGCGGGAAGGCGTTTTTTATTTGCTCAGTTTGCGCTTGATTCCCTTGGTACCCTTTGGTGCCATCAATGTGCTCATGGGTTTGACGCGTATGCCGGCCTGGCGCTTTTATGTATTTAGCCAATTGGGTATGTTGCCTGCCACCATGATTTACTTGCAAGCGGGGACTCAGTTGGCCGCATTGCAATCGGTCTCGCAGGTATTGCAGCCGCAGGTGGTCGCCGTCTTGATGGCTTTGGCGCTCGCTTTGGCTTGCACACCGTGGTTGACGCGCCGCACATTGGGCTGGCTGCGCAGGCGTTCCGTCGGCGCACGCTGGCAGCGCCCGGCGCGTTTTGATTACAACCTGATCGTCATCGGCGCCGGTGCCGGGGGTTTGGTATCGGCCTATGTGGCGGCGCATGCGCAAGCCCGCGTGGCCTTGGTGGAAGCAGGCGAGATGGGTGGCGATTGCCTCAACCGCGGCTGCGTGCCCAGCAAGGCCTTGATTCAAAGTGCCCGCGTCGCGCACCAAGCGCGGCAAGCGGCTGGCTTTGGGGTGCAAACCGGCGCGGTGCAGGTGGACTTTGCCGCCGTCATGCAGCGGGTGCGCAGCATCATTGCTGCCATCGCGCCGCACGACAGCGCCGAGCGTTACCGCGCCATGGGCGTGGAGGTGTTGCAAGCCTATGCCCATATCGTCGATCCCTGGACGGTGGAGTTGCGCCGTAGCGGCCAGGCACCCGAGCGCATCAGCGCGCGCAGCATCATCCTGGCTACTGGCTCGCAGCCACGCGTGCCCGAAATAGCGGGTTTGCAGGACAGCGGCTTTGTGACCACCGATACGCTGTGGGATCGCTTGGAGCAATCGGGCGCGCTGCCGCGCCGCATCGCCATCCTTGGCGGCGGCCCGGTGGGCTGCGAGTTGGCGCAAGCCCTGGCACGCCTGGGTGCGCAGGTGAGCTTGGTGGAAGCCGCGCCCGCATTGTTGTCGCAGGAAGATGCCGATGTCAGCGAGGTGGTGCAGGCGGCCTTGCGCGCCGATGGTGTGCGCGTGTTCACTGCCCATCAAGTTCTGCGCTGCGAGACTTTGCCGGTGCATGCAGGCGCTGACAAGCTGCTGGTGCTTCGTCCGTGCACGGAATTGCCTGTGGGTGGCTCTGCTGCGCACATGGCCGCGCAAGTGCAGGGCGATGCATTGGCGTTGCCCTACGACTTGCTGATTTGCGCGACAGGGCGCAAGGCAAGGCTGAGCGGTTTTGGCTTGGAGGATTTGGGAATAAGCGGCGATGCGCTATTGCATACCAATGACTATTTGCAAACACTGATTCCCTCGATTTACGCCGCGGGTGATGTGGTGGGCCCCTACCAATTCACCCATGCCGCCGCGCACCAGGCCTGGTATGCGGCGGTCAATGCTTTGCTTGATGGCTGGGGCGCGCTGCGGCCCGACTACAGCGTGCTGCCCACGGCGGTCTATGTCGCGCCTGAAGTGGCACGCGTGGGCCTCAATGAGCAGCAAGCGCAGGCGCGCGGCCGAGCCTATGAAGTCACCCGCTTTGAATTGGCGGGTCTGGACCGCGCCATTTGTGATGCCGCACTTGGCGCAATACCGGCGGGTTTTGTCAAAGTGCTCACCGTGCCTGGTCGCGATACCTTGCTGGGCGTCTCCATTGTCGGTGCGCACGCGGGCGAATTGCTGGCGCCCTATGTGCTGGCCTTGCGCCACGGGCTGGGTTTGAAATCGATTCTGAGCACGATCCACGCCTATCCCACGCTGAGCGAGTCGGCTAAGCATCTGGCGGGCCAATGGCAGCGCGCGCACTTGCCCAAAGCGGCCATGCCCTGGCTGGCGCGCTGGCATAGCTGGCGGCGCGGTTAGTCACAATCGGGCGCTATGCAAGCAAACCCCGGCCCCATCTTGCGCGACCTGGTGCTGGTCGGTGGCGGGCATAGCCATGTGGCCGTGCTCAAAGCCTTTGGTATGCAGCCTATGGCGGGCCTGCGCCTTACGCTGGTGTGTACCGATGCGCATACGCCGTATTCGGGCATGCTGCCCGGCTATGTGGCTGGGCATTACGACTACGACGAAGTTCACCTTGATTTGGTGCGCTTGTGTGCCTACGCCGGTGCCCGTTTTGTACGCGCGCAAGTCGTAGGCATAGACCGCGCGGCGCGGCAGGTGCTGTTGCACGGGCGCCCGCCCTTGGACTACGACGTGCTGGCGATTAACACCGGCTCCACGCCGCAGGTGGCGCAGGTGCCGGGCGCAGCGGAGCATGCGATTCCCGTCAAACCGATTGCTGCTTTTAACGCGCGCTGGTTGCAATTGCTTGCCAGTGTGCGCGCCGGACAAGGCCCGCGCCATATTGCCGTCGTGGGCGCTGGTGCCGGTGGCGTGGAACTGCTGCTGGCGATGCAATACCGTTTACAGGCCGAGTGCAAAGCGCTGGGCATTGCGGCACCGCAGTTTTCCTTGTTTTCTGCGGCAAGCACCATCTTGCCGACGCACAACGCAGGTGTGCGCGCGCGCTTCATGGCCACCTTGCAAACGCGCGGTGTACAAGTGCATCTGCGCGCGCGGGTGCAGGCGGTCAGCGCCTCGGGTGTGCAAGTAGTGCGCCCTGATGCTTGGGGTGCTGCGACGGCACAGGTGCAGCAGGCTGGCGATCAAAACGATGTGCTTGCATCGAGCACCGCATGGGCGCTCGAACCTACAGAGGCCGATGCGGTATTTTGGGTGACGCAAGCATCGGGCGGCAGTTGGCTGGCATCCACTGGTTTGGCCCTCGATTCTGACGGCTGTGTGCGCGTGAACCAGTATTTGCAGACGGACACCGATGCGCGCATATTTGCCAGTGGCGATGTGGCCTCCTTTGGCCCAAGCCCTTTGGAAAAAGCCGGCGTGTTTGCGGTGCGTATGGGCATGCCACTGGCGCGCAATTTGCGCCGTGCTTTGTGTGGTTTGCCCTTACAGGCCTATCGGCCGCAAAAGCGCTGGCTCGCCTTGATCAGTACCGGCGACCGCTATGCCATCGCCTCGCGTGGGCTGTTGGATGTTGCCGGCGCTTGGGTCTGGCGCTGGAAAGACCGCATAGATAGGCGCTTTATGCAGCGCTTTTCGGATCTGGGCGTTGCCGCCATGGCGCCCGTGGCGGCGCTTACGCCTAGTTTGACGGATTTTGCAGACCTGGACCATAAGGAGCGCGAACAAGCGCAGCAGGCGCAGGCTATGCGCTGCGGTGGCTGCGCCGCCAAAGTAGGTGCCGGTGTGTTGGGGCGGGCCTTATCAGGCTTGCAGACTTGGCAAAGCCCGGATGTGCTGATCGGCCTGTCCGCGCCCGATGACGCAGCACTGGTGCGTATTCCCGCAGGCAAAGCGCAGGTGCAAACCGTGGATTTTTTCCGCGCTTTTATCGATGACCCTTACCGCTTTGGCCAAATCGCTGCCAACCACGCACTCGGCGATATTTTTGCGATGGGCGCTACGCCGCATACGGCCACGGCCATTGCCGTCGTGCCGCCGGGGCTGGACCGGCAAACCCAAAGCCTGTTATCCCAACTCATGGCCGGCGCGGTGCAAGTGCTCAATGCCGCGGGCTGCGCGCTGGTGGGCGGCCACAGCGGCGAGGGGCCGGAGTTGTCGCTGGGATTTGCCATCAATGGCCTGGTGGACGTGGATGTGCAGGGTCAGCCACTGCAATTGATGCGTAAAACCGGCGCGCAGGCGGGTGATGCCCTTATTTTGACCAAGCCTCTGGGCACCGGCACTTTGTTTGCCGCCCACGCCTTGGGCCAGGCGCGCGGGCGCTGGGTGGAGGCGGCGTTGGAGAGCATGGCGCAATCGAGTCAAGGCGCTGCACAGGTTTTGGCGCAGTGCGGCGCCCATGCGTGTACCGATGTGACCGGTTTTGGATTGCTCGGTCATTTGCTGGAGATGTTGGAAGTTTCCGCCTTGGGCGCGCAGTTGCAGCTCGCGGCCCTTCCCGTACTGGACGGCGCACTTGAATGCATGCAGGCCGGCATTTTCAGCTCCTTGCATACGAGTAATGCGCAGCGTAGCGTAGCTATTGCAAGCCCGCCCTTCGGCGCAGGGGCATCCCCTGTTTCGGCGACGCATCAGCCTATGCGGCAAGCCTTGCTATGGGACCCACAAACGGCCGGTGGCCTGCTCGCTAGCGTGCCCTGGGACCAGGCGCAGGCCTGTGTACAAGCCCTTCAAGCGCATGGTTACGTGCATAGCGCCGTGATCGGCAGGGTGTGCGTGGCGCCTGATTTCAGAGCACCGATCGCGCTCGTGGAACAATAGGGGTATGACGCAAGAATCAGCGACACCCTCCGCAGACTCTGTGGTTACGGGTGAAGAAGCAAGGGCCTTGGGTGCCCAACCCGCCGCACGCCCTTATCGGCAGCCGGAACATTTGGTGCTATGGGGCCTGGGCCCGGCCCATTTGCGTTTGTTGGAACACTTCAAGCGTAAGCCTTTGCCGCATGTGCGCATTACGGTTTTGTCCCAGCAGACGCAGACTTTTGCCCCGCGTAAATTAGCGCGCTATGTGGCCAATGAGCTCACGCTGGCGCAATGCATGAACGATGCCGAACCCTGGTTGCAACAAGCCGGCGTGCAGTGGACCGGGCGCCAAGGGCGGGGGCTCAATGTGGTCTCGCGTACGGTGCTGCTCGATGATGGACAAACCCTAGGCTACGACGTCTTATCCATTAATACCGGGCCCTTGCCGCATCGGGAGGCCATTGAGGCGGCTATGCCGGGCGCGCGCGAGCATGGTTTATTCGTCTCGCCACTGGAAGGATTTGTCCCTATCTGGCCCAAAGTATGCGGTTTGGGCCGCACGCGGGCATTGCGTATGGCGGTGATTGGGCCCGGTATCGAAAGCTTTGAACTCGCTTTGGCAGTGCGCCAGCGCATGCCAACGGCCGCCGTGACGTGGATCATCGGCCCGCACCATGGTGAAGATAGAGGCTATAGCGAGACTTTGCACCAGCGTATGTTGCAGTTATTGCGCGAGCAGCGGGTAACCGTGCTGTACGAAAACGTCGCCGCTTTAACGCGCGATGATGTGGTACTGGCCAGCGGCGCACTATTGGCCTGCGATGTGCCGATGCTGGTACTGTCGCGATCGCCAGCCGGATGGCTGGCCACCAGTGGCCTGAGCTTGCAGGTGGGCGGCTCAGGCGTAGAGACCGACGTCCATGAGCGCAGCACCAGCCACCCCGAAGTCTTCCATGTGTGGCGCGATAGTCCGGTACTCGCCTCGAATGTGCATGCCTTGATGCGGTCGGCGCCTACCAAAATGCAAGCCACGCCAGTGCAGCGCGCGCAATTTCTGTATGCGGGAGCCAGCCATGCTTTGTTGGCTTGGGGCGGACAATGCTTTCAGGGGCGCACCGTGGCCTGGTTGAAACAATTCTTGAAACTCTAAGCGTCGTTTTTTTTAAAGAGGTATGCAATGGATGCTAGCGAAACCCAGCCCTCGGACACACCGGACCTGCCCCAGCGCAAAGTAGATTCGCTTTTGCAGCATTACGGCCTGAGCCATGAACATCCCATCAATGAGCTGATTCATTTTTTCGCCATCCCGGCCATCATGTTGAGTTTGACGGGTTTGCTGTTTGCTTTGCACCCATTGGCAGCGTTGCTGTCGATTGCCGTGAGCATGGTGTACTACGCACGCCTATCTTGGCCTTTTACGGTATGTATGTTGTTGGTCTGGTCAGTTCTGTTGGCGCTGGTCGATGCCCTTCAGGTGCAGGGTCTTCTGGTGCCCGTCAGTTTGCTGATTTTTGTGGTCGCCTGGGTTTTTCAATTTATTGGGCACCACCTGGAGGGGAAAAAACCTTCGTTTTTTGAAGATGTGCAGTACCTGCTGGTCGGACCCCTGTTTGTCTTGAGCAAGGCTTTCGAGCGCATGGGCGTGCGCTGGTAAGTTCGATGGTGGTTCGTCTTTTGGCGTTATTGCAGATTGCCACCTATCAGGTAGAAGCCTGATGGCGCGGGTGGCGGTGCTAGGCGCCGGTTTTGTAGGCTTGTCGTGCGCATATCACTTGATGCGTGACGGCCATCATGTGACGCTCTACGAACCCCTAGGCGCTGCCGGCGGGGCTTCCTTTGGTAATGCCGGCACATTTGCCAACTACGCGTGCATTCCGGTCAACAACCCCACGGTGTTCCGCGATTTGCCCGCTTATCTGTTTTCAAGCCAAAGCCCCTTGCGGGTGCGATGGACCCATCTTTTTTCACTGGCTCCGTGGTTGGTGCGCTTTTTATGGCACTCCACGCCCGGCCGCTATACCGAGACGGCCACCGCCTTATCGCATCTTTTGGCCCGCGCCCAAAGCGGCTATGACGCGATGATTGCCGACGCCCAATTGGGCGGCTTCATCCGGCAACAGGAATGTTTGTACCTCTACTCCAGCGCCCGGGCTTTTGAAGGCGCGCGCGAAACTTTGGAATTACGCCGCCGCCTAGGTGTGTCCTCTGAAATTCTCGATGCCGCAGCGATCGCCGCACTAGAGCCGCAATTGAGTCCAATTTTCCATCGCGGTGCACTCTTTAGCGGTTCTTGGCATTTGAGCGACCCGTCCGGTTTTTTGCATGCCTTGCTGTCCCATTTGCAGGGCAAAGGCTTGGTCGTGCATTCCTTAGCGGTCCAGACATTAAAGGCGGATGCACAGGAGGTCCGGGTGGGTGGTGCCGGGCATGAAGCGGCTTACGATTACCTGGCGCTGTGCGCGGGGGTGCATTCGAAAGCGCTGGCTGCGCAGTGCGGTGACGATGTGCCCTTACAGGCGGAGCGCGGCTACCACCTGATGTTTCCGGGCAGCAGTGCCTTGATTTCGCGTCCCGTAGGTTGGGCCGAGCGCGGCTTCTATATGACGCCGATGGCGCAGGGGGTACGCGTTGCCGGTACGGTCGAAATAGCGGATCTGGCACCGCAGATGCATTCCGGACTGCTGCAGTTGCTCGACTTCGCATCCCATCGCGCCTTGCCGGGATTGGGCATCGCGCAAAACCCATGGCTGGGATTTCGCCCGACCTTGCCCGACGGTTTGCCCGTATTGGGCCGGTCTCGCAAGAGTGCACGGGTCCTGTATGCCTTTGGGCACCAGCATATCGGCCTGACTTTGGGGGGGGTGAGCGGAAGTATGGTCGCCGATTTGGTGGCGGGTCGGGATCCGATCATGGATTTGCGGGCTTTTAGCGCAAACAGGTTTTAGCATCCTATTTGCGCATCCACTTCAATGGGCAGAAGCTTGCCCTTGGCCTGGAACCCCCATGGCCTGACCGGACGAGGCTTTAAGGTCCGTGGTTTGTGTGCTGGGCTGGGAAACTGAACTGCCATGCGATTCAGTTTTATAAATTCTTTCGATCAATCCCTCTGCCATCAAGGTACGCATTAACTCTTTTACGTCACCCAAGGACGTTAGGCTGCGTATCAAGGTGCCTGTCGAGGTCTGGCCATTGATGCACCATAAGAGCGTACGCATGCGCCTGGGCATTCCTGAGTTCATATCTTTCAGTGCATCTAGTCCCTTGGGTGTTTTGGCAAATACCGACATGTTTTCTCCCAGGCAAATAGTTGGCAATTGATGTTTGAGGCTTAAAAAATTATATCTAAAATTTAAATAATTTCTTATTTTTACTTTTGCAAAAAAAATTTTCTAAAAAAATAGAACTCACGATTTTTTTAAATTTATCTTGCGCTTATAGGCGATGCACTCGCTGTTCTAGGGCTTTGCAGCACCGCGTCAAAGTAACATCCCGAATTTTTATGATAAAAACGATAAGTATCATTTGTATCAAGACATAGGAGGCAGCATGTCGGTGTTCGTCAAACAATTGAGAGAAGAAATAACCCGGATCGTGAACCGCCACCTGCGGGAAAGCGTAATTCAGATCAAAAAAACCATGGCACAGCAGAGGCTGGAAAACGTCACCCTCAAAAACCGGCTCAAAGCTATTGAGCAAGAACTGAAGGCTGCAGGAAAAAATAAGGCGAGCGCCGAACCGGTGGGTAGGGGTGAACCAAGGCGTCAAGTACGCTTTAGTGCGTCCGGCTTTGCCAGGTGGCGTAAAAAGGTCAATCTTAATGCCGCCCAAGCTGCCGCCTTGCTCGGGGTTAGTGACCAGTCCGTGTACAAATGGGAGCAGGGAAAAACCAGGCCGCGGCCTGCGCAACTCCAAGTGTTAGCCCAAGTGCGAAAAATGGGCAAGCGGGAACTGGGTAAACGACTGGCTCCATTCGAGGAATCAAAGCCTTAAGCCCGCTTCGTGAGCAAATAGAGCCCGATAGGCAGAAAAGCGCTTGAAGCGACTTGCAAGGAGCGAACAAGCGCCTATCCAAGGCCTAAGGATGCGCGCTATCGCTGATCTCTATCAAAGCGCCGAAGTCCTGAATCAGCCGGTCGGGTTTGCTATCGGCAATGGCCTGACCCATGTTGTAACCATAGGGAACAGCCCATACTGCGACACCGGCGTTGCGGGCCGTTGCAATATCAATACTTGAGTCGCCAATAAACAATGCCCTGTCGGGATGAATGCCAAACATTTCCAGGCAGGCCAATACCCCGTGTGGATGGGGTTTTTTAGTCGCCAGCGTATCGCCGCTGATCACCTTGTCAAACAGGCCTGTCAAATCGTGCGCATCGAGCACGGTTTGTGTATAAGCCCCTTCCTTGTTGGTGACCACCGCCAGGCGCAGGCCGTGCGCCTTGAGATGGACTAAGGCTTGCTTGACCTTGGGATAGCAGTGGCTGCGCGTACCGCAGCGGGCGCGGTAATGGGTCTTGAAAATTGCTGCGATGGCAGGTAGTTCCGTCGAGTGCCGCACCGTCTCTGCGCTGTGGTTTTGCACAGAGGCAAGGGCTTGAATGAGCAACTCCAAAGTACCGTGGCCAATCCAGTCATTGACTTGCCCTTGCGATACGCTGGCAAAACCGAAGTGCCGCAAGGTGTCATTGACGGCATCGCAAATTTCCGGTGCAGTCTCGACCAAGGTGCCATCTAGGTCGAACAGGATTAGGTCATAGCGGTTCATGCTGCGCGCTTCTTGCGTTCCATCATGCGCCAAATGAAGGGGGTGAATATGAGCTGCATGGCCAACTCCATTTTGCCGCCGGGCACCACTATGGTGTTGGCGCGGCTCATGTAACTGCCATCAATCATGCTGCGCAGGTATTGGAAATCGATGCCTTTGGGCTTGGCGAAGCGGATAACCACCATGCTTTCGTCTGGCGAGGGAATGTCGCGGCTGATAAACGGGTTGCTGGTGTCGACCATAGGCACCCGCTGAAAGTTGACATGGGTATGCATGAACTGCGGGCAGATGTAGTTCACATAGTCGGGCATGCGGCGCAAAATCGTGTCTGTCACCGCCTCGGTGCTGTAGCCGCGCTTGGACTTGTCACGCCAGAGCTTTTGAATCCACTCCAAATTAATCACCGGCACTACGCCGATCAATAAATCCGGGTGCTTAGCAATATTGACCTCGGGCGTAACCACCGCTCCATGCAGACCTTCATAAAAAAGTAAATCGGTTCCAGCCGGAACATCCTGCCAAGGCGTAAACGTACCTGGCTCCTGCTTAAAGGGTGCGGCTTCCTCATGGTCGTGCAAATACTTGCGCTGCTTACCGGTGCCTGATTTTGAATAGTCTGCAAACAGTGCCTCGAGTTCAGAAAACAAATTGTTCTCCGGCCCGAAGTGGCTGAAATTTTTGTTGCCCTTGACCTCGGCCTCGGCTAGGCGCAGCTTCATTTCAGTGCGGTCATAGCGGTGAAAGCTGTCGCCTTCGATGACTGCAGCGTTGACGCCTTCACGCCGGAAAATGTCTTCAAAAGTACGTGTGACCGATGTGGTGCCCGCACCACTGGAGCCGGTAATGGCGATGATGGGATGTTTTTCTGACATGGAGACTCCCTGAACTAAAAATCTTAAAACCGGAATAAGCTGCGTTCAGCGAACAAGGGGTTGTGTTCCTCGGTGTGCACCGGTTCGTGGTGGTAGCGCTCGATGCGCTCGACCTCATTGCGCGATCCGAATACCAGCCCGATGCGCTGGTGCAAAGACGTTGGTGCCACGTCTAACACCGGCTTCTCCCCGGTACTGGCGCGGCCCCCGGCTTGCTCCATGATCATGCCGACCGGATTGGCTTCATAAAGCAGACGCAGGCGCCCGGCCTTGCTGGGGTCTTTGGTGTCGCGGGGATACATGAACACGCCGCCGCGCATCAGGATGCGGTGCGCTTCGGCCACCATGCTGGCAATCCAGCGCATATTGAAATCTTTGCCGCGCGTTCCGGTTTTGCCTGCTAGGCACTCATCGACATAGCGCTTGACAGGCGCTTCCCAGAACCGGCTGTTGGAAGCGTTGATGGCAAACTCATGCGTGTCAGGCGGAATTTGGATATTTCGGTGGGTGAGCATGAATTCACCCAGGTTAGGGTCCAGGGTAAAGCCTTGTACTCCATCGCCCAGGGTGAGCATCAGCATGGTGGTGGGCCCGTATATCGCGTATCCGGCTGCCACCTGGCGCGTGCCCGCTTGTAAAAAGTCGGCTTCTTGCACATCGCGCCCGTCTTCGGGTCCGCGCAGTACCGAGAAAATACTGCCTACCGATACATTGACGTCGATATTGCTCGATCCGTCCAGCGGGTCGAATACCAAAAGGTATTTGCCGCGCGGGTACTGCGCGGGTATTTGGTAGGGGTGCTCCATCTCCTCAGAGGCCATACCCGCCAGGTTACCCGCCCATTCGGTGCGGCGGATAAAGGCGCGGTTGCTCAGCACGTCCAGGGTTTTTTGCGCCTCACCCTGCACATTGACCGATGCGCCATCGCCCTCTTTGTGGTCACCCAGTACCTGTCCCAATTCTCCGAATGCCACCCCACGTGCGATCGCTTTACAGGCCAGTGCGATATCCAAAATCAGGGCATTGAAGTCGCCGCTGGCGCCCGGGTATTTGCGGCGCTCCTCAATGAGAAACTGCGTTAGTGTGGAGTGTTGGGAGCGGGCGGACAAGGGCATGGCAAGGTCTCGGGAAAAAATCAGGCGGCGCGGGCTTGGGAACGCCAGATGCGCAAGTCCGCTACTGTAGTGTTGCCCAAATCCGGTACCACGCGCAGAGCGCCTTCAAAGCGATGGTGCGCGGTGAAGCCATTAGGCGTGATCACCGTAGGCAAGCCCGCAGCCAGCGCTGCTTGCAAACCATTGGCGGAGTCCTCGATGGCCAAACAATGGTCGGCGGACATACCCATGCGCTGCAAGGTTTGTAGATAGACCTGCGGATGCGGTTTCTTGCGCGGGGCCGTCGATGCATCTTCCACCACGCCAAACAAGCTGCGCCAGTGCGCGCCTATGGCTTTGCGCAGCAGAGCCGCGATATTGACCGGCGAGGTAGTGGTGGCAATGGCCAGGGCCAGGCCTTGATCGTGCGCCGATTCAATGAGGCGCAATACGCCTGGGCGCAGGCTTACCAGCCCGTCATTGACCATGCCTTCGTAGGCGGCTGTTTTGAGCTCGTGCAAGCGCGCAATCGTGTCTTGCAAGGAATGGACCTCAATGCCCACGATATCGCCACGCGTTTGCTTCCAATAATGGGCGATACGCTCCTTGCCACCGGAAATATCCAGCAACTCGATGTACAGCGCCTCATCCCATACCCAGTCCAGGCCTTCTTCTGCAAAAGCATGGTTAAAGGCCGCACGGTGCGCCGACTCGGTGTCGGCTAGCGTGCCGTCCACATCAAAAATCAGGGCTTGGAGCATGGTGCAGTCCTTGTATTTAGGATGGATGGAAGACTCGGCTGGCAAGAATGTCAGCCGCTTCAATGGTTGTCAAGTCATCCGCGCTCAGAATGCGATGGCGGTCGGCAAACAGGCGGCTGGCCTGGCGCAGTCGCGCCCGGTCTAGCGCATTACGCACGCTACGGGCGTTAGCAAAGTGTGGTTGCTCTATGCGAAGCCCCAGGTACTTTTCAAACGCCGTTTGCGCACCTTCGCCGAAGCGGTAGTTTTGCTGCGCCAGCGTCATGCCCGCAATGTGCAGCAACTCACCCACTGCGTAGTCGGGAAAGTCTAGGTGGTGCGCGATGCGCGAGCTCATGCCGGGGTTGGATTGAAAAAACGTATCCATACGGTCTTTGTAGCCCGCAAGTATCACCACCAGATCATCGCGTTGGTTCTCCATCACCTGCAGCAGGATTTCGATCGCTTCCTGGCCATAGTCGCGCTCGTTTTCAGGGCGGTACAGGTAATAGGCCTCGTCGATGAACAAGACGCCGCCCATGGCACGCTTGAGTACCTCTTTGGTTTTGGGCGCGGTGTGGCCAATGTACTGGCCCACCAGGTCGTCGCGCGTCACCGAGACCAGATGCCCTTTACGCACAAAGCCCAGCCGGTGCAGGATCTGCGCCATGCGGCTAGCCACGGTGGTTTTGCCGGTGCCGGGGTTGCCGCTAAAGCACATATGCAGGCTGGGCGCCTGGCTAGTGAGGCCCAGATTGACGCGCAGCTTGTCAACGACCAGCAAAGCAGCAATATCCCGGATGCGCGCCTTTACAGGCACCAGGCCCACCAGATCGCGGTCCAGCTCATGCAACACCGCCTCGACCTGCGAGCCTTCCAACACCTCGGCCACCGAGCGCGCGCCGGCGGTGTTGTCGGCTTGTTCTTCCGATGCGACTGGGGCGGCACGGCTGCTGGCCGGCGCAGGTGTGCTGCCGGGAATGGAATACGACGGTGCGCTCATGGTCGGTTCGTGCCTGGATGCGGGTTCGAAAAGGCCTAGCCTTTGTAACGCTCGCCTTCGGGATGGTTGGCCGCATAGCCGCGCGTGCTGTAGCGCAGCGAACGGCCATTGACCTCCTGGCGTTCCAGCATAAAGCCCGGCTCGTTTTTCGGGCGGTTCACAATAAAACTCATCGCGATGGTTTCCACGCCACGGGTGGAGTCAAACGCCATCATGCGGATGTAGTGGTTGGGGAAGGCGGCGCGGCAGGCCTTGAGTTCCTGCATCACACCGGCGGCGTCGTGGAGGTCGAACATGGGGTTGCCAAACATATCCCAATAGGTGTTGCGCGGGTGCGGGTCGTCGGTGTACTCCACGCTCCAGGCGTAGGCTTTGCGCAGTCCGTACTCGATTTGCAGCGTGATCTCGGCATCCGTCAGGTCGGGCAGAAAACTGAATTGGCCTTGCGTCAAACGGCCGGTCGGGTTGGTCATCATGGTGTGTTTCTCCTTGCAGCGTGTGGGTTTAGGCGGTGGCAGGCGTGGCGGTGTAGTCGCTCGAGTCGGTGCTTTGGTAATTAAAGCTGATCTCGCCCCAGGTATCCAAAGCCGCTTTGAGCGGTGTGCAGCTTTGCGCTGCTTGTTTGAGGATGGTCGGGCCTTCCTCCAGAATATTGCGCCCTTCGTTGCGTGCTTTCACGATGGATTCGAGGGCCACGCGGTTGGCTACGGCACCCGCTTGGATGCCCATAGGGTGGCCAATAGTGCCCCCGCCAAATTGCAGCACCACATCGTCGCCAAACAAGTCGATCAGTTGGTGCATTTGGCCGGCGTGGATGCCGCCCGATGCGACCGGCATCACTTTTTTCAGATCGGCCCAGTCCTGGTCAAAGAACAAGCCGCGCGGCAGGTCAGTCTTGGTATAGCTGTCGCGGCAGACGTTGTAGTAGCCTTGTACGGTGAGCGGGTCGCCCTCGAGCTTGCCCACGGCGGTGCCGGTGTGCAAATGGTCGCAACCGGCCAGACGCAGCCACTTGGCGATGACGCGGAAACTTACGCCGTGGTTTTTTTGGCGGGTGTAAGTGCCATGGCCTGCGCGGTGCATGTGCATGATCATGTCGTTCTTGCGGCACCAGTTGGCCATGGACTGTATGGCGGTATAGCCAATCACCAGGTCCACCATGATGATGACCGAGCCCAGGTCTTTGGCAAACTCGGCGCGCTCGTACATGTCTTCCATGGTGGCGCCGGTCACGTTTAGGTAGCTGCCCTTGACTTCGCCGGTGACGGCGCTGGCTTTGTTCACCGCGTCCATCACAAACAAAAAGCGGTCACGCCAGTGCATAAAGGGCTGGCTGTTGATGTTTTCGTCGTCCTTCATAAAGTCCAGGCCGCCTTTGAGGCCTTCATACACTACGCGTCCGTAGTTGCGGCCCGACAAGCCCAGCTTGGGCTTGGTGGTGGCGCCCAGCAGAGGGCGGCCAAACTTGTCCAGACGCTCTCGCTCCACGATCAATCCCGTGGGCGGGCCTTTGAAGGTTTTCACATAGGCCACCGGGATGCGGATGTCTTCCAGGCGCGCCGCTTTGAGTGGCTTGAAAGAAAACACATTGCCGATCAGGCTGGCCGTCATATTGGCGATGGAGCCTTCTTCAAACAAGATCAGGTCATAGGCCACGTAGGCGAAATACTGGCCCGGGTTGTTGGGCACGGGTATGACTTTGTAGGCCTTGGCGCGGTAGCTGTCGCAGGCGGTCAGGCGGTCAGTCCAAACCACTGTCCAGGTGGCGGTCGAGGACTCGCCGGCCACGGCCGCAGCAGCTTCTTCTGGGTCTACGCCGTCTTGCGGGGTGATGCGGAACAGGCACAGGGTATCGGTGTCTTTGGGTACGTAATCGGGCATCCAATAGCCCATTTGCTTGTACTTCAACACACCGGCGCTGTAGCGCTTTTTGGCGTCGGTAATTTGGCTGTCGGTATCGCTCATCAATGTCTCCTGGGTGAGGGTTTCGGTGGATCTTGGAAGGAATGAAAAAGCCAATTTCAATAAAGTAAATTCGTATCTTTTTGGACGCTAGTTAAGTTATTTATAAATTAACCATTAAATTTTTAGATATTATTTTTTCAGAACTCGTTAGCTTGCGTATCCGCTATTCATCTGACGAGGCTCACTGCTTTTTCCGCTATGGGCCAGGTGCGATCGAGCCGCAGACGCGGAATCCAGCGCCGGCAGATATAGGCGAGTTTTGAGGCACGATCCTCTCTTTGTAGGTAGCGAAAAACGCCCCCATCCGCGGTACTGGATCCACTCTTTTTAAGCTTGCAATGGCCCGATCTGCGCGTTGAACCCGGCGGCGCACACGCCACCGGGTTAAATGCATCGCTTTAGCGGGTTGTCAGTGCTGGACTGGAGCGCGGCGTATTGCTCTGCGCTTCCTGAGGCTTGGGCATGGCGCACAGGCCCGAAGGTGCCTCATGGGTGCGCCAGTAGTGGCCGGCCGCCGCCGCGCCGCTGCCAGGCTGCACTTTGACGCCGCAATCGAGCATGGCCATTTCTGCACCATTAATAGCGGCCATCAAATGGATTTCGTTCATATCGCCCAAATGGCCGATACGGAACAACTTACCGGCCACCTTGGACAGACCGCCGCCCAGCGACAGGTTGTAGCGATGGTAGGCGCGGGCTATGACTTCAGTACCCGCAATACCTTCGGGCAGCATCACCGCCGACACGGTGTCTGAGTGCCAGCGCTGCTCTTTAGCGCAGAGCTTGAGTTGCCAGCCCTGGGTCACCGCGGCGCGCACGCCTTCGGCCAGGTAATGGTGGCGGGCGATCACATTGTCCAGGCCTTCTTCGCTGATCATCTTGAGCGATTCAATCAGCCCGTACATCAGCGTCAATGCCGGGGTATAGGGGAAGTACCCGGTCGCATTGCTTTGGATCATGTCGGGCAGATCAAAGTAAGCGCGTTTTAGCTTGGACGATGGGTACATCGCCAACGCTTTCGGGCTGGCGCACAGAATGCCCAGGCCGGCAGGCAACATAAAGCCTTTTTGTGAACCGGAAACCGCCATGTCGATGCCCCAGTCATCAAAGCGGAAATCGATACAACCCAATGAGGACACGCAGTCGACGAACAGCAGGGCTGGGTGTGCAGCCTCGTCCAAGGCTTCGCGTACACCTGCAATGTCTGAACTCACGCCGGTGGCGGTTTCGTTTTGGCAAGCTAAGACGGCCTTAATCTGATGACGCGTATCGGCCTTGAGAATGTCTTCGAATTGCTGTAAAGGCACGCCGGTGCCCCACTCGCAGTCCACAATCTGCACGTCCAGGCCCAGGCGCTCACACATATCAATCCACAGGTGGCTGAATTGGCCAAAGCGCGCCGCCAGTACTTTGTCGCCGGGCGACAGGGTGTTGGTCAGTGCCGCTTCCCAGCAGCCGGTTCCCGAGGATGGAAATATGAAAGGTGTGCCTGACTGGGTGCGGAAAACTTCGCGCAGGCCGGCCATGATGGTCTGGGTTAACTGCGGAAAGCGTGGCGAACGGTGGTCCTCCATAGACACCATCATGGCGCGCTGAATACGGTCGGGCACATTGGTGGGACCGGGTACAAACAGAAAATTACGACCAGCCATTGCAGTATCCTTTCAGTGGGAGGGGTTAAGGAAGAGGACTGTAAGAGCCCGTGATTAGAAAGTAAATTCATATATTTTTTGTTTTCAGTTAAGCTATTACTGAATGAAAAACGCAACCTTCCGCCAATTGCGCGTGTTCAGTGAGGTGGCCCGTCACCTGAGCTTTGCACGCGCCGCACAAACCCTGAACCTCACGCCCCCGGCCGTGACCATGCAGGTGCGCGAGCTGGAAAAACACATTGGTATGCCCTTGTTTAACCGCAGTGGCCGTACCGTGACGCTGACCACCGTGGGCGAATACATGCTGGTCTATGCCCGCAAAATGCTGGCCACCCTGAAAGATGCCGAAGACGCGGCGGCGCGGCTGCAAAAGTTGGAAGTGGGCTTGCTCACCATCGGCATGGTCAGTACCGCCAAGTATTTCTTGCCGCATTTGCTGGCGCGTTTTCGCCAAGAGCATCATGGCGTGGACATCAAGCTGGTAGTGGGTAATCGGGAGCAGTTGGTGAAAATGCTTTATGCCAACGAGGTGGATATCGCCATTATGGGTCGCCCGCCTACCGAAATGGCAACGCGTGCCGAGCCCTTTGCCGCGCACCCGCATGTGTTTGTGGCGGCGATGGATCACCCCTTGGCGCGTGGTGAAACCATTTCCCCGAGCGACTTGCAAGCCCAGCCTTTTATCCTGCGTGAACCCGGCTCGGGCACTCGTGCCGCCATGGAGCGCTTTTTAGAAAAGGCCCGCGTCGAACCACGGGTGAGCATGGAAATGGCCAGCAACGAGACCATCAAGCAGGCCGTGATGGCCGGTATGGGCTTGAGTTTTTTATCGCTGCATACCCTGGGCCTGGAGTTGGACAATCGGCTGATTGCGGTGCTGGACGTCGAAGGCGCCCCGGTGGTTCGCGCTTGGAATGTGGTGCATATGCTTTCCAAATTGCTTTCGCCTGCGGCCGAGGCTTTCCGCTATTTCGTACTGGAGCACGGCGAAGACTATTTGGCGCAACAGTTTGCGCGCCACATTAACCTGGGGCCGATTAATTCAGGCCTTATTGCGCCAGCGGATACGTAAATCCGCGCCGTGGGCAATGCCTGCGGCAATCAAAAAAAGGGCCATGCCCGGCCAGCCGCCAGGCGTTAGGGCGCAGCGCAGCGCCAGCATCAGAAAGACCCCAGAAAGAATCGTTAGCACGCAGTCGGCTAAAGCCAATCCGCGCCCGGTCCATGTGTGAAAAGCCCAGAGCAGCAGGGTTTCCAGGGTAATGAAGCCGATGGCGATATCCACCACCAGCGGGCCCTGGTACAGCTGCTCCAGGTTCACACTTTGGCCAATCCGAGCAAATGCGCCATGTCCTTGAAAAAGATACGTACATGGGCCATCGGTTTTTTGCGCACCAACTGCTTGTTCATGTACGACTCAAACGTGAGTTGCTGCACATCGCGGTCTTCGCAAATTTTGACGAAGCGCTCGCGCCGCTTTTCGCTGCTGTACCAAAACCATTGCATGATGCCCAGCACGGTAAACACCGTGCGGTGCGCGCGCATAAATTCTTTGCGCGCGTATAGAAGGCTCTTCACCTCACCGGTGTGCAGCAATTTTTCCACGGCATGGGCGGCTAGTTCGCCGCCGTACATCGCGTAATAAATGCCTTCGCCGGAAGCGGGCGCTACGACGCCTGCCGCATCACCGGCCAGCACCACATCACGGCCGTTGTCCCAGCGTTTCAATGGCTTCATCGGCAGCGGCGCACCTTCGCGGCGCAACACTTCGGCCTGGCCCAAGCCTGAACTATGGCGCAACAAACCTACCGCATGGCGCAAAGAAAACCCCTTGTCTGCACTGCCGGTGCCAATGCTCAAGGTGTCGCCGTGCGGGAATACCCAGCCGTAAAAATCAGGCGAAAGTTGACCCTGGTAATACACATCGCAGCGCGTGCCGTCGTAGCCTGCGGGCTTGATCGCCGGGGCTTTGACGATCTCGTGGTATGCGAACACATATTGCGTGTCTTTTGCGCCGTCTACGCCTGCCTGGCGCGCGACCTGTGACTTTGCGCCATCGGCTCCGATGATGCTGCGAGCCCGCACGCGCGCTGGAGTACCTTCGCCGCGCTGCGAGCGCACGCGCGCCTGGTAGTGCACCACGCTCACACCATCGGCATCGCGGCTGAGTTTGTCAAAAGTGCCTATGCGCCGCACTGCGCCCGCACTGGCCGCGCGCTCGCGCAACCATTCGTCAAATTCTGCGCGGTCCACCATGCCAACAAAACCGTTGTCTATCGGGATGTCCACTTTGTGATCACTAGGCGCAATCATGCGTGCTGACCGCGCCTTGGCGACCAGTAAATTGTCGGGGATGGCGTAGTCCTTGATTAGGCGCGGCGGTATCGCCCCACCGCACGGCTTGATGCGGCCGGCACGGTCCAGCAAGAGCACTGAATGCCCACGTTGCGCCAGCGTGTGCGCTGCCGTGGCGCCTGCCGGCCCACCGCCCACCACTACTACATCAAAAGTTTCTGTCGTTTCCATAGAATTAACTCCTTGCTTGTGCAAAGCCTAAAAACCTGTGCCGCGCGTTCAACGCGTGCACGTGTACTGCCGCCCCCTGCGTCCAAATTAGCGCGTACTGCCCCTTCATGTGGCGGCCTGAATCAAGGCGCGCAAAGCAAATGCGCTCACCATCATTCCCGCCACAAAAAACGGGACACCAAAGCCGCTGTACCACAGCGCTCTTTGACTCACGCGTGTCAAAAAATAATCCATCATCAAGACTTGAATTCCCAGCAGTACCGCCACGGCCAGCCCGCGCCCAGGCTGGCCCCATGCGAACAAAAGAATGATGACGAGCAATTGCGGCAATGCCATGAACCAGCAAGCTACGTTGGCCGCGCGCTGCTCGCCTAATTGCACCGGCAGCGAGTGCACGCCCATGGCGCGGTCACCGGCAACGGCTTTGAAATCATTGAGCGTCATGATGCCGTGGGTGCCCATGCTGTAGAGCAGAGCCAGCCAGAGGGATCGCCCATCGGGCATCTGGCCTCCGGCCATGACGGCGGCGCCGGTGGTCCAGGCAATACCTTCGTAGCTGATGCCGCAGGCGGCATTGCCCCACCAGCCGTTTTCCTTCAGCCGCAAGGGCGGTGCGCTATAGGCCCAGGCCAGTAGCAGACCTGTGACCGCTGCGCCAAAACCCCAAGGCCCCAATAGGCTAGCTACCGCCAAGGAAACCACCGTCCAAATAATGGCGATGTACAAACCCCAGCGTCCCGGCATGCGTCCAGAAGGGATAGGGCGCTGTGGCTCGTTGATGGCGTCCACATGGCGGTCAAACCAGTCGTTCACCGCCTGGCTAGTGGCGCAGACAAAGGGCCCGGCCAGCGCCACGCCAATGATGGCTAGCAGCCATTTACCGTCCATGGGCACGCCCGAGGCCACCACGCCGCACGCAAAAGCCCACATGGGCGGAAACCAAGTGATGGGCTTAAATAGCTCGGTAATTGCAGAAATTTGGGGCAGTGCCATGCCCGAAGGTTTTACCCTTGACACATTCGAGTGTCAAGATAAATTTACACTTCCTATGGTTTCCCCCTAGTGCCTGCGTTGCGCAGGCACCGCAACCGTTTTAGCTTTCGCTCTCTGCCCCAGGGTCGCCCATGCCAAAGCGGCGCAACTTCACGTACAGACTTTGGCGCGAGAGGCCCAGCATTTCAGCCGCTGACGCGCGGTTGTCGCCCGTCAGTTCCAGAGCCGCTTCGATGCACAGCTGCTCGATCAGGTCGGTGGTCTCGCGCACGATGTCCTTTAGTGGGACGCGACCTACCAGTTCGGTCATCTGGCCAGTGGAGCGCGGCAGTTCGCGGCCGGGTTTGGTCTCATTGTTCAAACGCAGACCGACGTCGCGGATGGTAAAGCCCAGGCAGCGCTGCTCGCCGGTGGTAACAGCTACCGCCGAAATTTCCACATCCGTGGTGGAACCGTAGTCGCCACGCATGCGGGTGGCAAATAGGCGCACCACATCGCGCTGGCGCAAATTGGAAATTAGGACACTCAAATCCACACCGGCGCGGCCCAGCCAACGCTCCAGGGACTCGCCGCGCACCAGCGCTTCATTACTTACTTGGGCTAATTGCAAAAAGGCCCGGTTCGCCGTCAGCACATTGCCGCTCAGATCGGTGACCACGAAGGCATCGGGCGCACTCTCCATGACATCGGTGAGCACTTGTTTCGCATTTGCGTTACCCGTGGAGTCCGCCGAACGATTTTTAGGGCTAATGCGTAACAGGAAATGCGCCGACTGCTCTTGCCTGAAAAGCGAAACTGACACACTTAGTTCGGTATTGCTGGGTACCAGGCGAATATCCAAAGGTTCCGACTGCCCGCTGGCGCGCAAGCCCGACAAAACCTGGCTCAACGCGGTGCTGCTGCGCTTATCCAGACTGTTTGTCAGGCTCCAACCCGATTTGCCCAGCGCCTCGCCAAAAAGCGTTTGCGCGGCGGGGTTACTGTCTTCTAGCTTTTCGGTGTTGGCGTCCAAAATCAGCAGGGCCTCAGAGGATACCTGGAACAACAAGCGGTACCGCGTCTCCACATGTTTGAGTTGCCAGTAATCGCGTTCCATGGAGCGTTGCGCCGCCACCAATTTTTGCTGCAATGCCGCCTGGGGCCGCAGGTCGCGTCCGAACGCGATGGCATGCGCAGGGTTATTTCCGGGCGCGGGCGGCACCTGGATCAGCGAATAAGAAAGCGGTATGTCGGTCCCGTCGTGGGCCTGTTGGTTCAAATGGCGCCATCTGGCACCTTTATCCGTGCCCAGGTCGCGCAGCATGGAGGCGACCTTGGTTTTGCTCTCCTCGCTGACGGTTTGGCTCCAGGGCTTGCCCATCCAATGCGAATAGCCGTGGCTGAGCAATTCATCATTGCCAAAGGCCGCATCTTGAATCACGCCATCGGCATCTATAACCAACACTACATCGGCTGCCGCAGTGATAAGTCGGGAGACCGTGTCGGCGTCCAGACGATCAAAATAACGCTGGGCTTGATCAAAACGCCCCGCTTGCTGAGTCGGTGCAGTTTCGAGGGGTTGGGTCATAGAGATTCCAGGTATTTGTTGGGATGCCGTCTTATTGCAGGGTGCCGCTGCTGGCAAGGTGTAAACGGACCATTGAGGGTGCTTCTTGGGCATCGCCGGCCACCAAGTCGGCACCTACGGTCGTGACATATTCGGGATGGGCGGTGAACAGTGGCCCTCCTACCATTATGCACACCCCTTTATTTTTTGAAGCCTTGCGAACCTCTGCAATAGTCTTTCGCAGATTGTCCAAATTGGCCAAAGTCGCTAGTGAAAATCCGACCACATCGAAGGCGCGTTGCCCTGTGAGCGCCTGGGGTGAATCGCCCAGATCGTAGGGCCCGCCGAGTACGTCCCAGCCCTGTTTGCGAAATAGTTCGGCAACCATAGCCAGCCCAAAAGTATGTTGCTCTCCAGGGGTTGGCACCAGCAAAATACTCAAACCGTTGGATTTGAGATTTCTAGACTGTTCTGCTTCCTTATTTAAGTCGCGAAGCATTTTTTGCAGGTGACCTAAGCCCAGCGTGACGTCCGTGAAATCACATAAATCTTCTTCCCAGAGCTCGCCCAGGTAGCGCGCAACCGGCGCCAGCAAATCGAGGTAAATCGCCTCAATGGGCGCACCGGCGGCACGCATGCGGGTGATACAGGCCAAGGCCTGATCCTCGCTGCGTGTCAGGATTAACTGCCCGAAAGCGGCCACTTCCTCAGCGCTTACCGCCACCTTAGCCACCTCAGGGGGCAAGTCGCACTCAATGGGTGTGCGGTGTGCAAGCATCAGGCGGGGGATGATTTCATGCTGAATCGCCTGCGCCAGCAACGCCACCGTGTGGTCCAAGCCGTTAAATTCTGGAGAAGCCTCGCTACGGCCCGCATAACTGCCATTGGCAGCGCCCTGCGCGCCTTGCCAGCCTTCGGACTGCCTGCCATCGCTAAAACCTGCGTCGCTTACCAAGGTGCTCCGTTTGGATGAACCCATCACATATCTCCTTCGTCAAAGGAATTGTCTCGTCTCATTATTCGGATCTCCCTTGTAGGGCAGGGAAAAACACCTTTGATTTCTTTCACGGCGCCAAGCGCCGGCCGATGAACAAACCAATTGACTTTTCCAAGTGTCAACCCCGTTTTACACTCCAAATCGATTCAGGTCAAAGTAATTTTCAATCCCGATAAAAACACTCGGGTTATTGTAAGTGTCAAATTATATTTACGTAACAAAAAGTTGACATTTATCCAAAGTGGGGATAAATTGGTTCCCATGACCGATACGCGATCTGATTTCGCGGGCCCCGCGGCCAGCGCGAGAAAGCCCCGTCCTCCTCTGTATACCCCAGAGGAGAGGGTGCGTCGCGACAAGACTTACTGGACATTTGTGCAAGGCATCTTGGCGCCCATCCAGTTTTTCATCTTTCTGGGCAGCCTGGGTTTTGTGCTGCGCTACCTCGCCACCGCCGAGGGTCTGCAGACGGCCAATAACTCGGTGGTCGCCAAGACCCTGGTGCTCTACACCATCATGATCACCGGCTGCATTTGGGAAAAAGTGGTGTTCGGGCGCTACCTGTTTGCCCCCTCTTTCTTTTGGGAAGACGTCTTTAGCATGCTGGTGCTGGCCCTGCATACCGCCTACCTGGTGGCCATGTTCAATGGTTTGCTGTCTGGGCACCAACTGATGTACTTGGCCCTGGCGGCCTATGCCACCTACGTGATCAACGCTGGCCAATTCATACTAAAACTGCGTGCCGCGCGCCTGGACCAGGAAGCCCGTCTGCGCGCAGCCGCAATGCCCTACGCCCCTCCGCATTTCGTGGGGGCTGCAGCATGAGCACCGTCGCATTCCCCATTCCCGTCAAAGCCGCAGGCGGTTGCAGCGATGCACCGGTGTTGCGCGAGCGCGGTCAGCACGAAGTGTTTTGCGGCCTGACCGGCATCATCTGGCTGCACCGCAAAATCCAGGACGCGTTTTTCCTGGTGGTGGGCTCGCGCACTTGTGCGCACCTGATCCAGTCCGCCGCTGGGGTGATGATTTTTGCCGAGCCGCGTTTTGCCACCGCCATCATCGACGAGCGCGACCTTGCTGGTTTGGCCGACGCCAATACCGAGCTGGACCGCGTGGTCGGCCAACTGCTGGCGCGCCGCCCCGAAATCAAATTGCTGTTTTTGGTGGGCTCGTGCCCTTCAGAAGTGATCAAGCTCGATTTATCTCGCGCTGCATCGCGCCTGTCGGCGCAGCATTCGCCAGCAGTGCGGGTGCTCAACTATTCGGGCAGCGGCATCGAGACCACTTTCACCCAGGGCGAAGACGCCTGCCTGGCCTCCATGGTGCCGGAATTGCCCGCGCAGGCTGCCGATGCAGAGCAAGAACTGATGGTGGTCGGCACCTTGGCCGATGTGGTGGAAGACCAATTTATCCGCTTGTTTACCCAAATGGGCATAGAGCGCGTGCGCTTTTTCCCGCCGCGCCGCGCTGCGGATCAGGCGCCTGTGGGCCCCAACACCCGCCTCTTGCTGGCCCAGCCCTTTTTGGCCGATACGGCGCGGGCTTTGCAAGCGCGCGGCGCGCAGCTCTTGTCCGCGCCCTTTCCCCTGGGCATCGAAGGCACCACCGCTTGGTTGCAAGCAGCGGCCACGGCTTTTGGCGTGCCCGCGCAGCGCTTGGAATCTGCCGTGTCGGCCCCCACCGCCCGCGCCACTGCCGCGTTGGCCCGCGCCAAGCTGCATTTAGACGGCAAAAGCATTTTCTTCTTCCCTGACTCGCAGCTCGAAATCCCGCTGGCGCGTTTTCTGTCCCGTGAACTGGGCATGCGTCTGCTCGAAGTGGGCACGCCTTATTTGCACCGTCAGCACATGGCCCAAGAGTTGGCGCTGCTGCCCGAAGGCACATTCCTCTCGGAGGGCCAGCATGTGGAAAACCAGCTCGACCGTTGCCGCGCCGCGCATCCGGACATCGTGGTCTGCGGCCTGGGCCTGGCCAATCCGCTGGAGTCCGAAGGCATGACGACCAAGTGGGCTATCGAACTGGTGTTCACCCCCATCCAGGGCTTTGACCAGGCCGGCGATTTGGCCGAATTATTTACCCGTCCGCTGGTGCGCCGTATGCGCCTGGCGGCCTGAAGAGAGCATCAGCATGCAACTGACCTTGTGGACTTACGAAGGACCGCCCCATGTCGGCGCCATGCGTATTGCCACGGCCATGGAAGGCGTGCATTACGTGCTGCATGCGCCCCAGGGCGATACCTACGCAGACTTGTTGTTCACCATGATCGAGCGCCTGCAAAAGCGCCCGCCGGTCACTTACACCACCTTCCAAGCGCGTGATCTGGGCGGCGATACCGCAGAGCTCTTCAAAACCGCAGCGCGTCAGGCTTTCGAGCGCTTTGCGCCGCAAGCCATGCTGGTGGGCTCGTCCTGCACCGCCGAGCTGATCCAGGACGACCCCGGCGGCTTGTGCAAGGCCTTGGATCTGCCGGTGCCGGTCGTAGCTTTGGAGTTGCCTTCTTACCAACGCAAAGAAAACTGGGGCGCCTCCGAAACCTTCTACCAATTGGTGCGCCATTTGTCCAAACCCCGCAGCCAAGCGCCGCAAGAAGGGCGCGTTCCCAGCTGCAATATCTTGGGCCCCAGCGCCTTGGGCTTTCGCCACCGCGACGACCTCGCCGAAATTCGCAAGCTGCTCACCGACATGGGCATCGCCATCAATGTGGTCGCTCCGCAGAGCGCCACCCCGGCGGACTTGGCCCGTCTGGCAGATGCTGATTTCAACGTCGTGCTCTATCCCGAAATCGCCCGACTCAGCGCGCAATGGCTGGAGCGCAGCTACGGTCAGCCCTTTAGCAAAACTATCCCCATCGGCGTGGGCGCCACGCGCGCCTTTGTCCGCGAAGTGGCGGGCCTGGCTGGACTGGACGCTGAGGCCGCTTTGGCCAAGGTCAATTCACGCGCCCAGTGGTATGCCCGCTCGGTCGATTCCACCTACCTCACCGGCAAGCGCGTATTTGTATTTGGTGATGCCACGCACGCAGTCGCAGCAGCCAAAGTGGCGGCCGAAGAAATGGGTTTTGCCGTGGTGGGTATCGGCACTTACAGCCGCGAATTTGCGCGCGAAGTGCGCGATGCGGCCAAGCTCTATGGCGTTGAGGCACTGATCAGCGACGACTACCTGGAAATCGAATCGCGCATTGCCGAGCTACAGCCCGAGCTGGTGCTGGGCACGCAAATGGAGCGTCACATCGCCAAGCGCTTGGGCGTGCCCTGCGCAGTGATTTCAGCGCCGGTGCATGTGCAAGATTTCCCAGCTCGCTATGCGCCGCAAATGGGCTTTGAAGGCGCTAATGTGCTGTTTGATACCTGGGTCCATCCGCTCATGATGGGGCTGGAAGAGCACCTGATTGGCATGTTCCGGGGCGACTCCGAATTCCACGAAGACGCGGCTCCTTCGCACCTCGGTGGTGCCGCGCGCATGCAGCCTGCGCCCGAGCCAGTGGTGGTAGCGATTGAGGCCGTCCCCCAAGCTACCCAAGAAGCCGTCACGCTGACGGTGGGCACTGACAAAACCAACACCGGCGGAGCCTGCACCTGGGACGCCGTTGCCGAGAAAGAATTAAAAAAAATACCGTTCTTCGTACGCGGCAAGGCCCGACGAAATACCGAGCGCTACGCATCCGAGCATGGCCTGTCGGTGATTACGGTGGAGACACTTTATGACGCTAAAGCTTACTTCTCCCGGTAAGGTCGCACCGCCGCGCAATACCACCCCGATCAAGGTGGTGATTGTGACTATGGATACGCATCTGGCCAGCTCGGTCAACCGCGCCAGCCACACCCTGGGCCGCGAGTTTCCCGGTCTGTCGCTCAGCCTGCATGCGGCCTCCGAATTTGCCGGCAACGAAGTGCTGACAGCACATTGCAAAAAGGATATCGCCCAGGCCGATATCGTGATCGCTGGCATGCTGTTTTTGGAAGACCACTTCCTACCGATCTTGGACGATTTGCGCCAGCGCCGCATGCACTGCGACGCCATGATTTGCCTGGCCAGCGCCACCGAAGTTACCCAGCTCACGCGCCTGGGCCAATTCGATATGGGTAAGCCCGCCAGCGGCCCCATGGCCTTGTTGAAAAAGCTCCGCGGCAGCAAAGAAAAAGCCGCCACCGGTGGTGCCGCGCAAATGAAGATGCTGCGCCGCCTGCCGCAAATACTGCGCTTTATCCCAGGCACCGCGCAAGACGTGCGCTCCTACTTCCTGACCATGCAATATTGGATGGGCGGCTCGGACGACAACGTGCTCAATATGGTGCGCCACGTCATCGACCGGGGTGCCGATGGTCCGCGCAAAATACTACGCGGCAGCGTGAAGGTGGCCCCGCCGGTCGACTACCCCGAAGTGGGCGTCTACCACCCGCGCATGGCTGGGCGCTTTAGTGAAGACGCGCAGGTGTTGCCACGGCCCGAAGCGATGCCGGTGCAAGGCACAGTCGGTATTTTGCTCATGCGTTCCTACTTACTCTCTGGCAATGCAGGACATTACGACGGCGTGATCGCCGCGCTCGAAGCGCGCGGCTTGCGTGTCATTCCAGCCTTTGCCGCTGGCCTGGATTCTCGCCCCGCGATCGATGCATTCTTCATGAAGAACGGCCAAGTCGCAGTGGACGCGGTGGTATCACTGACCGGATTTTCTCTTGTCGGTGGCCCGGCCTACAACGACGCCAAAGCGGCCGAAGAAGTGCTGGCTAAATTAGATGTTCCTTATGTCGCGGCGCACCCGGTGGAGTTTCAAACTCTGGACCAATGGGGCGGCTCCGACCGTGGCTTATTGCCAGTCGAGAGCACCATCATGGTGGCGATTCCTGAGTTGGATGGTTCCACCAGTCCTATCGTTTTCGGTGGCCGCCCCGGCGCCGCGGGCGTCACCTGCACCGGATGCCATCACGCTTGTACCTTCGGTGAAAGCACCAGCGCGCAAGACATGCATTCTTGCCCCGAGCGCGCCATCATGCTGGCCGCGCGCGTAAGCAAATTAGTGGCCTTAAAGCGCAGCCAACACCATGCGCGCAAAGTCGCCATCGTCTTGTTTAACTTCCCGCCCAATGCCGGCAATATCGGCAGTGCCGCCTATTTGTCGGTGTTCGAATCGCTGTGGCACACGCTCACGGCCATGAAGGTGCAAGGCTACCAGGTCGAGGTGCCCGCTTCGGTAGACGCCTTGCGCGAGGCGCTCTTGCAAGGCAATGCCGCCCAACACGGCGCAGACGCCAATGTGCATGCACTGATCAGCGCCGACGAGCATGTCAAGCGCGAGCGCTGGCTCAAAGAAATCGAAGCCCAATGGGGCCCAGCGCCCGGACGCCAGCTCAGCAATGGCAGCTCAATTTTTGTGCTGGGCAAGCAGTTTGGCAATGTGCTCATTAGCGTGCAACCTTCCTTTGGCTACGAAGGCGACCCGATGCGCCTGCTTTTTGAAAAAGGCCTGGCGCCCACGCATGCCTTCTCGGCTTTTTACCGCTACCTGCGCGAAGACTTTAAGGCACACGCCGTGCTGCATTTCGGCACCCATGGCGCCCTCGAATTCATGCCCGGCAAGCAAACCGGTATGAGCGGCACCTGCTGGCCCGATCGTTTGATCGATGACCTGCCCAATGTGTATTTGTACGCCTCCAACAATCCATCCGAAGGCGCCATCGCTAAGCGCCGTTCAGGTGCGACACTCATCAGCTATCTGACGCCGCCGATTGCACAGGCCGGTTTGTACAAAGGCCTGAACGACCTCAAAGCATCGTTAGAACGCTGGCGCAGCCTGGAGCGCGGCAATACCGAGCGCGCTGCCTTGGCGGTAGTGATCCAAGCCCAAGCTGCGGAGTTGGATTTGGTCAGCCCCGAACCCATTTGGGATACCGCCATGGGCCCGGCCCTGGACCAGCAAGTACTGCGCTTGTCGCAAGAAATGCTGGAGTTGGAATACACACTCATCCCGCACGGCCTGCATGTCGCCGGTCGCGCGCCCAGCGCCGCCCAGCGCGTGGATATGTTGCTGGCCATGGCGGACGCCAACCACGGCGTGCAAATTGATCGCGTAGCGGTCGAGGCTTTGGTGCAAGGGCAGACGCCTGAGCGCGCCTTGGCCGCCGCAGGTTTGCCGCGCAACCACAGCAGCCTGGAAGCACTGCGCTCCTTAGTAGAGCCGCAGGCGCTGTTGGCAGTGGATACCGAGGTGCCTGCCCTGCTGCGCGCTTTGGATGCACGTTACATCCGCCCAGCACCTGGCGGTGATATTTTGCGCACGCCTGCGGTCTTGCCCACGGGCCGCAATATCCACGGCTTTGATCCTTTCCGCATCCCTAGCGCGATGGCGGTGCGCGACGGCAAAGCCCAAGCGCAACTGCTGATCGAGCGGCACTGCGCCGACGGCAACCCGCTGCCCGAATCGGTCGCCATGGTGCTCTGGGGCAGCGACAACCTGAAAAACGAAGGCGCGCCGATTGCCCAAGCCCTGGCCCTCATGGGCGCTTTGCCGCGCTTTGACAGCTACGGTCGCATCGCCGGTGCCATCCTGATTCCACTGGCTGAACTAGGCCGTCCGCGTATCGACGTGGTCATCACGCTCTCGGGCATCTTCCGCGACCTGATGCCTTTGCAAATCAAATTACTGGCCGAGGCTGCATTCCTGGCCGCCAGCGCCGACGAGCCACTAGAGCTGAACTGGATCCGCAAGCATTCCCTGGCCTACCAGCAGGAGCACGGTTGCACTTTGGAAATTGCGTCCCTACGTGTGTATGGCAATGCCGAGGGCGCTTACGGCTCCAACGTCAACAACCTGGTGGAGAGCAGCCGCTGGAGCGATGAAGGCGAGTTGGCCGAAACCTACAAACGCCGCAAAGGTTTTGCCTATGGCCGCACTGGGCGTGCGGTGCAACAGACCGCGCTCTTGCAAACCGCCCTGGCCGACGTGCAGCTCACCTACCAAAACCTGGACTCGGTGGAGCTGGGCGTTACCACCGTAGACAATTATTTCGACACGCTGGGCGGCATCACCCAGGCCGTCAAAGTGGCGCAAGGCGGTAAGACGCCGCCGGTTTATATCGGCGACCAAACCAAAGGCAATGCAGCCGTGCGTTCGCTGCGCGAGCAAGTCTCTATCGAAACCCGTACCCGCATGCTCAACCCCAAGTGGTACGAAGGCATGCTCGAGCATGGCTACGAAGGCGTGCGCCAAATTGAAGTGCATGTCACCAACACCATGGGCTGGTCGGCCACCACTGGCCAAGTGCAGCCCTGGGTTTACAAACAATTGTCCGAGACATTCATGCTCGACCCGCAGATGCGTGAGCGTCTTGCCAAACTGAATCCGACGGCCTCTGCCCGAGTCGCTAACCGATTGCTAGAAGCATCGGAGCGCAACTACTGGCAACCGGATGAAGCGACTTTGCAGGCGTTGCGCAACGCCAGTGAAGAATTAGAAGACCGCCTTGAAGGCGTATACGAAGGAGCAAACGCATGACTGTTGAAACATTGCCATTCCCCACGGTAAAGCGCAACACGCGCTTGGACGGCGAGGGCAGCGTGCAAGTGCAGCTTGACCCGAATGTGAAGATCGGTAACGCCAAGGTGTTTGCCATTTATGGCAAAGGTGGTATCGGCAAGAGCACCACCTCGTCGAACCTGTCGGCGGCCTTTTCCAAACTGGGCAAGCGGGTGCTGCAAATCGGTTGCGACCCCAAGCACGACAGCACTTTTACGCTGACCAAAAAAATGCTACCCACCGTCATCGACGTGCTCGAAACCGTGGACTTCCATGCCGAAGAACTGCGTGTGGAAGACTTTGTATTTGAAGGCTATAACGGCGTCATGTGCGTTGAAGCCGGTGGCCCGCCCGCAGGTACGGGCTGCGGCGGTTATGTGGTGGGACAAACCGTCAAGCTCCTCAAAGAGCACCATTTGCTCGAAGACACCGATGTGGTGATTTTTGACGTGCTGGGCGATGTGGTGTGTGGCGGCTTTGCAGCTCCTTTGCAGCATGCTGATAAGGCCTTGATCGTCACCGCCAACGACTTTGATTCCATCTTCGCGATGAACCGTATCGTGCAAGCCATTGGCGCCAAAGCGAAAAACTACAACGTGCGCTTGGGCGGTGTCATTGCCAACCGCAGCGCAGCCACCGACCAGATCGACAAATACAACGATCGCATTGGCCTGAAGCTTGCTGCGCACTTCCCCGACCTGGACGTGATCCGTCGCAGTCGTCTCAAAAAATCTACGCTGTTTGAGATGGAGTATTCGCCCGAACTCGAGGCAGTGCAAAAAGAATATATGCGCCTTGCCGCCAGTCTGTGGCTGGGCGGCGAGACCTTCAACGCCGTGCCCATGAAGGACCGCGATATTTTTGATCTGTTGGGTTTTGATTGAGGCAAACACCATGAGTAATGCAAGCTACCAGGAACGACGCGGCCAGATCGAAAATTATTTCGATCGCACCGCCGCTGCCGCCTGGGCCAAGCTGACCTCGGACGCACCGGTGGGTCGCATCCGCGCCACCGTGCGTGCCGGGCGCGACCGCATGCGCGCCACTTTGCTGTCCTGGCTGAATGAGGACTTGAGCGGCAAACGCATCCTAGACGCCGGTTGTGGCACCGGCGCATTGGCAGTCGAAGCAGCGCGCCGTGGCGCTCACGTGGTGGCGATTGACTTGTCGCCTACCCTGGTCAATCTGGCGCGCGAACGCATTCCGCAGGACGTGGCGCATCTGGTGGAGTTTCATAGCGGCGACATGCTCGACCCCGCTCTCGGTCACTTCGACCATGTGGTGGCCATGGACTCCATCATCCATTACCAAACCGACGACGCGGTGCATGCGCTTGCGCAGTTGGCTGAACGCACCAGCGGCTCCATTGTGTTTACCTTTGCGCCGCGCACCCCGCTGCTTGCGGCCATGATTTCGGTGGGTCGCTTATTCCCACGCGGTGACCGCGCGCCTTGGCTGGAGCCCATGGCCGAAGCGCGCATCGCACGTTTGATGCAGTCGCATAGCGCTTTGGATGGCTGGGCTTGCGCCCGCACCCAACGCGTGTCCAGCGGCTTTTACAAATCCCAAGCCATGGAGTGGCTGCGGTCATGAGAGCTCAGACCTTTGCCAAGTACGCCAAGCAAATGCCGGCCAGCTGGCTGCCGTTTGCCGACGTGGCCAGCGCCGGTTTGCCGCTGCCGCGCCTGCTGCGCCTGACACTGTTTAAGTTCACCATGGGCATGACTACGGCCTTGATGATCGGCACGCTCAACCGCGTGATGATCGTCGAGCTGGGCGTACCGGCCTGGCTGGTGTCTTTGATGCTGGCTTTACCTTTGGTCGTGGCCCCGTTTCGCGCTGTTACTGGCTACCAGTCGGATGTGCATGTATCGGCTTTTGGATGGAGGCGCGTGCCCTACATGTGGGGCGGCACGCTCATACAGTTTGTGGGCCTTGCGGTGATGCCGTTTGCGCTCTTGGTGCTGTCAGGGCGCGGCCAGGTGCAAGTGCCTGATTTTGTCGGCCAAGCGGCAGCGGGCATTGCGTTCTTGCTGGTGGGTGCTGGCTTGCAAACTTCGCAAACTGCGGGCTTGGCGCTTGCCACCGACCAAGCCAGCGAAGAGACCCGTCCGCGCGTGGTTGCCTTGCTCTACACCATGCTGCTGGTCGGCGCGGTAAGCGGTAGCTTGATCTTTAGCGTGCTGCTTTCCGATTTCACCCCAGAGCATTTGGTGCAAGTAGTGCAGGGCAGTGCGCTAGTGGTGCTGGTCCTCAACGCCATTGCATTATGGAAACAAGAGCCACGCAACCCGCAGCGTGTGGCTGCACTCAAAAACCAAGTGCAGCCCAAGTTCAGAGAGGTATGGGCGCAGTTCATCGCCTTGCCCAATGCGCGCCGCTTTTTGTGGGCCACTGCTCTTGGAACCGTGGCCTTCAATATGCAGGACATTATTTTGGAGCCCTATGGCGGTGAAATCCTTAAGCTCAGCGTGGGCGCCACCAGCGCGCTGACAGCCATGTTGGCCGCCGGTGGTTTGCTCGGCTTTTATGTCTCGGGCCGCCAATTGGCCAAAGGCATAGACCCGATGCGCCTGGCTGCGTATGGAACATTGGCCGGTTTGCCCGCCTTCTCAGCGGTCATTTTTTCCGCACCTTTAGAGGCCGGCTGGTTGTTCCGCCTAGGCGCACTGGGCATCGGTTTTGGCGGCGGTTTGTTTGCCGTCGGAACCTTGTTTACTGCTATGCGCATGGAAGGCAAGTTTGTCGGCCTAGCGCTGGGCGCCTGGGGTGCGGTGCAGTCCGCAGCCGCCGGTATTGCCATGTTTTTCGGCGGTGCCTTGCGTGATGTGGTCAGCGGCATCGCCACCCAAGGCCTGTGGGGCTCTGGTATGACCGACCCGTCTGTGGGTTACAGCATGGTCTATCACGTCGAAATGCTGTTCCTGTTCATCACCCTGGTTGCGATTGGTCCCCTGGTCAAACGCGGCAAGGTTTTTTCACCCGTAGTCTCATCCACCCTCGGCCTGGCCGAGTTACGTACCTAGTCGTCATTGAAGGAGAAGTCGCCATGCAAACTGTCGGAAACATCACTGGCTACGTTGATCTAGCCCAGATACTGCTCTATGTATTTTGGGTCTTTTTCGCAGGCCTTATTTATTACCTCGTACAAGAAGGCCACCGCGAGGGCTATCCCATGGAGTCCGGCAGCAATGGGCGGGCCGTGATCAAAGGCTTTCCCATTCCAGAGCCCAAGACCTTTTTGCTCGCAGGTGGTCATAGCGTCACTGTGCCCGACCTGAGCCGCAAAGAGCCACCATTTAGCGGCGTCTCTACCGGGATGGGCTCAGGTTCCCCTATCGAGCCTACGGGCGATGCGATGACATCGGGCGTAGGCCCCGGTGCCTGGTCTATGCGTGAAGACGTGCCCGAACGCAGCACGGACGGCAAACCCTTACTGCAGCCCCTGCGCGTTGCGACTGCGTACTCGGTTGCAGAGCAAGACGTGGATCCACGCGGCCTGCCGGTCATGGGCGGCGATGGCAAGCAAGGTGGCACGGTCAAAGACATCTGGATTGACTCGGCCGAAATGATGTTCCGTTACTTGGAAGTGGAAATCGCCGGAGGCCGCACCGTCTTGCTGCCCATACCGTTTTCACTGGTGCGCCGTAATCAAGTGGAAGTGCATGCCATCTATGCCCGCCATTTCGCGGCGGTGCCGGCACTGCGCAACCCTGACCAGATCACCAAGCTGGAAGAGGAAAAAATCAGCGCCTACTACGGTGGAGGCACCTTGTACGCCGACGCCAGCCGTAGCGAACCCCTGATTTAAGCGTCCACGTACCCCTATTGCAGACTGAGAAGGAAAGACCATGAGCGTAGACAACCTCGGCCACGAATATGAGTTTGAACCGCAGTACGGACTGCCCGAGCGTTTGCCTGCCGATGAGCACATCGTGTGGCAAGGCTCGCCGGACGTGCGTGCGCTGGCGGCCTCGGCCTTTCATACCCGCAAACTGGTCTTTTACTTCGGTCTGCTGGTGCTGGCTTGTGCATGGCCTGCGCTGGAGTCCGGCGCCGGCCCTATGGCGCTGCTGCTCTCGGTCAAGTGGATTCTTCCGCTGTCGCTTACCGGCCTGCTTTGCGTCTGGACCCTGGCCTGGATGACAGCGCGCACCACCGTCTATACGGTGACCAACAAGCGCATCGTCATGCGCCTGGGCATTGTGCTGACGGTGACCTTTAACCTGCCCTTAAAGCGCATTGCAGCGGCCGATGTGCGTAACTTAGACGGCGGTTTTGGCGACATCAGCCTGGCGCTGCAAGGCGATGACCGTATCGCCTGGGTACATCTGTGGCCCAGCGTGCGACCCTGGCGCATCAACCAGCCCGAGCCTACTTTGCGCGCCATTGCCGACGTGCAAACCGTGGCCGCCCACGTGCGCGATGCTTGGGCGCAAGCCACCGGCATGCAAGCCAAGCCGGCGGTGCAAGAAAGCGCCAGCCGCCATACCAGCCCTGAGCTGCAAGTAAGCCCCACATGAGCAGCTACACCTTGGCCGCCAAGCCCGTCAACACCACGCCGGACAGCTTCCCCAAATGGGTGCTGTACTGCGCCGGCGGCATCATTGCGTTTTCCTTGATTTCGGTTGGCCTTATCCGCATCACCGGCAACGGCCCAGATCAGCTTGCAGCTGCACCCACGGTACAGCGTTCCTTGCTGTTTCAAGACCATAAAGACCATGGCGTGCTGGTGGCCGATGGCCTAACCGGCGAGAAGCTGACGGTGCTCTACGGCGAACAAGGCTTTGTGCGCGGCGCGCTACGCGCCCTGACGCGCGAGCGCCATGCCCGCGGTATCGGCTCGGACAAGCCTTTTGATCTGATTGCCCGTGTCGATGGCCGGGTCACTCTGATGGATCCCACTACGGGCCAACGTGTCGATCTAGAATCATTTGGGCCGACCAATACGGCTGAATTTGCCCGTTTTTTGGCGATGCAGCCTGAATAAATATAACCCTGACTTGGAGCAATTGCATGCAAGCGACCCCGTCCATCGACTCGGCAGAAAAAGCCTCCCAAAAAGCCGTGGAGAGCACCATGCTCAGCCCGCGCTTTTACACCACGGACTTTGCCGCTATGGACCGCCTTGACGTGTCCTCTATGCGCACCGAGTGGGACGCGATGATGGCCGAGTACGAAGGCGATAACAACCACGACCACTTCCAACGCACCCCCGAATTTGCCAAAGAAGTGGCCGAGCGCTTTTCGCAAGTCAGCCCGGAGATGCGCCAGGAGTTTTTAGAGTTTCTTATCTCGTCCTTGACCTCCGAATTTTCTGGTTGTATTTTGTACAACGAGATTTTCAAAAACGTCGAAAACCCGGATATCAAGCAGCTCATGCGCTATATGGCCCGCGACGAATCGCGCCACGCCAGCTTTATCAACCAGTCGCTCAAAGACTTCGGCTTAGGGATCGACCTAGGCGACTTAAAGCGCACCAAGGCTTATACCTACTTCAAGCCCAAGTACATTTTTTACGCGACCTATCTTTCCGAAAAAATCGGCTACGCCCGCTACATCACCATCTTTCGCCAGTTGGAAAGACATCCGGATAAGCGTTTTCACCCCATCTTCCACTGGTTTGAGCGTTGGTGCAATGACGAGTTTCGCCATGGCGAATCCTTTGCGCTGATCATGCGCGCCAACCCGCATTTGCTGCGCGGCGGTAATGTCTTTTGGATTCGTTTCTTCCTGCTGGCGGTTTACGCCACCATGTATGTGCGTGACCACAGCCGCCCCATGCTGCACCATGAAATGGGTCTGGAGTCCACCACTTACGACTACGAAGTGTTTCGCATCACCAACGAGATCACGCGCCAGGTCTTCCCAGTGAGTCTGGACATCGACAACCCCGCGTTTCGCGAAGGGCTTGCGCATTTGTTCCATGTCCAAACCCAGATGGACAAAGCCAAAGCGCGTGGTGGCCTTATTGGCGCTTTGCAACGCGCGCGCTGGGCGGTTTCGGGCGCAGCCACCTTTGTGCGTCTGTACTTCATGCCGGTCCAACACCACAGTCTGCCCACGCAGGTGCGCATGGTCCCGGCCTGGTAAGGCCTGCACGCTAAGCGCTAAGAAAGCTGCGGATGAACGATGCCTCTGTCGCGCTCGGATTTGCGATATTTATATGGTGGTTTAGCACCGGCATCGTCATCCTCCTCAACCGTATGTCGCGCACTACGGTAGTGCTCAGTTTGGCTTTATCTTCTTTGCTGGGCGTCGCGTCGCTGGTGGGGCTGGCCCATACCGCGCAGCAAACTGGTGTCGCCGGCGCCTACTGCGCATTTACCTGCGCGCTGTTGGCCTGGGGTTGGAATGAGCTGAGTTTTCTAACCGGTTGGATCACCGGACCGCGCACCACTGCGTTGCCAAAAGATGCTATCGGTTGGCAGCGTTTTGTGCAATCGCTACGCGCGGTGCTATGGCACGAGCTGGCGATTTTGCTGGTCGGGTGTGCCATCGTCGCTATTACTTGGGATGCCCCCAACCAAGTTGGTACCGGCACCTATCTGGTGCTTTGGATCATGCGCACCAGTGCCAAGCTCAATTTGTTTTTTGGTGTGCGCAATTTAAGCGAAGAATTTTTGCCCGCGCATCTGGCTTATCTGGAAAGTTTTTTCCGCCGCCGCCGCTTCAACGCCTTCTTCCCCTTTGCCGTGGCCTTGGCCAGCGTCTGTTTGTGGTGGTTGGTGGCTTATGCATCCAGCCCGCTGACCAGCCAGGCGCAAGCCGTAGGCGCGGTGCTGGTAGGCACTATGCTGGCCTTGGCGATTTTGGAGCACCTCATGCTGGTACTGCCGTTGGACACCACCGCCTTGTGGCGCTGGGCCTTGCGCAAGAAAAAAGGTCAAACCGTCGCACACGCCTTTGATGCCCATGCCGCACCCGTGCTGGCGCCCACCTTGGACAAGCATGACAAACTATTTCAAATCCATTGACGGTATTGGCGATGGAGGTGGCGATGCTGGTGGCGGCACACATGGCCCCGCCCTAGTCACCGGAGGCAAAGCCCCCACCGCCATTGTCATAGGTACTGGGTTTGGCGGTTTGGCCGCAGCCATACGCTTGTCGGTCAAAGGCTACCGCGTGCAGATGCTGGAAAAGCTAGACGCCCCCGGTGGCCGCGCCTATGTGCACAAGCAAGACGGCTTTACCTTTGACGCCGGCCCCACCATCATCACCTTGCCGCACCTGATCGAAGAGTTGTTCACCCTGTGCGGTAAGCGCATGCAAGACCATGTGGACTTGCGGCTGATGTCGCCTTTTTACCGCATCCGCTTTGACGACGGCACGCACTTTGACTACAGCAATGACGACGAGTCCATGCTCGATCAAATCGCCAAGCTCAGCCCCGAAGATGTGCAAGGCTTCAAGGACTTAATGCAGGCCTCCGAGCGTTGCTTTCAGCTCGGCTTTCAAGAGCTAGGCATGATTCCTTTTGAGACCCTGGGCGATGTGGTCAAAGCCATGCCCAACCTGGCGCGCATGCAAGCCTGGCGTTCGATTTACAGCCTGGTCGCGCAGCACATCAAGCACCCCAAGCTGCGTATCGTCATGAGCTTTCATCCACTGCTCATCGGCGGCAATCCGTATTCGGTCACTTGCGTGTATGCGCTCATCCATGCACTCGAGCGGCGCTGGGGCGTGCATTCGGCCATGGGCGGCACGGGCGCCATCGTGCGCGAGCTGGTCAATTTGCTGCAGGCGCGCAATGTGCCCATCCGCTACAACACACCGGTCACCCGCATCCGTGTAGAGGCTGGCCGCGCCCGTGGGGTAGAACTTGCCAATGGCGAATTTATCCCTGCCGACATCGTGGTCAGCAATGGCGACGCGGCCTGGACCTACCGGCACCTGGTGGAACCGCAACACCGCAAACACTGGACGGATAAGCGCATCGCCAAAGGTAACTACTCGTCCGGGCTGTTTGTCTGGTACTTTGGCACCGACCGCCAGTACCACGATGTGCCGCACCACATGATGGTGCTGGGCCCGCGCTACAAAGGCCTGTTACAAGATATTTTTAAGAACCACACACTGTCCAAGGACTTCAGCCTGTATCTGTACCGGCCCACTGCCACTGACCCTTCTTTGGCCCCACCCGGATGCGATAGTTTTTATGCGCTGTCCGTCGTGCCCAACCTCAGCAGCGGCACCGACTGGGCCGCCGTCACCGAGCAATACCGCGACGCGATTGCCACCGCTTTGCAAGAGAGCGTGCTGCCCAATTTGAAGCAGCATGTGGTGTCTTCTAAAGTGACTACGCCGCAAGATTTTCAGGATCGTTTGTGGTCCTACAAAGGCGCGGGTTTTGGGTTGGAGCCCATCCTCACGCAAAGCGCTTGGTTTCGGCCGCACAACCGGTCTGAAGACGTGCAAGGTTTGTTCATAGTCGGTGCCAGCAGCCAACCCGGTGCGGGAGTGCCCAGTGTGTTGATGTCCGCAAAAATGCTTCAAGAGGTGGTGCCCGATGTCACAAGCTTTGTCTGAAAACCATCCCGTTGCCGTTCCCAAGGCCTACGACTTGGACGCTTGCCGCCAGCTCATGCGCGGCGGCTCTAAATCTTTCTTTGCAGCCTCCAAGCTGCTGCCCACACGCTTGCGGCCACCGGCTACTGCGCTGTATGCCTATTGCCGTTTGGCCGACGACGCTATCGACCTGGGCCAGGACCCCAAGCTGGCGATGCAAGGCCTGCAACAGCGCCTGGATGAAATTTACGAAGGCCGCCCCGGCACCATGGACGCTGACCGCGCGCTGGCGCATGTGGTGCACCGCTACGGCATACCGCGTGGTTTGCTCGATGCCTTGCTCGACGGTTTTTTGTGGGACACCCAAGACCGCCGTTACGAAACCCTGGCTGATGTCGAGGCCTATGGCGCCCGCGTGGCCGGTACCGTCGGCGCCATGATGTCCATCATCATGGGCGCATCCACCGACACCGCCATTGCCCGCGCTTGCGAAATGGGCGTGGCCATGCAACTTACCAATATCGCCCGCGACGTGGGCGAGGACGCGCGCAATGGCCGCTTGTACCTGCCACGCGCCTGGTTCCGCGAAATCGGCATGGACGCTGATGCCTGGATTGCTAATCCGGTGTTTGATGCCCGCATTGCCGGCTTTACCCAGCGCCTGCTGCTGCGTGCCGATGTGCTCTACCGCCGCGGCGAATTTGGCTTGGCCGAACTGCCTTGGGACTGTCGTCCCGCCATCCAGGCCGCGCGCTTGGTGTATGCCGAGATCGGCAAACAACTGGAGCGCGACGGCCTCAATTCCATAGACCGCCGCACCGTGGTCTCCACCAGCCGCAAACTTGCGTTGATTGCGCGCGCTGCCTCGGTGGCGCTCAAAGCCCCGGCCATGCCGGCGGTGGCCATCAGCCCGGTGCCCGCGATTGCGTTTTTGGTCGATGTGGTCAGTCGCGACCGCCGCCCCAGCCACGACAACAAACCCTGGACCCTGCCCAAGCGCAGCTTTGACCAGCGCGTGGAATGG
>CAMBNY010000008.1 GCA_945869165.1 Comamonas sp. lk | reverse complement strand
GTTATTTTGAGGAGTCCCAGCATGGGCAACAAACTTTACGTTGGCAATCTGCCATATTCTTTCCGTGACGAAGACCTGCAACAGGCATTTTCCGCACACGGTTCTGTCACCAGCGCCAAGGTCATGATGGAGCGTGACACCGGTCGTTCCAAAGGCTTTGGCTTTGTGGAAATGGGCAGCGATGCCGAAGCGCAAGCAGCAATCAGCGGAATGAACGGCCAGCAATTCGGTGGCCGTGGTCTGGTGGTTAACGAAGCGCGTCCCATGGAACCGCGTCCTCCCCGCACGGGTGGCGGCGGCGTTGGTGGTGGTGCTGGCGGCGGCGGCGGTTACGGCGGCGGTGCCGGTCGTAGCGGCGGTGGCGGCGGCGGTGGTTACGGCGGTGGCGCCGGACGCAGCGGTGGTGGTGGCGGCGGCGGTTACGGCGGTGGCCGTAGCGGCGGCGGCGGTTATTAATCGCATCCGTTTTGTGGCTTGACGCCACATGCAATCAGGGCCCTTAGGGGCCCTTTTTTTCGCATTGCATTAAGGCTTGCGGGGCCTAACTTAAACAGTTCGGCGCGCACGCGGAATCGGCCCGCGCATCAAGGCACCGGGCTTTCGCTCAAAAGTATCGCCCGCACCCGACCGTCTAGTTGCAGGCTGCGTTCTATGCCGTTATAGACCATGCTATCTGCGTTAAATTGCTGTCTCCCGTGCAGCAATTGCACGGGCTTGTTCGACTCGATGCGGTCCAAATCAGCAAAAAAGTGCAAAAACTCACCCGAAATTTCAAGACGCGGAGAGTTGCCCGCAGGTTTGGCCTCTTGCAGCAAACGGACTTTGCCTCTGAGTTCAAACTCTTTACTGTCATAAGAGCTTACACCCAGGTCGGCCGAGGCATGCTTGACCTGCCCTTGCGCGTCCGTGGCGCGCATTGAAAATTTTTGGACTTCGACCCATTCGCTGTCGGGAAGGCGCTGGGCCGATTCGCCCTGCATGAACAGCGTCAAGCGCCCATTCGTATCAAACTTTTGCGCCGAAAATTTTTCAAGTACGTAGTCTGGCGTGTGGTCAGGCGGTCGTGGCAATTGGTCTTTATCTAAAGCAGGGGCGGTGCGCAGCATCCAATAACTTCCCAAAGCGAGAAGCGCCACTAAAACCAAGGGAAGGGACAGTAATACACGGTCCAGCAAGCGCAAAATAATACGGATCACAGTACGTAGTGGCGCATCAAGGCGCCATAGTGTCCGTTCGCCGCCAGCAATAAGTCGCAGACTTCACGCACAGCACCATGCCCGCCTTGCGCCTGGCTAGGCCAATGCGCGCGGGCGCGTATTTCGGCGTGGGCATTTGCCGGCGCGCAACTGAGCGCCGCTAGGTGCATCATGGGCCAATCGGGCCAGTCATCACCCATCGCGCAGGCTTGATGCCACCCTAATCCCAGGCTATCAAGAATACTTTGTGCCGCAGGCAACTTGTCGTCGATGCCGTAGCGCGCCTCTTGGATGCCCAGCGCTTGCAAACGGGCCCGAAGTGGCGCTGAGTCGCGTCCTGTCACCACCGCGGGAGTGATGCCGGCCTTTTGCAGCATCTTCAGGCCGTGGCCGTCCAGCGTATTAAAGCGCTTCATCGTTTCACCGCTTTCCGAATACAAGAGTCCACCGTCAGTCAGGACGCCGTCCACATCGAGCAGCAAAATCTTGACCCCGGCGCCGCGGGCCAGCAAGGTTTCAGAGAACTGTATTGCCGCGACCATCAGATCACCTTGGCCCGCATCAAATCGTTGGTATTGACGGCGCCGCATAAACGACCTTGTGCATCAACGACCAAAACGCTGGTGATGCGCCGAGCCTCCATCAAGTCCACCGCTTCGACGGCTAAGGCATGTTCGTCAATGGTGACAGGCTGCGCTTGCATCACATCGCGGGCCGTCATCGCCCGCAAATCCAAGCCTTTTTCCACAAGACGGCGCAAATCACCATCCGTAAAAATACCGACGACCTCACCTGTGTCTTCGACAATGGCCGCTGCGCCGAGTCCCTTGTTGCTCATCTCGCGCATGAGTTCACTAAAGCCCGCGTTAGGCCCGATGCGGGGAAGTGCATCGCCTTTGCGCATCACGTCGCTGACATGCGTCAGCAGACGACGCCCCAAAGCGCCGCCGGGATGCGAGCGGGCAAAGTCCTCAGCCTGAAATCCGCGCGCCTCTAAAAGCGCCAGCGCCAGCGCATCACCCATAGCCAACTGCGCTGTGGTACTGGCAGTGGGCGCCAGGTTGAGCGGGCAAGCCTCCTTGGCGACGCCGGTGTTAAGCCAAATTCTTGCGTATTGCGCCATGCTTGATTGCCCGCTACTGCACATAGCAATCAATGGCGTTCCCAGTCGCTTGAGGACCGGAACAATGGCATTGATCTCATCGGATTCACCGCTGTTGGAAATCATCAGCACCAAGTCTTGCGGTGTCACCATGCCCAAGTCGCCGTGACTGGCTTCACCAGGATGCACAAATAAGGCGGGTGTTCCAGTCGAAGATAGCGTCGCGGCGATTTTGCGACCGACATGACCGCTTTTGCCCATACCCATCACAACAACGCGCCCCTTTATGGCCAGCACCATGGCGACGGCCTGTACAAAGGACTCGCCGATTTGCTCCTTCAAGCCTATGACTGCCGCCGCTTCAATATCAAAAGTAGCACGTGCCATGGCAAGCGCCCGCGCGGCAGCCTGTGGATTCAGGCTGGCAGGGGCAGTATGGAGTGGGTCGGGCATGGGGGCATTTTAGGGACGCCATGGGCGCGCCCTGTTTTGTTCGGACAAACCGCCCAATTGACAGCGTATGCCTGTTGGGCAAAGCCATTCGCATGCATAAAGGCTTTACCAATATTTACCTGAGCACCACTGTTGCGACAAACAGCCACGAGATGCTCTTTATGCGCTAAACGCCGCCCTATATGGCGCTAGTAGTCCCACTGAAATTACGGCAGTTACGCACATGACTGCGTCGGTTAAGCGGCGATTACCGGGTACGCATATTGCATATCAGGGCGTAGGGTCATATGGACCCACTTGAGCCGCAAACGCGCAGACACGAAATCCGGATGGTCAGACCTTTAATTCGTCATCAAAAACAGAAAGCTAGGAGAATACTTTTATGTACCAAGTCCAAGCAAGGCCTATGGCCAGAAATTTGCCGGCTTCATTTTTCGCCGCTCTTGCTTACGCAGGCTTACTTAGCTTGCTATTGCCTACATCCGTATGGGCCGCCTCTCCAGTACCGGTGCTAACACCTGTGCAGGCACTAGGCGAACAAATATTCAATGATAAAAACCTCTCAGAACCACGTGGCACCGCATGCGTCAATTGCCATCAAGCCAGCACTGGCTTTGCCAATTTGAATGGTTCGCGCATCGGTGTACCCCTAGGCAGTTTGCCCAACTCCTTTGGCACCCGCAGCGTGATGCAAAACTCCTACAGCAGCTTTACGCCGCCCTTTGGCTTTCGCGTGCTCAACGGTGATGTAGACCCTATCGGCGGTTTGTTCTGGGATGGCCGGGCCGACACCCTGGCGCAGCAGGCGCAAATGCCGTTTCTGGCCGCAAATGAAATGAACAACAAAGATGGTGCGAGTGTGGTCGCCAAGATCGCCGCAGGCCCCTACGCCAAAATCATGACGGATTTGTACGGCAAGGACATCTTCAAAAACCCGACGCTCGCCTTCACCCGTGTGGGCGAGGCTTTGGCCGCGTTTGAATCTACCACCCGGTTTCAAGCGTTTAGTTCGCGTTACGACGATTACATCGCGGGCCGCGTGAAGTTCACCCCGGCAGAAGACAATGGCCTGAAAGTCTTCATGGACCCGGTCAAAGGCAATTGCGCCAGTTGCCACAGCATGAACCCCAAGTCGGTTAAGCCAGCCGATAACTTATTTACCGACTTTGCGCACTACGCGACCGGCATACCTCGCAATAAAGCCATACCGGCCAATGCCAATCCCTCCTATTTCGACCTGGGCCTGTGCGGGCCCAACCGTACCCGCCCAGCCTTGAGCGCTAATGTGCCGGTCTCTGTCACTATCGAAAAATTTTGCGGCACTTTCAAAATGCCCTCGCTGCGCAACGTTGGTGAGCGCCAGGTGTTTATGCACAACGGCGTATTTAGCAGCTTGCGCGATGTCGTGAGCTTCTACGCTACCCGCGACAGCAGCCCGCAGCGTTGGTACGGCCCCTCTGGTGTGCCCAATGATTTGCCCTTGGCCTACCAGCCCAACATCGTGCGTGATCGTGTGCCCCTCAACCGCGCAGCGAATGCCGGCCCGGCACTGACGGACAAAGAGATTGACGACGTCGTCGCCTTCCTTAAAACTTTGAGCGACCGCTTACCAGCACCTGTGCCCCCGCCCGCGGCCCCGCTCCCGCCACCGGTGAACGTTGCTGCCAATCCTTTTGTGCCCCCACCCCCGGCCAAGAGCACGGTGCTAGCGCCCCCAGCTCCACCTAAGAGCCCGGCACCTGCGCCGGCTGTCGCAGTGAAGCCGCCCCCGCCGGCGAAACCAGTGAGCGCGCCGCTGCCTCCAGCCCCCCCTCGTAAATAGTCTCGCTGGTGCGCTGTGCCCCAGTCTATTGGGCGTGTGCACAGCGGTGACAATAGGACTTGGAAATCAGTGGGTCGCATAGTTTGCGATCCGCTGTTGCAAGCCCCGTTCTATTGCCACCTTTATGCAACATACCCACGTTACCGAATACCTGCGCAACCATATCCGCACTGTGCCCGACTGGCCTGCGCCTGGGGTTCAATTCCGCGACATCACACCACTGTTGCAAGACGCCAAAGTCTTTCGCGTGTTAATTGACGCGTTCGTGCATCGCTACATGGACAATGCGCGCCGCCCCGATGTGGTCGCAGGTTTAGACGCGCGCGGCTTCATCCTCGGCGCGGTGGTCGCTTACGAACTTAATGTCGGTTTCGTACCTATCCGCAAAAAAGGCAAGCTGCCTTTCACCACGGTGGAAGAAACCTATGAACTCGAATACGGCAGCGCCACCGTGGAGCTGCACACCGATGCGGTGCGCCCCGGTGATAGGGTGCTGCTGATAGACGATTTGATCGCCACCGGCGGCACCATGATGGCGGGTAAAAAACTACTGGAAAAACTGGGCGCCCTCGTGATGGAGGGCGCGGCCATCGTGGACTTGCCAGAGCTCGGCGGCTCTGACAAATTACGCGCTACCGGCATGCCACTGTTTACCCTAGTGGACTTCGCCGGGCATTAAGCAGTTCTGTGGAGTAGTTACGCCGCGCATTGCCGCCAAGTCGTACGGGTGCGTCCTGGAGTAATCGCAATTAGTCAGGTACAGCCGGTGCGTCCGGCAAACCATAGTAATCGCCCTTAGAGCCGGTAAACATTTGCTGCGCAATGTGCAAACCTGTTGGCCCGTCAATCGAGCCAGCCCAAATCGAGGTGCTGTTAGCCCCCTTGCGCCGCCAGAACAAATTGCTGCCGCAGCGCCCGCAAAACCCGCGTTCAGCCTCCGATGAGGAGGCATACCATTGCAGCGTATCGCCCTCGATGTGGAGCGCTTCGGTGGGGCATGCAGTTGCAGTCACATAGTGCCCGCTGCTTTTGCGGCATTGGATGCAGTGACACGCAATGATGGGACGTAGCGGCCCGTTAACCCGGTAGCGCACCGCGCCGCACATGCAGCTGCCATGGGTCGTCTTATCTACTTCAGCCATTGCTTACTTCCCGATACAAAAGCTAGAAAAAATCACGCCCAGCAAGTCGTCTGAACTGAAGGCGCCGGTGATTTCGTTGAGGGCGTTTTGCGCCAGCCGCAACTCCTCGGCTAGCAAATCCAGTGACTGCGCCTGGGCGCGCAAATGGGCGTGGGCCAGGTACAGGTGCGCGCTAACCTGGCTCAGCGCCTGCACATGGCGCTGGCGCGCCATGGAAATGCCTTCGGCACCGGCTTGCCAGCCTGCCAATTCCAACAAATGCTGGCGCAGCAAGTCCAGGCCCTGCCCGGTTTTGGCGGACAGGTACAAGCCCGGCACTTGCGCATCCGGCGCCTGTGCATCGCATTTGTTCCACACGTCGATCACCGGAACCGTGGCGGCCAGTTTGTGTCCCAGAGTGCTTGCAATACGCGCGTCATCGGCCTGGTATTGGGGCTGGCTTGCGCGCGTCAGGTCATGCAAAAAAACCACTGCGTCGGCATGCAGCACCGCGTCCCACGCGCGCGCAATGCCGATGGCTTCCACTTCGTCAGCGCCTTCGCGCAGACCGGCGGTGTCGATCACATGCACCGGCACGCCTTCGATTTGTATCGTCTCTTGCACCTTGTCGCGTGTGGTGCCTGCGATGGGCGTCACGATGGCTAGCTCGGCGCCGGCCAATGCATTGAGCAGCGAGGATTTACCGGCATTGGGCTGACCGGCAATCACCACGCGTATGCCATCGCGCAGCAAGGCGCCTTGCCGCGCAGCGCCCAACACTTTGGCCAGCGCGGCATGCAGGCCGTCGAGCTGCCCCTGCGCGTCAGACTTGCGTAAAAAATCTATTTCTTCTTCCGGAAAATCTAAGGTCGCCTCTACCAGAAGCCGCAGACGTACCAGGCCGTCGCGCAGTTGGTCCACCTCGCGCGAAAAATCCCCCGCTAGCGAGCGCACCGCACTGCGGGCTGCCGCTTCGGTGCTGGCGTCAATCAGGTCGGCAATCGCTTCGGCCTGTACCAGGTCGATCTTGTCGTTCAGGAAGGCCCGCTCGCTAAATTCCCCGGCTTGCGCCAGGCGCAGGCCCGGCAGGCAGGCCTGGCCGTTTTCGTCTTTTTCGCCCACCAGCTCCAGGCAGCGCGCCAGCAGCAGTTGCAGCACCACCGGCCCGCCGTGGGCTTGCAACTCCAGTACGTCTTCGCCGGTAAAGGAATGCGGCGCCGGGAAATACAGGGCCAGCCCGTGGTCTATGGGCGCGCCTTTGGCATCGGGGAAGGGCAGGTAGTGCGCGTGGCGCGCATCCAGGCTGTGCCCGAATAAGGCCTGGATCAGCGGGCGCAAGTCTTTGCCGCTTAGGCGCACGATACCCACCGAGGCGCGGCCAGGTGCCGTGGCGATGGCCAAAATCGGGTCGTGGTGGCGTGCGAGCATGGGCGGGACTTAGTTGCGGGCGGGCCCATTATCCGTGCGCCTCATCTGGCCGGGCAAGCGACACGCCCTCAAACGAACAAGGCCGCTTGCGCGGCCTTGGGTGCAAAGCGGCAGCGTGTCGCTTATTTGAACTTGGGCAAATTGAACTGCGGTGGCACGCCCATACGGGTGTTAATAATCCACTGCTGGGCAATCGACAAGACGTTATTGGTAATCCAATAGACCACCAGGCCCGAGGGGAAGAAGAAGAACATCACGCTAAATATCAACGGCATGTACCACATCAGTTTGGCCTGCATCGGGTCAGGGGGCGCTGGGTTGAGGGCGGTTTGCAAAAGCGTGGTCAGCGTCATGATGACGGGCAGAATGTAATACGGATCCGGCGCGGATAAATCATGGATCCATAGCATCCAGGGCGCGCTGCGCATTTCTACCGTGGACAGCAGCACCCAGTACAAGGCGATGAACACCGGAATTTGCACCATGATCGGGAAGCAGCCCCCCATAGGGTTGACTTTTTCTTCCCGGTAAATGCGCATCATCTCTTGCTGCATTTGCTGCGGGTTGTCTTTGAGGCGCTCGCGCATTTCCATGATCTTGGGGTTGACCGCCTTCATCTTGGCCATGCTCTCGTAGGCTTTGGCATTGAGCCAGTAGAACGCGATTTTCAGCAGCAATACCAAGGCAACAATGGCCCAGCCCCAGTTTTGAATCACGCTGTGCAAACGGTCTAGCAGCCAATACAAAGGCTTGGCCAGAATCGTGAGCCAGCCATAGTCCTTAAGCAGCTCCAGGCCAGGCGCCAGGGCTTCCAGCATTTTTTCTTCTTGCGGGCCGACAAACAGCGTGGCCTCAAGGCTGCGGCTGGTGCCAGGTGCAATCGCTTCGATGGGCGCCACCATGGCGGCGCGGTAGCAACAGTCCGCCAGTGTGCCGGGCATGTCCACGCCGTCGAGCGAGATACTGCGGCTCACACCATCGGGCAGTATCCAGGCGCTGGCAAAGTAATGCTGCACCATAGCGATATAGCCATTGCTGGCCTGCTTTTCGTAGTCCGCATTTTTCTTTTTGATATCGACAAACTCTACTTTCTGGTATTTCTTGGCCTCGGTATAGACCGCCGGGCCGGTGAAGGTGGAATAGAAAGCCGATTCGCCCGCCGGCTTATTGCCATCACGCAGCAGTTGCAAATACAGCTGCGGCGCAATCGGCGCGCCCGATTGGTTGCTTAGCGCATGGTTCACTTGGATGGCATACGAGCCCCGGCGTAAGGTATAGGTTTTAACCACGCTGATGCCACCCACATCGGGCGAGCTGAAGGTGAGTTGCAGGCTGTCCTGGCCGTCTTTGAGTTGCGTCGCGCCGGAAAAAGCCATAGGCGTTTTGTGCGTCGGGAAGTTACCCGGCACCGCACCCGCCACCACGCCGGACTGGGCCAGGTAAATGCGCTCTTTGCTGTCATCGAGCAGCGTGACATGTTTGTTCTGGTCGCCGGACTCGCCGTATTTCAGGAATTCCGAGCCCACCAAAGTGCCGCCCAGCGTGTCAAACTCCAGCGACAACACATCGGTCGTCACGCGTATGCGTTCGCCGCGCGCAAGCGCTCCGGATTCCACCGCAGGCGCAGCATTGGCAGTTGCTGGTGCTGCGGCCACCGGCACAGAACCGGGTACGCTGGCATCAGACGCGGCTGCTTTGGCAGCGTCAGGTGCCGCCGTGCTGACTGCGTTGGGTGGACCGGGGAAAAACGTCGGCGTATTCCCATTGTGAATTTGCCACTTGTCCCACAGCAGCACCATGGAAAAGCCAAAAATCACCCACAAAATAGTGCGGCGGATATCGTTCATGAGGGTTTCTTTTCAGAAGAAGGGGAAATCAGGCGGCTAAACAGCCGGGGTTTGTCTTGGGGCACCGGGTCCAGCCCGCCATCGCACCAGGGGTGGCAGCGCGCAAGACGGGCGATTGTCAGGTAAGTACCGACGCCAGCGCCATGGTTTTCTAAAGCCCCTAGCGCGTAGCGGGAGCAGGTCGGTTCAAACCGGCATGCGCTGCCGAGCCATGGGCTGAGCAGCAAGCGGTAGCCTTTGACCAGGCCGATGAGCAGGGTTTGCATCATGGGTTTGACAGGTAATGGGTGTGCCCGGCATGGCCGAACAGGGCTAGCAATTCTTGGCGCACCGCAGCGCGCAAAGGGGCTGAGGTGGCACTGGGAAACAACTTGGTGTCGAACGCACTGCGCAGTCGCACTACATGGGCGCCGGGGGCAAGTTGCGTTTCAAAAAGCTGGCTCACGTGGTAAATCTGGCGCTTGATGGTGTTGCGGGTGACGGCGCGTTTGGCCCAGCGTTTGGGTACCAATGCGCCGACTGCGGGGCGGTCCAGCGCGAGGCCTTTGTCAAAAACGGTGCTTCCAGGCGCGGGGGCCTGGGAAGGCTGGGCGGCATCAAAGCTGCAAAAGTGCAACACGAAATGGTGGCTACGGGCTTGCACCGTGCCGGCCATCGCCGCCTGGAATTGGGCGCGGGTGCGCAGTCCTTGCACGGGTCAGACCGGCGCCGTGGCGCGTAGCGTTTAGACAGCCAGGCGTTTACGGCCTTTGGCGCGGCGTGCGTTAATGACAGCGCGGCCGCCACGGGTTTTCATGCGGACCAAGAAGCCATGGGTGCGGGCGCGGCGGATTTTGGAGGGCTGGTAAGTGCGTTTCATTTGGATTTCCTGACAGATCGGATCCGGCACTTGCGCCTATTCATCAACATCTCCGAATAGACTCGCCGGCAGGGTTCCCCAAGGGATTTTTAGGGAAAGCCTAGGATTATCGCAAATTTTCGACGCCAAGCCAAGCATTGGCGACTGGCGGCTGTTCTGAAGCTACCCAGGGCCTTGGTTTGAATTACAAATTTCATAAAATTCGTGGCCCAAAACCCGCGCTTGCGGTTAGCATCAGGGCGTCGGCCAGGCGCTCCACTTTTGTGGATAAGTGTTTGATAATTCACCCACCCGGCACCCATACTCCCATTTTTATCCACAGATTGACTGCGTTCATGACCGAAGACGATGTGCCTTACGGCGATGCTGCGCACACAGGCGATGCGGGCCAGGCCTTGTGGCATACATGCATGGAAAAAATGGCCATGGAGATGCCCGAGCAGCAGTTCAACACCTGGCTCAAGCCCCTTTCGGCCCAGGTATCCGAAGACTTCAGCAAAGTGCAGGTCATGGTGGCCAACCGCTTCAAGCTCGATTGGGTGCGAGCCCAGTATCTTGCGCCCATGGCCGCGGTGCTCGAGCGCCTGTGTGGCCAACCGGTGCAGGTGGAGCTGCTGATCAGCCAGCGCGCGGCCCCGTCCCGGCAGGAGCTTTCCGCGCGCAGCCCCGCCGTACGTGGGCAGGGTGCCGATAGCCCGGTCATCGCTGCTCCTCCTGAGGCGCCTAAAAACCGCCTCAACACCATGCTCAACTTCGACAATTTGGTCGAAGGCAGCGCCAACCGCATGGCGCGCGCCGCCGCCATGCACGTCGCCACCACCCCCGGACACCTGTACAACCCCTTGTTTATCTATGGCGGTGTGGGGCTGGGCAAGACGCATTTGATGCACGCCGCAGGCAACCGGCTGCTGGCTGACAAGCCGGCGGCCAAAGTCTTGTACATCCATGCCGAGCAATTTGTGTCCGACGTGGTTAAGGCCTACCAGCGCAAAACCTTTGAGGAATTCAAGGACAAATACCACTCGCTGGACTTGTTGCTCATCGACGACGTGCAGTTTTTCGCCAACAAAGAGCGCACCCAGGAAGAGTTTTTCAATGCGTTTGAGGCCTTGCTGGCCAAAAAATCCCATATTGTGATGACCAGCGATACCTATCCCAAGGGCCTGGCCGACATCTCTGAGCGCCTGGTTTCTCGCTTTGATTCTGGCCTGACGGTGGCGATTGAGCCGCCCGAATTAGAGATGCGGGTGGCGATTTTGATCAACAAAGCCCGCGCAGAAGGTGCCGACATGCCCGAGGAGGTGGCGTTTTTCGTCGCCAAAAATGTGCGCTCCAATGTCCGCGAGCTGGAGGGCGCTTTGCGCAAATGTCTGGCCTATTCGCGCTTTAACCAGAAGGAAATTTCCATCCCGCTGGCGCGCGAAGCCTTGCGAGACCTGCTTTCCATACAGAACCGCCAGATATCTGTGGAAAACATTCAAAAAACCGTGGCTGACTACTACAAAATCAAGGTCGCGGACATGTATTCCAAGAAACGCCCGGCCAGTATCGCCCGCCCGCGCCAGATCGCCATGTACCTGGCCAAAGAGCTGACGCAAAAAAGCTTGCCCGAGATCGGCGAGCTATTTGGCGGGCGCGACCACACCACCGTGCTGCACGCGGTGCGCAAAATCAGCCTGGAGCGCCAGCAGGCCACCGAATTGAACCAACAATTGCACGTTTTGGAACAAACCCTCAAAGGCTGAGATAAAAGTGCTTTTCCCGCCGGAAAACAGCCCAATAAACAGCGAAAATGGCGGGTGCTGTCCGTTCGCGTCTGCCAGCTGGTAAATAGATAGAAATTTGGAGTCTTACATGATTGTTTTGAAAGCCACGCAAGACCAGGTGTTGTCCGTATTGCAATCGGTGGCCGGTATCGTCGAACGTCGCCACACTTTGCCTATCCTTGCCAACGTGCTGGTACGCAAAACCGGCTCCAGCCTGCAGTTCACCACCAGCGACCTGGAAATCCAGATCCGCACCAGCGCCGAACTCGGCGGCGATGCCGGCGATTTCAGCACAACCATAGGCGCGCGCAAGCTCATCGACATCCTGCGCACCATGCCCGCCGACCAAACCGTGTCCCTAGAGGCTAGCCAAAGCAAAATCATCCTCAAGGGCGGCAAAAGCAAGTTCACCCTGCAAACCCTGCCCGCCGAAGACTTTCCGCTGGTGCAAGAGTCGCCCAGCTTTGGCCCGGTGTTTAGCGTGCCGCAAAAAACCCTTAAAAGCCTGCTGAGCCAAGTCTCTTTTGCCATGGCGGTGCACGATATTCGCTACTACCTCAATGGTATTTTGTTCGTCGCCGAAGGCAAGCAGCTCAGCCTGGTCGCCACCGACGGCCACCGTTTGGCCTTCGCCTCGGCCACGCTGGATGTGGAAGTGCCCAAGCAGGAAGTCATCTTGCCGCGCAAAACGGTGATTGAGTTGCAGCGCCTGCTCTCGGATGCCGAAGGCGCCATCGACATGCAATTTGCCAGCAACCAGGCGCGCTTTAGCTTTGAAGGCATGCAGTTTGTGACCAAGCTGGTCGAGGGCAAATTCCCCGACTACAACCGCGTCATCCCCAAAAACCACAAAAATCGCATCGTGCTGGGCCGCGCCACTTTGTTGTCCACTTTGCAGCGCACAGCCATTTTGACAAGCGACAAATTCAAAGGCGTGCGCCTGAACATCGACCCCGGCACCCTGCGCATGGCGGCTAACAACGCAGAGCAGGAAGAAGCGGTGGACGAGATCGATATCGACTACGAAGGCGACAGCATCGAGATCGGTTTTAACGTCACTTACCTGATCGACGCCCTGACCAATATGAGCCAGGAAATGGTAACCCTCGAGTTCTCGGACGGCAACAGCTCGGCGTTGATGACCATCCCCGACAACGCCACCTTCAAATACGTGGTGATGCCCATGCGCATTTGACCGCGCCCCATCCGGTGCCCCAAGCCAAACCCCCGCAGCCCGGGGGTTTGGACATTCAAGAACAGCGTAATTTTTGAGTGGCATTGCAAAACTGAGCGTTTGGCGATGCCCGAATTGATAACCAGAAGACTTCTCCATGACCCAAGACAAGCAGCCCGACGCCACCAACCATGACTCCAGCGAAGGCGTCAACACCGGCGAAAGCGGCGCAGACAGTTCTAACTTCCAGCCCACCATCGACACCAACCAGGCTGGCGCGACCGATGCCTATGGTGAAGGTTCTATCCAAATTCTGGAAGGCTTAGAGGCGGTGCGCAAGCGCCCGGGCATGTACATCGGCGATACCTCGGACGGCACCGGCTTGCACCATCTGGTGTTTGAGGTGGTGGACAACTCCATCGACGAATCGTTGGCCGGCCATTGCGACGATATCGTGGTCACCATTCACTCGGACAACTCGATCAGCGTGACCGACAACGGCCGCGGCATCCCTACCGGCGTGAAGATGGACGACAAGCACGAGCCCAAGCGCAGCGCTGCCGAGATCGCGCTCACTGAGCTGCATGCGGGCGGCAAGTTCAACCAAAACAGCTACAAAGTCTCTGGGGGCCTGCACGGCGTGGGCGTGAGTTGCGTGAACGCGCTGTCCAAAATGCTGCGCCTAACGATCCGGCGCGACGGCAAAGTGCATACGATGGAGTTCAGCAAAGGCTTTGTGCAAAACCGCATTACCGAGATGCAAGATGGCGTCGAAGTCTCGCCGATGAAGATTGCGGGTGATACCGAAAAGCGCGGTACCGAGGTGCACTTTTTGCCCGACACCGACATCTTCAAAGAGAACAATGTTTTCCACTACGAAATTTTGAGCAAGCGTTTGCGCGAGCTGAGCTTTTTGAACAACGGCGTGCGCATCCGCTTAAAGGACGAGCGCACCGGCAAAGAAGACGACTTCTCGGGCGCGGGTGGCGTCAAAGGTTTTGTGAACTTCATCAACAAAGGCAAGAGCGTTCTCAACCCCAATATCTTCCACGCCACCGGCGACCGCCAGAGCGACCAAAACACCAATATCGGTGTCGAAGTGGCCATGCAGTGGAACAGCGGCTACAACGAGCAAGTGCTCTGCTTTACCAACAACATCCCCCAGCGCGATGGCGGCACCCACCTGACCGGCCTGCGCGCGGCCATGACACGGGTCATCAACAAATACATCGACGAATCCGAGCTGGCCAAAAAAGCCAAAGTCGAGGTAACTGGTGACGATATGCGCGAAGGTCTGTGCTGCGTGCTATCGGTGAAAGTGCCCGAGCCCAAATTTAGCAGCCAAACCAAAGACAAGCTGGTCTCCAGCGAAGTGCGCGGGCCGGTGGAAGATATCGTCAGTAAGTTGCTGGCCGACTACCTGCAAGAGCGGCCCAATGATGCCAAGATCATCGTCGGCAAAATTATCGAAGCCGCGCGCGCCCGCGAAGCAGCCCGCAAAGCGCGCGACATGACGCGGCGCAAAGGCGTGCTCGACGGCATGGGCCTGCCCGGCAAACTGGCCGACTGCCAGGAAAAAGACCCGGCGATGTGCGAGATCTATATCGTCGAGGGCGACTCGGCCGGTGGCAGCGCCAAGCAAGGCCGTGACCGTAAATTCCAAGCCATCCTGCCCTTGCGCGGCAAGATTTTGAACGTGGAAAAAGCGCGCTACGAAAAGCTGCTCACCAGCAATGAAATTTTGACGCTGATCACCGCCCTGGGTACCGGCATCGGCAAAGCCGGAGGCACCACCGGCAACGACGACTTCAATGTCGCCAAGCTGCGCTACCACCGCATCATCATCATGACCGACGCCGACGTGGACGGCGCGCATATCCGCACCTTGCTGCTTACCTTCTTCTACCGCCAAATGCCCGAGCTGGTCGAACGTGGCCATATCTACATCGCGCAGCCGCCGCTGTATAAAGTGAAGGCCGGTAAAGAAGAGCTGTACCTGAAAGACGCCTCGGCGCTGGACAGCTTTTTGATGCGCATTGCGCTCATCAACGCTTCGGTATTTACCGGCGGCCCCAACGGCAGCACGCTGCAAGGCGACACCCTGGCCGAGCTGGCGCGTAAGCACCAGGTGGCGCAAAGCGTCATTGCGCGCCTGCAAAACTTCATGGACGCCGAAGCCCTGCGCGCCGTTGCCGATGGCGTGGCGTTGAACTTAGACACCGTGGCCGACGCCGAACTGTCTGCCGCCGCCTTGCAAGCGCGCCTGCCCGATGCCGAAGTCGCTGGCGAGTTTGACGTCCGCAGCGACAAACCCATTTTGCGCATCAGCCGCCGCCACCACGGCAACGTCAAAAGCAGCGTGCTCACGCAAGACTTTGTGCATGGCGCCGACTACGGCGCGCTGGCCGAAGCGGCGAGCACCTTCAAAGACCTGCTTTCCGAAGGCGCCCGTGTGATGCGCGGCGAAGGCGAACGCGCCAAGGAAGAAAAAGTGAGCGACTTCCGCCAAGCCATGGCCTGGCTCATCACCCAAGCCGAAAACGGCACCGCCCGCCAGCGCTACAAAGGCTTGGGCGAGATGAACCCTGCGCAACTGTGGGAAACCACCATGGACCCCACCGTGCGCCGCTTGCTCAAAGTGCAAATCGACGACGCCATTGAAGCGGACCGCGTGTTCACCATGCTGATGGGCGACGAAGTAGAACCGCGCCGCGAGTTCATCGAAGCCAATGCGCTGCGGGCGGGGAATATTGATATCTAAGTGTGCTGTCGGTACTAAGGAAGGTCTGCATAAGTCCGTCATCGCGAGGAGCGAAGAGACCCGGCGATTCATAAGCGCCTGATTTGTAAGCCCAAGTGGATTGTTTCGCCGCGCTCGCAAAGACGGCACTACATTCAGGCACTATCCGTGAGTTTTAGAAGGATGCCGAACCGACGTCCCTGGCATGGTGAAGCACCCGAAGTATTGTCAAGTCGGTGCCGTCAACTTCATAAAACAAAACGTAGGGCGTGGAGCTTGGCCAACTACGTACCTGATGGCCCAACTCGGGTCTAGCCCTACCCATCAATGGCTGCAATAGCAGTGCTTTAGACTCCTGCTCAAGCGTATCCAAAACGCGGTCTGCTGCTGCTAGATTGTCTTCAGCAATGTAGAGCCAGGCCTCCAGTAGATCCGCCTGGGCTCGTTGGGTAAAAACCAATTGAGGCATCAGCCGTGAGCATTTGCTGATCGCTGCTTTCTACCCTCAACTTTTAGGGCCTCGACATTTAGAGGCAACACCCGACCAGCGCGCCTGTCTGCCTGACCTTGTTCAATGTCCTTTTTCAAGTCCGCTAATGTGGCACTTTGCACCGCATGGTGAGACTCAAACAGGCGAAGTGCCTCGCGAATGACCTCACTGGCCGAACCAAACATCCCCGAGGCTACATGGGCCCGCACCCGGCGCTCAAGCTCAGGCGGCAGTGAAACGTTTAATGACATGGCAAAGTCCTCATTTTGATGGCAGACTTTGCCATTGTAAAACCAGTGAAAAACATCGTGTGGGCTACGTTCGCAGGCTTGGTGCCCACTGGACAACGCACCTGGATGACTGCCCCGGCTGCATCACCGCCGCGCCAGTCAGCGCGACGACGGGCGGCAATGGGTCGCAAGCAGTTCCTCATTAGATCGGCGAATTAACCAATTCGATTAAGTCCCATTGATTTCCGTAGAGGTCTGCAAAGACAGCCACTGTGCCGTAAGGCTCCTGAACCTTGCCTCGAACAAACTTGACGCCACGGCTTCGATAAGCCGAGTAATCACGTTCAAAATTGTCTGTGTAAAGAAACAAGAAAACGCGGCCACCTGCTTGATTTCCGATGAAAGCAGCCTGCTGGTCATTTGAGGCTTTCGCCAGTAATATCTGGGCACCACTGCCACCATTGGGAGCGACCACAACCCAACGCTTACTTTGCTTTGGTATCGGTGTGTCTTCAATGAGGGCGAAGCCAAGGACGTCAACGTAAAAGGCGATTGCCTCGTCATAGTCCTTTACCAAAATAGAAACAAGTCCAATCGATTGCGACAAGGTGGCTCCTTACTTATAGGGACAGTGGATTTGGGGAAACGTCACACAAACAGCGTTCATGTTGGGTCAGCAATCGCGGCAGTTCAGGCATTCGCCTGTCCAATTGGCAAGCTTCGTCTTTGAGGACCTATTCAGAACCTGAGTCGCTATTGTGGCGGCGCTATCCGCAGACCCATAAAGTCAGCCGGAGATTGAATGGCGATGCCTTGGTACGGGTGCAGCACTTTCAGGTCGTCGTCGCCGGTTACGATCGCAATGGCATTGGCATCAATGGCCAGGGAAAGAAACTTGTTGTCCTTCGGGTCTCGGCAATCCGTGACGGTGCTGGTGCTTTGAACGACCTCCACCTTACTGGCCAATTCCGCAAGCACGCGCAAGCGAGCGCCTAAAGGCATTATTTTTTCGAACGCATCGCGCTGAAAAACCGATGCCAGCTCATCCCAAGTGATTTGACTAAATACGAGCTGGTATTCGTTGGGCGGATAAAGCAATAGGCTGTGAATGGCCACCCCTTTAAACAAGACCCCACTGATGATGACGTTCGTGTCAAAAATGAGGCGCGGCTTAGGCTCGGTTCTCATGCACGATGGTCATTACTTTTTCTTGTGTGAGCGATTGTGGGTCAACGCTAGCATCGAGTTCCTCTAGGACTTTGCCGAAAGCATCGCCTGCACGCTCTTGCGTCTCACGGTTGAGCTGACCGTGCAGTAGCAACATGCGGCCAATTAGAATGCTGGGGTCAGGCGCACGAACATGGCGATCTCACAAAGCCCAAAATAATGGGCGCCCATGGCGGGTCACGCAAATAAGATCGTCCCGCACGGATTCAAGGAATTTTCCGTACTGGCTTTGCACCTCACGCGATGTCACTGATTGCATGGTCATATTCCTTTAGGGCATGCCGTATGCACACTTTTGTGGATTGCGTCTACAACGTCAGCACGCTTTTCGCGCTCCCAAGAGCACCCAAGCTGCCTGCCGGTCCCGCCTTAAGGCAACTTCCCACCCAGCCCTTCCCAGCTAGGTTTCACCGCCGCAATATGCCGGGCCTTCACATGCCCGAAGCCGCGAATCTCTTCGGGTAGTTTGGCAAAGCGCATGGCGTCGGGCAGGGTTGCGGGGTTCAAGTGCGTCAGCATGCGTTCCAGCGTCTGCATGTAGTTCTGCACTAGGGCGCGTTCGCCTTGGCGCTCTTCGCTGTAGCCAAAGATGTCTAGCGCCGTGCCGCGCAATACCTTGAGCGGCGCCAGCAGGCGAAAGCCCAAGCCCATCCAGGGGCCAAAGCGTTGCTTGATGAGGCGACCTTTTTCATCCTTCTTGGCCAAGAGTGGTGGCGCCAGGTGGTAGTTGACTTGGTAGTCGCCTTCAAACATGGTGCTGATTTTTTCCTTGAACGCCGGGTCGCTGTGCAGACGCGCCACTTCGTATTCGTCTTTGTAGGCCATCAGCTTGAACAGGTAGCGCGCCACGGCGCTGCTTAGCGCTAACTCTTTGGCGTCGGCTTGGGTCCCTAGCGCGCTTTCGGCGTTGCGCACCTTAGCCACAAAGTCGCGGTAGCTTTGCGCGTAGTCGGCGTTTTGGTAGCCGGTCAAAAAAGTAGCGCGGTGCTCTATCAGCGCGTCCAGCGAGGTGGGGGCTTGCTTGCGCACAATTTGCACGGTTTGCGCAGGTAGCAAGCTGCGCTGCACCGCCGCTGGGTCGTGCGCGGCTAAGCGGCCCCATTGGAAAGCGGTTTGGTTTTTTTCGACGGCCACGGCGTTGAGCGCCATGGCTTGCAAAAGTGCATCCTGCCCCAGCGGTATCCAGCCCTTTTGCCAGGCGTAGCCCAGCAGCACCGGGTTGGTAAAAATGCTGTCGCCCAGCAATTCAGTGGCGATGGCTTCGGCATCTACGCAGCCTAGCGATTGCGGGTCTTGCAAGGTGGTGGCAATGGCGGCGATACAGGCTTCGCCGGGGTTGCTCCAGTTGGCGTTTTGCACAAACGCAGCGGTAGGTTGGCTGTGGCTATTGAGCACCACGCGGCTGCGCCCGGCGCGCAGGCGCATACTGGTTTCTTTGCCTGCGGTGACGATGGGGTCGCAGCCGATCACCAGGTCCGCGCAGGCCATGCCCACGCGGGTGGTGCGTATCGCGTCTTGGCTTTCGCTGATCAGCACATGGCTCCAGGTGGCGCCGCCTTTTTGCGCCAGCCCGCCTGCGTCTTGGGTGACGATGCCTTTGCCTTCGATATGCGCTGCCACGCCCAGCAACTGGCCGATGGTGATCACGCCCGTGCCGCCCACGCCTGCAACGACCAGGCCCCAAACGCCGTCATGCGCTTGTTGTAAATCGAATACCGCAGGTTCGGGCAGGCCCGCCGCCGGACCGCTGCTAGCGGACTGCGCAGAACTTTTCTTTTTGCGTAATTTGCCACCTTCCACGGTGACAAAGCTAGGGCAAAAACCTTTGACGCAAGAAATATCTTTATTACACGTACTTTGGTTGATACGCCGTTTGCGGCCCAGCTCGGTTTCCAATGGCTCCACACTCACGCAATTGCTTTGCACGCCGCAGTCGCCGCAGCCTTCGCAGACCAATTCGTTAATCACCACACGCGTGGCTGGGTCCACCATGGTGCCGCGTTTGCGGCGGCGGCGTTTTTCGGTGGCGCAGGTTTGGTCGTAAATAATGACCGTCGTGCCTTTGATCTCCCGCAGCACGCGCTGCACTGCGTCCAGGCTGTCGCGGTGTTCCACCGCGACGCCTTCCGGCAGGCCTTTGACGCCATCGTATTTTTGGGGTTCGTCGGTCACCACCACAATGCGCTGTGCACCTTCGGCGCGCATGCTTTGCGCGATCTGGATCACGCTGTGGCCCTCGGCGCGCTCGCCGATTTGCTGGCCGCCCGTCATCGCCACCGCGTCGTTATACAAAATTTTGTAGGTGATGTTGACACCCGCTGCAATCGACTGGCGCACCGCCAGCAAGCCGCTGTGAAAGTAGGTGCCGTCGCCCAGGTTGGCAAAAATATGCGCGTCGTTCACAAACGGTTGCTGCCCCACCCATGGCACGCCTTCGCCGCCCATTTGGGTAAAGCCGGTGGTGGAGCGGTCCATCCACAGCGTCATAAAGTGGCAGCCGATACCGGCCATGGCGCGCGAGCCTTCGGGCACGCGGGTGGAGGTGTTGTGCGGGCAGCCCGAGCAGAACCAGGGCTGGCGCTCGGCCAGCGGCGCGCCCAGGGCCAGCGCTTGCATGGACTTTTCTTTGGCGTCCAAAATTGCCAACTGCACATCCATGCGCGCGCGCACATCGGCATCTACGCCGAGCGCGGTAAGGCGCTGCGCAATCGCGCGGGCAATCATGGCGGGCGTCAGGTCCGCGTTGGCGCGCAGCAAGCGGTTGGCCGAAGGCTCTGAACCCGACCATTCGCCTCCAATGCCGTAAGGGCTGGCCGCGTCATCGGACACGGTAAATTTGCCGACCACGCGTGGGCGCACATCGGCGCGCCAGTGGTAGAGCTCTTCTTTGAGTTGGTATTCAATGACTTGGCGCTTTTCCTCGACCACCAAAATCTCTTGCAAGCCGCTGGCAAACTCGCGTGTCAGCTGCGCCTCTAAGGGCCAGACTACCGCCACTTTGTGCAGGCGTATGCCTACGCGGCGGCAGGTGGCATCGTCCAGTCCCAAATCGAGCAAGGCCTGGCGCGTATCGTTAAAGGCTTTGCCACTGGCCATCAGGCCGAAGCGATCGTTCGGGCCTTCGATCACATTGTGGTTGAGCCGATTCGCGCGCACATAGGCTAGCGCCGCATACCACTTGGTGTCAAACAGGCGCGCTTCCTGATCCAGCGCGCCATCGGGCCAGCGTATGTGCACGCCGCCAGCGGGCATTTCAAAATCGGTAGGCATCATCATCTTCACGCGGTGCGGGTCCACATCCACCGCTGCGCTGGACTCGACGATTTCTTGAATCGTTTTCATACCCGCCCAGACACCGGCGTAGCGGCTCATGGCAAGGCCGTGCACGCCCAAATCCAAAATGTCTTGCACGCTGGCCGGGAAAAACACCGGGGTGCCGCAGGCCTTAAAAATATGGTCGCTCTGGTGCGCCGCCGTCGAGCTTTTGGACACATGGTCATCACCAGCCACGGCAATCACGCCGCCCCAGGGCGTGGTGCCTGCCATATTGGCGTGCTTGAACACATCGGAGCAGCGGTCCACGCCCGGGCCTTTGCCGTACCAGATGCCAAACACGCCATCGTATTTATTGCTGCCCGGCGGCGCAAAGCCTAGTTGTTGCGTGCCCCACAAAGCGGTGGCGGCCAGTTCTTCATTCACGCCAGGTTGGAAATGCACATGGTGCTCTAGCAAGCGCTTCTTCTCTTTGGCCAGCGATTGGTCGTAACTGCCCAAGGGTGAACCACGGTAGCCGCTGATAAAGCCTGCGGTGTTTTTGCCCGCTGCCAGGTCGCGCACGCGTTGCATCATCGGCAAGCGCACCAGGGCATGGATGCCGCTCATAAAAGCCTGGCCGGTGGTTTGGGTGTATTTGTCGTCCAGCGTGACGGATGCGGCGCGTAGCTGGTCGGGGTGCAGGGGGGCATTCATGGGTAAGGACTCCTGGGTAGTAGAGCCGCCTTGTGGGCAGCAGTTGGTGCAGCTGGCTCTGGGTAAGAGGGCTGCGCTCGGGTGTGCAGTGTAGTCAAACTAAAAGCAAGTGTGTATCGCGCCGCTGATGAACCCGTCGTCTTCAATCAGCGGCATCCAACGCCATTTATCGAAGGTGGTGCAAGGGTGCGACAAGCCCAGCGCCACGCGGTCGCCCACCACCGGCACAGGTCCCGCAGGGTCAAAGCGCATATAGGCGTGCTGGTCGTTCAGGGCAGTGATGTGCCAATTGGCAGGCGCTGCTTGCGCATCTTGCAAATTGCGCACGTGCGCGCTGGCGTGCCATTGCACTGTGGGCAGGGCGATGTCATACGAGATGTCGCGCTTGCCGCAACTGAGCAAAGCCAGCCCCGGCTCGGGCACGGATTGCACCAGGGCCCAAACCTCTAGCGCGGGCAAGAGTGAGTCGCTCAAGCCCTCGCGCTGCTCCACCAGGCGCAGGTAGTGGCGGTAGTGCTCGTGGTCGTGCGTCAGGTAGCAGCCCGAGCGCAACACGCCGCACACCGGCTGCGACAAACCCTGCGCTTGCAGTAGCGGCAACACCAGGTCAAACACCGCCGAGCCACCTGCCGACAAAATAATGTCGCCCGACGCAAACCACCCGCGCGCATCACAAGCGCGTGCCACTTCCAGCACCCGGCGCACCAGCGCGCTGACCGCTACCGGGTCCAACGTGGGGTCGCAAACGGCGGCATGGCCTTCGTAGCACTCCACGCCGCCCAGGCGCACCGCTTTGGATGCGGCCAGCGCTTGCGCTAGCGCTACTGCTTCATCCAAGCTGCGGCAACCGGTGCGCTGGCCGGGGATGCCCATTTCCAGCAACACATCAAAAGGCTGGCAGTCGGCTTGCGCATCCGCCCAGGCTTCAATCAACCGCAACTGCGCGATGGAATCTACCAAAAACCACACCCGCAAATCCGGGTGCTGGCGCAGCAAATGTTGCAGCCCGCCCAAGTCTGCGGCGCCCAACACCTGGTTGGCAATGATGGCGCGCCGCACCCCGGCGGCTACGCCCACGCCTAACTGAAACGCCGTGGCAAAAGACAGACCCCAAGCGCCTGCGGCCAGTTGCATGGCGAACAACTCGGGCGACATGCTGGTCTTGCCGTGCGGGGCCAGGTGGACGCCCTTGCGCTGCGCAAAGTCCTGCATCCAGCGCAGGTTGTGCGTGAGCGCGCTGCGGCGCAACACCGCCAGCGGAAAGGCCAGGTCATTGCACAGCACATTCCAGCCGCGTTGCGCGATGTCGGCCAAGGCACCGGGCTGCGCGCCTTGTGGAAAGCTTTTGCTGTGCGGGCCTAGTTCAACCATAGCAGGGCGGCAAGTTGTATTTTGGATTCCAAGTGGTTTTCATTACGGCGGTTTCCCTTACCTTGGCCACAACACCCACATCTGCAAAGGCTGCTTAAGCCGCCCCGCCAAGTCTCCCGCCTGCGCGCCCGAGCCGGCAAAGTAGTCGGCGCGCACGGCACCGGTGATGGCGCTGCCGGTGTCCTGGGCGATGACCAGTTGTTGCAACTGGGTTTGTGGGCCGACCGAACTGATCCAGACCGGCGTGCCATACGGAATGCTGCCCGGATCAACGGCTATCGAGCGGCCTGCGCTCAGGGCCACACCCTGGGCGCCGCGCGGGCCGGCGTCCGCGTCGATATTGCTGAGTGCCTCTTCACGAAAAAACACCATGCGCGGGTTGCTCCAGAGCAGTTCTTGCTGGCGCTGGGGATTGCGCGCCAGCCAATCCTTGATGCCGGGCCAGGTCGCGTCTTTGGTCAGGCCTTGGTCCAGCAACCATTTGCCCACGCTTTTATAGGGCTGCTCATTGGTGCCGGCAAAGGCGAGGCGCGAGGTGCGAACGCTGCCGTCAGCCTGCTGCACCCGGATGCGCCCCGAGCCCTGAATTTGCAAAATCAGGGCATCGACTGGGTCAGCCAGATAGACCAGCGCTTTGCCTTTGAGTGCCGCTTTGGCCTCGGGCAAGGTATCCATTTCTTTGCGTGTGTACCAAGGTTTTTGGGTAGCCAGATTGGCTGGCGGGGCATACAGGGGCACATTGAAGCGGGTCGTGGGTGTGCGGCTGGCATCGAGCACGGGCTCGTAATAAGCGGTGAGTAAACCTTGGGCTTCGCCTTGCGGCGATTCGACGCGAAAGGGCTGCAAGTGGCCGTACATCCAAGCGCGTTGGCTGGCGCCATCGGCATCGGCCAGCGCCATGGCTTGCGGGCACAAAGCGGCCAGGGCTGGAGCCATGCTGGCGCTGCGTTCACAGCTTTTGATCCATGCGCGCCAGGCCGCGCCCAGGGCGTCTTGCTGTAAGCCGGGCAGTGCATCCCAGCCCACACCTACCCAGCGGCTGCGCGCTTGGATCATGGTCTGGCCAGTCTCTACTTTGGGCGGCACGATTGCTGTGACGGTGGGGGTGGCGCCAGGGGTGGCGGTGGCGATGGGAGCCGGGGCGGTTGGCGCGGCTCTCGGGGCCGCTTGCTCTTTGGTAGCGCTTGGATTTTTAGGGCTACTGCCGCAGCCGCCCAGGCTTCCTACAATCAGCGCGCACATCACTGCGGCAACACCCCACCCCATGACCCTGATTATTTTGGAAGCACTCGGCGCTGGCGTGTTGCTGGTTGGCATCGTGTGGTGGACCATGTTTTCGGGGCGCAAAAACGGGGAGTTGCCCCCGCAATCCTCTGATGACGAAACGCCACCCAAGCCGTAAGCGTCTTTCACAACAAGCGGTGCTGCAAAGCCGGTAGCTGCATGCGGCAGCGTGCCAATTGCGCTGCATCCAACGTGGCCAAGATCACACCCGGTTCTTGCGCCTGCTGGGCCAATATGGCGCCCCAAGGGTCTATGGCCAAGGATTGGCCCCAGGTACGGCGCCCGTTGGGGTGCGTGCCGCCTTGCGCAGCGGCCACCACGAAGCTCAGGTTTTCCACAGCGCGGGCACGCAGCAGCAATTCCCAATGCGCCTGGCCCGTGGTGTAAGTAAAAGCGCTGGGCACGAGCAACAAATCCGCCCCGGCGGCGGCGTGCGTGCGGTACAACTCGGCAAAGCGCAAGTCGTAGCACACGCTTAGGCCCACTGTCCAGGTATGGCCGTCGCGCGATGGCAGCGCAAACTGCACCGGCTGATGGCCCGCTTGCAGCACGCGTGATTCGTCATAGGACTCGGTGCCATTGTCAAAGCGGAATAAATGAATCTTGTCGTAACGCGCAGTGCAAGCGCCTTGCGGGTCAAAGGCCAGGCTACTGTTAAATACCTTGTCGCTGTGCCCCGATGCCTTGATGGACAAAGGCAATGTGCCTCCCACAATCCACAGGCCCAGACGGCGCGCATGCTCGGACAAGAAGTCCTGGATCGGACCACTGCCAAACTGCTCCTGAATGGCCAGCTTCTCGCCATCGTGTTGGCCTATCAGGCAAAAATATTCCGGCAGTACCGCCAGTTCGGCCCCGGCGCGCGCAGCTTCTTCCAGCAACTTGCCCGCTTGCGCCAGGTTGTCCTGCACCACGCCGGTGGAAATCATTTGTATCGCTGCAACCTGCATACCTTACTCCTGAATAAATGCGTCTTTTGCGAGACCGAAAGCCCTACTTGCTACCTGCGTTGCGCTCGACCTTGGTCACGCGCGGCTCGACCCAGGTACCGTCAATAAAAAATTCATGGGTATTGGCTTGTACCAGCGGCTTGAGCAGCAACCATTGCGCCAGTAAAGAATAAATGCCCACCACGGGGTTGACGGCGGTGTACACCAGCGCTGCCCCTGCGGCATTGAACTCCGGGATCACTACCACCTTAATGGCTTGGGTTTCACGCGCGATATCGGTGCTGCCTTCCATCAAGACCACCGCATTGGGACCCTTCATTTGTAAATTATTGGTGCGCGCCTGCCCCTGCGAAATAATGACGTCGCCGCGCACAAAATCAAATCCAAAGCCTTCGCTGAACACATCGCGAAAATCCAGCATCAGGCGGCGTGGCAGCGATTGCAAGCTAAGCACCCCCAGCAGCTTGGCAATACCCGGATCGCTTTTGAGGAATTGGCCATCCTCGAGTGCCACATTAAAGTTGCCGCTCATGCTGGGATAGTCCACGGTGATCGGAGAGCCCAGCCAACCGACCTGCCCTTCAATTTTTCCTTTGCCCTTGCGGATCACGTTTTTCATGCCGTAGCGCGCCAGCAAATCGCCGGAGTCTTTGATTTCCAGCTTGAAATCCAAATTGGTGCGGCGCCGGTCGCGCATGGGGTCTGCGGGTAGATTGGCTTGCGCACCGGGGCCTGGCGCCTGCAAACGCCAAGAGCCACTGGCATTGAGCACGGCTTCGGGCATGGTGACATTAAAGCGTTTGAGTAACCATTCACGCTGCGTATCGCGGGCGGCAGGCGATACCTGGTTGATGGCCTCCACCTCCAGCCGCCCTAATTTCTTTCCTGACAATTCAAACTCGTCGGCCACGATATCAAGTGCCGGGATGCTGGCTGGTTGCTCATCGAGCAATTTATCAACGTCTTGCGCTGCACTGGTATTGAGTGTCAGCTTGGTCAGCCGTGCATATAAACGGCCGGCATTGGCGCTGTCAGCGCTTGACGCGCCCAGGCCCGCCTGGCGGTACTCCATCTGGCCACTGAACTCGGTGGCCTCCACCTGGCCGCGCCACACATTACCCGCCCGGGTGGCTTTCAGGTTGACCGCATGTACCGTATGCCCACTCCAGTTGAGATCGCGCGCGCGCAGTTGTAAAGCGCTTGGTAGGAAATCAGCACCCAAGTCGAACTGGGGCGTGTTGATCTTTTTACGCGCGTTGTTGCTGCTTGCGCCACTGAACAGTGCGGACCAGCTGTCAACGTCCAGGCTATCCATCGCCATACGTGCTGATATGCCTTGCGTCGGCATTGCCATGGCATCACCTGCGCCATTGCCCACTGCCAGGGTGCCGCGCAGCACGCGCGGCGCAGTGCTGGAGATATCTCGCACCAAGTTCAAATGGCCGACGCTGCCAAGACTGACTTGCCACTGGTCCTGTGTTTTTGCGAGCGCCATGTTGCTGGTGTCAAGGGGCGCGGAGATTTGCAGGCGCAGGGGTAATACGGCTTCCGTAGTTTTGGCCAAGGGCGCCGGAAGGCTTAAGGCCATGCCTGCCAGCGTGGAGTTGACGGTGATATCGGGCACGCCGGCGCGCATCCCAATAATGGCCTGGTAATTGGTGGCGCCGCTGGTGTAATGCGCTAGGTTGGCAAGGCCGCCCAGCTCAGTGGCTTCACGCAAGCCTTCGGCACTGACGCGTCCATCGAGCCGCAAGACCAAAGGGCTGGCTTTTGCGCTGGCGGCATTGTCCGCCGGCTTGGCCGCTGTAGTTGTGCCGTCGGCCGCACTGCTCAGATTGCCCAGGCTGCCATCGATGCGCACATCCCCGCCGAATAAACGCCCGGTCACGCCATTGACGGTGTAGCCAAACTCCGTGAAATTCACAGGCCCGCGCGCGCGCAGCACGCGCGGTGTGGTGGGCGTCACTTGCACATCATTGCCTTGCAGATTGACACTACCGGCCACGCCCATACGGTTGGTGTCTGCCAAGGGGAAATCTAGTTTGACGCGGTACTCGGCCATGCCGTTCACCGAGGCCTTGGCCAGTGCCTGACCGGTCATTTCCGCCAGCGGTGAATTATTGGTAAGGGCTAGCGCATCGGCCAGTGGTCCGCGCCCTTGCGCATTCACTGACACGGTAGCGGCGCCATACAAGTTGTTGATGACCGCGTCACCCCGTACCATGGGCACCGCGCCCCAGAGGCCGCGCATGCCGTTGAGGTAGAGGCCACGCTGGTCAATCACCAGTTCACCGGTCAGTTGGGTAAATACAGGCCAGGGCGGCCTTCCCGAAGCAGGGCGTGTATTGGGCGCATAGGCGTAATGGGCATTGCTCAGGTTGGCCGCAATACGGAACTCACCTTGCTGTCCTTGTGCAAAAGGAAATTCGTGCAAATCGCCTTTGAGTTGCAGCTTGATGTCTGAGGCAGTGCCACCACGTATCGCGTCTTTTAAATAATCGCGCAGCTCTTTAGATAAATTCAGCGGCAAATAGCGTTGCACGCGCGCCAGCTCTATACGGGCAAATTGGCCCTGTAAATCGAGCGTTCCCGGCCCTGCGGCTTTTTGATCCTTGGTCCATTGCCCCTGAATTTCGCCTTGGATATCCGCATTGGAGAGGCGGATTTTGTTGGCGTTCACGGTCCAGCGCGTGCCGGTTTTTTTCCATTGCAGGTCGCCGCTCAATTGCTGCATGGGCAGGAGCGGCTCAGACCAGTGTTTACCTACATCCAGCGCGCCGTTGTCCAGTGCGATGTGTGCCCGCCCGCCCTGCTCGCTCATGTCCAGTTCCAGGTCCATGCCTCGAAAGCCCGGTTGGCCGTCCGCTTGTGCGGCAAGCCCGGCTTGCCGGATGTGACCTTTGACGGTAAAGCTTTGCGGCTCATTGGCCGGACCTTTCCAGCTGGCCTGAAAACCTTGCACCATGCCAACTGGTTGATAGCGCTCCAGTGCCCCGCGCAGTTTGCCGTCAATGGGAAAGCGTTGTGCAATCTGGCTCAATGCCGCCAGGTCTAGGCGCTCGGTGCTCAATTCGCCGCGCGCCGGTAGCGAATCAATACGGGCTCCTTTGCTGTCCTGGGCATCCCACAGTGAAAGGCGCACATAGCCTCCGGGCCAGCGCAAACCATCGGTGGTTACAAATTGAAGGCCTTCGCTGACGTACTCCATGCCTCCTTCGATGCTACGCGCCGCCAGTCGCCCGGAAGCGCTGGGCAAGACCATGGCGGCGCCGTCCGGGCCCTTACCCAAGTGCACATCATTGACCAGAACATCGGCCGAGCCACCGGTAAAGCGACCGCGCAGTACATCGACCCAGGCGCGCACGCTACCGCGCCCCTCGCTCACATGGGTGCCCATGTCCAGGTAGTTACGCAACTGGCCCCAGTCCACTTGGCCGAACAGGGCATACACCTGGCCTGACCAGTTGTCGATGTCTCCCGCGTGAAGGGCCAGTACCGGGTGGCTGAAATTACCTTGTACGGTGAAACGTTCGCCCCAATGGGATGGCAGGTTGGCGTCAAGGCGCAAGGCATGGCTGAAATGGCGATTGCGCAGCACAAAGTCCACGTCGGATAGTTCCAGCGGTGCGGCGTTACGGGTTTCGTCTGTCCAACGCACCTGGCCATGGCGTATGGCCACTTCGGGTTGACTGAAGAGCCAGTCGCTGGCGGCATCAGGTGCGTTGTCCAAAGCGCTCAGTTGCAGGCCCGCGATCCAAATAGAGCGGTCCTTGGCGCGCCGGATATCCAGTGCCGCCCCTTCGACGTACAACTGCTCAAGCCGACCCGCCGCCAATGAGCGCGGGGAAATGGCCGCGCTTACGGTAGGGAGCATCAGGGCAACCCGGCCGTCTTTGTCAATCAATTGAACGCCGTGTAGTGCAATAGAGGGAATCAGACCATTGGAAACCGCCTCCACATTACCGATACGCACCCCAATGCCCAGGCTGCGGCTGGCCTGTTCTTCCAGCCAAGGGCGCAAGGTGTCGATTCGCGGCACAATGACAAAGTGCAGCATCCCCCAAAACAAGCCAAACGACAACCATGCTGCGGCTACCAGCCACATCAGCCACTTGGCAAGGAACGAAATGACCAAAAGCGTGCGCGATGGAGTGGGTGGGTTATCAGTCATTGGCACGTTGAAGCAGGCAGGGAATTATGACCGGCATTGACCCACCTTCGGGCGCAGCGCATTCGCGATTTGCGCAGCGGGTGCGCAGGCGCTACGGGCAAGCTGTGCACCTATTGCCAGTCGGTGTGCCAACGGGCCCATTGCAATCGAAGTTTTATCAGCAATTACGCGCCCAAGGCTTGGCTGTCGGTGAGGCCTTACGTATCACCCGCCAGCAGGTCCTCGAGCGCCTCTTGGTCTTGGACTGCGAGCATGGTTTGGACCTGAGTGAGGTAAGCGCCGCCATGACCGATCTGGCCGAGTTGGCCTTGTGTGAAGCCTATGCCCAGGCGAGCGCCGATGTGCAGTCGGTCCATGGCGCGCCCTGCAAAGTCGATGGCAGCGCCAGTGCGCTGTGCATCATCGGCATGGGCAAACTGGGCGCGCGCGAGCTCAATGTCTCAAGCGACATCGACTTGATTTATGTGTACGAAGCCGATGGCGAGACTAGCGCTAGTCCCGAAGGGCGTGGACGCATTTCCAATCAAGAGTACTACGGCAAGTTGGTGCGCGCGCTGTATACGCTTTTGGGCGACACCACCGATCACGGCTTTGTGTTCCGCGTGGATCTGGCGCTGCGGCCTAATGGCAATTCGGGGCCGCCAGCCGTGTCGCTGGGGGCCTTGGAAGAATATTTCCAAACCCAGGGCCGCGAATGGGAGCGTTTTGCCTGGCTCAAAAGTCGGGTGCTGGCGCCGCAGTCCAGCGTGGGTAGTGCGTTTGCCATGCAATTGCGTGCGGTGGTGACACCGTTTGTGTTCCGTAAATACCTAGATTACAACGTGTTTGACGCGCTGCGCGTGCTGCATCGCCAAATCCGCGAGCACGCAGGCAAACGCAGCGCCGGGCACCCCGAACGGCACAACGATGTCAAGCTCTCGCGCGGCGGCATCCGCGAAATTGAATTTACCGTGCAGCTATTGCAAGTGGTGCGCGGCGGCCAGTTTCCCGAGTTACGCACCCGGCCCACGCTCAGTGCCTTGCAGCGCTTGGTGCAAGCGGGCCTGATGCCGGCGGAAAAAGCCCAGGCCTTGCGGGAGGCCTATATTTTTTTACGCCGCGTCGAACACCGCATCCAGTATTTGGACGACCAGCAAACCCATGTGCTGCCCACGCAGGATGTAGATTTGGCCTGGATTGCCAGCACCCTGGGCATCGCCAGCACCGGTGCATTTTTGGCACAGCTAGACCACCACCGTGAAAACGTAGCGCAGGAATTTGATGTCTTGCTTGGCGGTGGCGACAAAGCGTGTGCCGGCTGTAAGCCGGGAGAGGGTGGCACCGCCAAACCCGGCCAGGCATTGGCTACCGATCTGGACAGCGTGCTCGCGCAGTTGCCCAAAGCCATGCAAGAGCACTTGGCGCTGTGGCGCGACCATCCACGCATCCTGGCTTTGCGCGAAGAATCGCGCGCCCGCCTATTGCGCCTGGTGCAGCGCACCGGGCAGTGGTTGCAGGAGGGTGAGATCACCCAGGACGCGGCGCTGCGCCTGATGGATTGGATGGAGTCGCTGCTGCGCCGCGAAAGTTATTTGGCTTTGCTGGTCGAGCGCCCGGCGGTGCACCAGCGCCTGTTGCGCCTGTTGGGCGCTGCGCGCTGGCCCGCCCGCTACCTGCTTAAGCACCCGGGCGTGATCGACGAGTTGGCGGGCAGCACCATGGTGCGCGAACGCTTTGATGCGGCCGAATGCGAAGCGGATATCGAGCGCCGCTGCATCGCCTTGCGCAACAGCGGCGAAGAGGACGAAGAAAACCTGCTCAACCTGCTGCGCCGCGCGCACCATGCCGAGGTTTTTCGCACGCTGGCGCGCGATGTCGAAGGCCTGATCACCGTAGAGCAAGTAGCCGATGATTTAAGCGCTTTGGCCGAAGTGATATTGCGCATCAGCACCCGCTGGGTCTGGCAGCGCATGAAGCAGCGCCACGGTGAGCTGCCGCGCATTGCCATCATTGCCTATGGCAAGCTCGGTGGCAAAGAACTGGGCTACGGCGGCGATCTGGACATTGTGTTTTTGTACGACGACCCGGACGAGCGTGCAGGCGAAATCTACGGCACCTTGGTGCGCAAACTGATCAACTGGCTGACGGTGAAAACGGGCGAGGGCGACCTCTACGAAATCGACACCGCGTTGCGGCCCAATGGCAGCTCCGGGCTCTTAGTCACCACCTTTGCCGCCTATGCCGATTACCAGCAACAGCGTGGCTCCAACACCGCCTGGACCTGGGAACACCAAGCGATGACGCGGGCGCGCTGTGTGCTGGGCAGCGCCGATCTGCATACGCGTTTTGACACCATCCGCGAAGCCGTGATTTGCAGTGCGCGCGACCAGGCCGCACTGCGCGCCGAAATTGCCGCCATGCGCGAAAAAGTGCGCAGCGCCCACGCGGTGCCTGCCGAGCGCTTTGATGTCAAGCACAGCCCGGGTGGCATGGTGGACATTGAATTTGCTGTGCAATTTTTGGTGCTGGCGCACGGGCAGGCGCATCCGGGTCTGCGCGCTAATGTGGGCAATATCGCGCTTCTGCAAATCGCGCAAGACTGCGGCCTCTTGCCTGTGCCTTTGGGCCATGATGCTGCTCAGGCGTATCGAACGCTGCGGCGGATCCAGCACAAAGCGCGCTTGAATGAAGAGCCTACGCATGTGGCTTTGGGTGATGCGCTGTATGAGCGGCAAGCGGGACTTGCGGTGTGGCGGGCGGTGTTTGGGGTTTAGTGCCGCATCGGACTTGGTTTGTTTTGAGGTTTTTCTTCTGGGACTTTTGTTTGTTCCCCACGCTAGTTGGTTCCCCGCTTTTTTGCCCCCCGCTGTTTTGCCCCCCGCTTCCCCCCCGCCCCTTCACCCCCGCCGGGGTGAAGGGGAGCCGTAGCAGCCAATTTTGTTGTTTTGGGTCGGATAGGGGTGTTGGTGCGAAAGGCTGCGGTGCGGGTTTGGTGGCCTGCATTGGGGAACGACGCGGTCGTAGTGAATGGTTTGGCGCTTGGCGCGGCTGCGGCGGGGGCGGCGACTATCGCGACGGCGCGCGCAGCGCGCCAACAAGCGTGTGCAAAGTGAGCGCAGCGAACGAGCACACGCGGTATTTGGGCCTCCCGCTGCCATAGGCCGTGCTGAGCAACGCAGTGGCGCGCGGATCAGGGCGGGCGCTGTTTGAGCGTAGCGAGTTTGCGCCCGACCCCGCGCGCCGCGAGTAGCGCAAGGCACCCCGAAGGGGCACGGCCTTTGGCTCGCCTTTTCTTTGGTTACTTTCTTTTGGCGAAGCAAAAGAAAGTAACTCGGCCAACAGGCCGAAACCGGTATTAAAAAAACAGCCTTTCTTTTGCTCACCTTTTCTTTGGCGAAGCAAAAGAAAGTAACTCGGCCTACAGGCCGAAACCTGCATTTCAAGCCGCCTTCAAAAACGCCCCCAATTGCTTCACCGAGGCATCCGCCTCCGCAAACCGTCCCGCAAATATCTGCCACACATGCCACATCCCTTCAAACGCTTGTAGTTGCACCGGTGACCCCGCCGCTTGCATGTTGGCGGCCAGTGCGTGCGCATCACCCAACAGCGCCTCATGTTCGCCTACATGAATCAGGGTGCGCGGCAGGCCGTGCAGCGCGGCGAAATGGGGGGAGGCTAATGGATGCGCAAGGTCCTTGGCACTGGCATAAAGTTGCGCCGCCATGGACAGGGTGGAGGTGTCGGGGAAAAACGGATCGACTGCCGCTTTGCTTTGGTGCGTGGGCAGGCTGAGCGTTAAATCGGTCCAAGGCGAAAGCAAGGCCATGGCCCCGGGTGGCACGTGGCCGGCATCGCGCAAACGCAGCGCTAGCGCCAGCGCCAGGCCACCACCGGCCGAGTCACCCGCCAGCACGATCGTGCGAAGCGGGTTTTGCGCATGCAGCGCCAGGTAGGCGGCGTGGGCATCGTCCACCGCCGCAGGGAATGGGTGCTCTGGCGCAAGCCGGTAGTCCAGTAAAAAACAATCCAGGCCCGCCGCTGTGGCTAAGTGCCCCGCCAAGCCACGGTGGGTGTGACAGGAGCCAGTGATGTAAGCGCCGCCATGCAAATACAAAATGACCGAGTCAGCGCTAGCCCTATCTGGCCGAAGCCATTCGCCGGGACAGTCGCCCAAGTGCGCCGCTTGCACTTGCACGCCAACAGGCGCAGGAAACATGCGCTGGGACGACTTGTCGCGCGCCGCACGTACTTGCTCCAGGCTGCCGCCGCGCAGAGCGAATTTACGCAACTGGCGTTTGACGGCGTAGTAAAAAAAACGGGACTTCAAGGATGCCAAGTCAAACTCCGGTGATGCCGCGGGGCGGCTCAATAACGATATATCCGCCAGCCGCGCTTAGGCGCCAGTGCCTTGCGCCAATTGCAGCGCAAACGTGCGAATTCCGCGCAGCAGCATCTCTATGGCCACCGACACCAACACCAAGCCCATCAAGCGTTCAATGGCGGTCACCACGCGCGTACCGATGACACGTTGAATGCGCTCCGCTGACACCAGAACCGTGGCGCTGATCAGCATGGTCACGCACAGCGCGGCCACCCATTCCATGCGCTTTTCGGGTTGTTGCGATACCAGTAACAAGACCGTCGCGAGCGCCGAAGGCCCGGCAATCGAGGGCACGGCTAGCGGCACGATCAAAGGCTCCATGAACAGCTCGGGTTCGGCTTGTACGGGCGGCGGAAACACCATGCGCAGCGCGATCAAAAACAGAATTACGCCGCCGCCAATTTGCAGCGCTAAATCGCTTAGGTTCATGACCCGCAAAAAGCCCTCGCCGACAAACATAAATGTCAGCAGCAAAAAGAAAGCAATGGAAATTTCGCGCAGTATGACGCGCGGACGCCGTGCCTGCGGGACGTGTTTGAGCGCATTGGCAAAGATGGGGATATTGCCCACCGGGTCGGTAATCAGCACCAACAAAATGGTGGCCGAGACAAAGGTGTAATTCATCATGTGGCGTACACCGCGGCCAGTGACGCAAAGCCTTTGATCTCTAGCGGGTTGCCGCTGGGGTCCAGAAAAAACATGGTCCATTGCTCGCCGCTTTGCCCGGCAAAACGCAGCTGCGGCTCCATCACAAAATTTACCTGCGCATCGCGCAAACGCTGCGCCAGCGCTTGCCAATCCGGCAGGGCCAGCACCAGGCCGAAGTGCGGCATGGGCACCAAGTGGTCTCCCACGTTTCCTGTGAGCGTCGTCTTAAACGGCTCGCCCAAGTGCAGCGATATTTGGTGGCCGAAAAAATCAAAGTCCACCCAGGTATCGGTACTGCGCCCCTCGGCGCAAGCCAGCACGCCGCCGTAAAAAGCGCGTGCGGCCTGTAAATCGGTGACGTGGTAGGCGAGGTGAAAAAGGCTTATAGGTGTGGCCGCGTGCATGCTGGGATGATAAGCCTTGGGCTATTGTTGGGATGGGCTTTAATGCCCCAGCGCGACTTCAATCCAGCGGCCTGTGCGCAGCAAGTGTGCGTCCTGTCGGTACGCCGCAACCAATTGCAATCCCAAGGGCAGCCCGTTGGCCGCGTGGCCGATAGGAATATTCAAAGCCGGCAAGCCCAGAAAACTCCAGAGCGCACAAAACACCGGGTCCCCCGTGGTCGCCAAACCTTCTGGTGCTGCGCCTGTGGCAGGAACGGTGAGGAAGGCATCAAAGCCCTTGAGTTGCGCCGTGGCGTCGGCGCGTAAGCGGGTTTGTAAATTACGTGCGGCCAGGTATTCAAATGCAGAGCGGGCAGCGCCTTGTGCGACCAGTTCTTTGATATGGACACTTAGGCGATCGGGGAAGCGCGCCACATGCTCGCGGTGCACCGCGCCGCCTTCTGCTTCGAGCAGGCAAAACATCGCGTCCACGCCGGTCCAGTACACATCGGGCAGCGCAAACTCTTCTATGACTGCACCTTGCGCGCGCAAGGTGGCAATCGTCGATTGCATGGCTTGGTGTTGGTCGGCGGTGATGCGTTCATCAAAAGGCGTGCGCACATAGGCCAGCCGTGGCGAGGCCAGGGGCTCCAAGCCGCTTTGCGCATCCATGGGTACTTCGGGGAGCGCGATGCTATCGGGCTCGTTGGGCGTGAGGTTGCGCAGCAGGTTAAAGGCGTAGGCCACATCGTTGACAGAGCGCGCCAGAAAACCCACGTGATCGAGCGCGTCCGAAACCGGAAATGCGCCGGCACGCGGCACCGCGCCAAAGCTGGCCTTCAAACCCACAATGCCGCAAAACGCGGCCGGGCGGATCACAGAGCCCACGGTCTGCGTGCCCAAACCCAAGGGCAGGATGCCTGCGGCCACGGCGGCTGCCGAACCGCTGGACGAACCGCCAGGCGTATGCCTGGAGTTCACCGGGTTGACGGTAGGGCCGGGGTGGCGCCAGGCAAATTCGGTGCTGACGGTTTTGCCAAAAACCGCCCCGCCCAACGCACGCACGCGCGCCACCACCGCAGCGTCATAGTCCAGCACCTGGTCTTTGTAAATGGCTGAGCCATAGGTGGTGCCCAGCTCGCGCGTGGCGATCAAATCCTTCACGCCCACAGGGATGCCAGCCCAGGGGCCTTCGCCGACGCCATCGAGCAATTGCTGCGCGGGCGTGCGCGCAACAAAAGCGTGCAAAGTGGGCTCTAACTGGTCCGCCAGGTCAATGCATTGCTGCATATAGGCTTGGGGCGACAGCTGTCCGCTGGCGATGGCACGGCTTGCTGCAAACAGGCCTAGGGGAAGTTTATTCATAAAAAGCTTTATGGGAATGTGGGCAAAACAGAAGGCTGCGGGCCGGACGCAAGCAGGTGCCCGATGCCAAGCCGACGGCAGTTGATGCATCTTATTTCAAGCGCGTGGATATTCGCTTGTCGCCGCAGGGTGTTGGAACGGAGTGCCATCGATGGGGGCTTTAGCATGGGCATTGCCTAGGCCACGCGCTGCCATAATCGCGCCATGACCCTGCATACCTTGCGCAAATCCACCGCCCTGGCGCGTTGTGTATTGCTGTGGTGGTGCATGGCGCTGGGCGTGGCGGTGGCTGCGCCCTGGGTGCAGCCGGTGCAGCACACGCTGGTGTGCAGCGCTTTGGGTGCCGTCACACTCCAAGACACGGGCACGCCCGATGCACCTTTAGCCCCGCATCTCGATTGCGTGCTCTGCCTGAGCACTGCCGCACCACTGGTTTACATCTCGGCTTTGCCTGTGGCCAGCGCCGCACCACGTTTGCACGCTGGTCCCAACAAGGCACTTGGGCCGCAAAGCCGAAGCGCCGCCCCGCCACCGGGGCGCGGACCGCCGCTGGTTTAAGTCGCCCATTTCGCAGCATCGGCCTATTGCATCGTGTCCCGCGCGCGGTGCTATGCGTGCGCAATGCCCTAAGGGCGCAATTTCTGAACTTTTGATGTCGATGGAAGTGCCGCCTTGTGGCCGCGCTTTCTCGACGCGTCATTGACCCTTAATTTTTTTAACATGCATTTATTCAAAAACACTTTCTTCTTGCTAGCCAGCACCTTGGCGCTTGCGAGCGCACCCGTACTGGCCCACGTGGTTTTACAAGACGGTGCTGCTGCCGCTAACAGCAGCTACCGCGCCACATTCCGTGTAGGTCATGGCTGCGATGGCGACGCCACGACCATGATTCGCGTCACGATGCCCGCTGGTTTTAATGGCGCCCAGCCCATGCCCAAGCCGGGATGGAAAGTCAGTACCGTTATCGGCCCATTGCCTGTGCCCTATGAAAGCCATGGCAAGAAATACACCGAAGGCGTGCTGGAAATCAGCTGGACCGCCAGCAGTGCTGACAATACCTTGCCTGATGGCTTTTACGACGAATTTGTGCTGCGCGGAACCACGCCTATGAAGCCTGGTCCTTTGTGGTTCAAGGTAGTGCAAAGCTGCGCCAAGGGCTCTAACGATTGGGTAGAAGTGCCCGCAAAAGGCACTTCCACCAAAGGCTTGAAGATGCCTGCGGCATTGCTCGAAGTATTGGATGTACAGGCCGCTGGCGGCCACACCCACTAATGGTTTGCGCCGAACACCCGCCTGGAATGGTCGGCGCAGTATTTTTAATTCTTAAGAAAGAAACCGCCATGAATACAAAATTATTTGTCCGCACATTACTCATTTCCAGCCTGATGGTATCGGGCGCTTGGGCGCAAAACGTCAGCGTGCAAAGCGCCTGGGCGCGTGCCACCGTACAAGGTCAAAAAGCCACGGGCGTATTTATGACGCTCACGGCCAAAACCGATACGCGTTTAGTCGGCGTCAGCACCAGCGTGGCTGGCGTGGCCGAAGTGCATGAAATGAAGATGGACAACAACGTCATGCAAATGCGCGCATTGCCCGATGGCCTTGCGCTGCCTGCAGGCAAGGCGGTGGCTTTGCAGCCTGGCGGATATCACGTCATGCTGATGGACCTCAAACTGCCGCTGCAAAAAGACACCACCATTCCTTTGACCTTGCGCTTCAAAGATGCCAAGGGGGTGGAAAGCAGTTTGGATATCAAGTTGCCGGTGTCGCAAGTGGCGCCTGCTGGTGGGAAAAAGCATCAACATGGAGAGCATTAAGCCTGCCGCGGGCCTTACTTTTCTTTGCTTCGCCAAAGAAAAGGTGAGCAAAAGAAAGGCTGTTTTTTTAATACCGGTTTCGGCCTGGTAGGCCGAGTTACTTTCTTTTGCTTCGCCAAAAGAAAGTAACCAAAGAAAAGGCGAGCCAAAGGCCGTGCCCCTGCGGGGTGCCTTGCGCTACTCGCGCCGTCCGGGGTTGGGCGCAAACTCGCTACGCTCAAACAAGCGCCCGCCCTGATCCGGTCGCCGCTGCGTTGCTCAGCACGGCCAATGGCAAAAGGGGCCCGCGTGTGCTCGTTCGCTGCGCTCACCTTGCACACGCTTGTTGGCGCGCTACGCGCGGCGCGGGCGCTGCTGCCGCAGCCGCGCCAATCATCAATCCATTGACTACGACCGCATCGTTTACCCATCGTGCCTAACAAACCGGCACCGCAACCTCCCGCACCAACACCCCTATCCGGCCTAAAAAACCAAATTGGCTGTTCAAGCTCCCCTTCACCCCAGCGGGGGTGAAGGGGCGGGGGGGAAGCGGGGGAAAAAAGCGGGGGGCAAAAAAGCGCTACCTAAACCAACGCCGCATTAAAAACCCCATCCAACTGCGCCCGCCAATCCGCCTTCTCCACCTCAGCCGCAAAGCTAGCGTCAATACTGTTACGTGCCAGCTGCCAGGCATCCTGCCCGCTCAGTTGCGGCAGCGCGGCAAACACGGCTTCGAAGTTGGTAAGCAGGTAGCCACCGAAATAAGCCGGATCGTCTGAGTTGAGGGTGATGCATAAACCCGCGTGCAGCAGCGTGGCCAGGTTGTGCTCTTGCATGGTGTTGAACACACAGAGCTTCACATTGGACAGCGGGCACACGGTTAGTGGCATACGGCTGGCAGCCAGGCGTTGCACCAGCGCCGGGTCGTCGCTACAGCGCACGCCATGGTCTATGCGCTCTACCTGCAACACATCGAGTGCGCTTTCGATATAAGCCGGTGGCCCTTCTTCACCCGCATGGGCCACGATACGCAAGCCCAGCGCACGGCATTTTGCAAAAACACGGGCAAATTTCTCCGGTGGGTTGCCGCGCTCGCCGGAGTCCAGGCCTATGCCGATAAAGTGTTTTCGGTAAGGCAAAGCTGCTTCCAAGGTATCGAACGCGGACTCCTCGGATAAGTGTCGCAAAAAACACAAGATCAGGCTGGCGCTGATGCCATATTGCGCCTTGGCGTCCGCGCAGGCGCGGGCCAGGCCTTCAATGACTGCGCCCATAGGCACGCCGCGTTCGGTATGGGTTTGCGGGTCAAAAAACAATTCGGCGTGCACGATATGGTCCGCATGCGCGTGCGCAAAGTAGGCCATGGCCATGCGATAGAAATCGTCTTCCTCTATCAGCACTGAGGCACCGGCGTAGTACAAATCTAAAAAGCTTTGCAAGTCGGTAAATGCATAGGCTGCGCGCAAAGCCTCTACGTTGGGGTAGCTGAGTGTGATGCCGTTTTTTTCGGCCAGGGCGAATATCAACTCTGGCTCTAAAGAGCCTTCGATATGGATGTGTAATTCAGCTTTAGGCATGCGCGCTAGCAAGGCGGGCAGGTGGTCGCGGGCGATCGTGGCGTAGGTCATTGTGAGGGGCTCCCGTAAAGCGTTCAGGCCAGTGGTGGCAAAGCCGCTTCCATGGCTTGCAGCTCTTGCAGTGGCGGTATGGTGGCCAGCATCTGCGGGTCCAGCATATCCCAGACGATGCCGCAGCGTGGCTTGTGCGGGTTGGTCACCTCGATGGTGCGCGTGGGCGTGAAAATCGCGTCGGCCACGGTGTCAAAAATCTCGGGGTACAAGGTTTCTTGCAGCACTTGGCAGTCGTGCACCAGCGCCGCCGTGGGCGTTTGCGCGTCAATCACGCCAATGCGGTACAGCATGCCCCATTCAGCATCAAAAAAGCCATGGCCTTTGCCAAAGCGCACGCCATGCTCATTGATGGCACCAGTGCCAGTAATCATGTAGTCCAGACGCGGTAGTTCGGCGCGTATCTGCGCCAGCGTCATATGCCGTCCATGGCGCTCCATGCCGTCTAGCGTGGCCGCGTACAGCAAGCGGTCTTTGGGGATAGTGGCTGGGTCCAGCAGCCAAAAGCCCCGGCGTATGGAATAGGTGGTCATCAAGATGCGTTTGCCTTCACACAAAGTGCGGTAGCGCAGCTCTTCGATGCAGTTGTCGGGCGTGATGAAAATGCATTCGGACTGTTGGTAAAAGCGGTGCGCCATCAAGCGATCGGTGGCGGCGCTGCTGCCGACAAAGTCGGTAATGAATTCGCCGAAATCAAAATGAAAACGGCTGTCGGCAAAGGCCACTTCGCGCAGCGCTGCAAACACGCGCTCGCGTACCGTGTGTTTATGGTCGGTGTGTTCCATAGGCTTCTTTCATGCAATCAAAATAGGGTGGTTGCGCACTCAGGCCGCAGGCGCCATGGCGTAGCGTTGCAGCACATAGCGCTCCAGCACCACGACCAGGCTGTTAAGCGCCACGGCGATGAGGATGGCCACTACCGCGACGCTCCAGATCATTCCGAAATCGAGTACGCCGCGCGATACATTGAGCAAGTTGCCAATGCCGGTGCCAGTGGCCAGCCATTCGGCAATCATCACGCCCAAAAACGCGCGCGGTGCCGCCAAGCGCGCAGCCGCGCACAAATAGGGCAAGGCCCAGGGCAGTGAAATCAGTCGCAACTGCCGCCAGCGCCCCGCGCCATAGACGCGTACAAAATCCGTCGCGCTGCTAGGCACCAGCGCCAGGCCTTGCGCAATCGTCACAAAGGCCGGAAAAAACGTCACCGATATGGTGATCACCAAGATGCTGGCCGTGCCACGCCCAAACACCAGCACCACCAAAGGCGTCAGTGCCACCAGCGGCATGGACTGGCTGACCAGTGCCACCGGCATCAGGCTATGGCCCAGCGCTTTATAGACCGTGGTGCCCACCGCCAGCAGCAGCGCCACCGCCAGCCCGGCCAACATGCCGAGCACGGTGTAGGGCAAGGTTTGCGACAGCGCATCTAGCAGCGCCTCGCGGTTTTCGCCGGCCTTGTCCACGCTAAACAAATGCTCCAGCACACCCACCGGTCCGCGCAGCACGATGTCGGACACTCCCAGCAACGTGAACAGCGCAATGACGCCGTACCACAGCACAAAAGGCATGGCCAGCGTGCCCAGGCGCATGGCCCAGCGCGTGGCGGCGCTTTCGGTATCCAAGCCCGCCTGAAAACCCAGTGGCGTGCTGGCGCTTTGCGTGTTGCCGGCAAAGCGCGCGGCGATCAGCCCGGCGCAGCCGTAGGCGATGCCGCTGATCGCCGTGGCTGTGAGGCCAATGCCCCATAGACGCTCCGGGTTGGCGCGGCCCAGCGAGCCAATTAAATACGTACCCAGCCCGGCGTTGCCACCACTGCCAAACTCAGCCAGCAGCGAGCCCAGCACCGCAGCCGGCGCGGCCACGCGTAAACCGGCGAGCAGCGTGGGCAAGCCGCTGCGCAAACGGATGCGGCGCAGCACTTGCGCGTCGCTGCCGCCATACACGCGCACCAGGTCCACCAAGCGCGCATCCACTTGCGTCAGGCCCAGCACCGTGGCCACCATGGTCGGGTAATACACCGACAACGCCGCCAGCACCACGCGTGGCGTATCGCCTTGCAAAGCAATCACCAAAATCGGCACCAGCGCAATCGCTGGCATGGCAAAGAGGGTGACGTTGACACCGGCCATCAAGCGCCCCGCCGGGCGCCACCAGGCAAACCACATGCCCATCAGCACCGCCACCGAATTACCGATCACAAAACCCGCAAACGCGGTCTTGAGCGTGCCCCAAATATGCGGCGGGTAGTCGCCCCGGTCTTGCCACCATTGGCGCAAGATGCCGCTAGGCGCAGGCAGTGCGCCTTGGCCCACCCATTGCGCTTGGCCCGCCACTTCCCATAGCAGCAGCATCAGCAGCAAGCCGGGCACAGCAGCGCGGTGGCGGGTTGGGGTATCCATACACTGTGCGCTAAGCCGTGCCGTACAAAATACCGGAGACTTGTTGCTCTAGCGCGCGAAACTCGGGGCTGTTAAACAAGTCCACTTTGCGCGGCCTGTCAAACGGCACTTCTACGATCTGCGCGATGCGTCCGGGCTGGCTTTGCATCACCGCCACGCGGTCGGCCAAAAACAAGGCTTCGTCGATACCATGCGTCACCAGCAGCGTCGTGGTGGGCCGCTCCAGCCAAATGCGTTGCAGCTCCAGGTTCATGCTGCGGCGCAAAATTTGGTCTAGCGCGCCAAAAGGCTCGTCCAGCAACAGCACTTCGGGCTGGGTGACCAGCGCCCGCGCTATCGCCACCCGTTGGCGCATACCGCCGGATAGTTGCGAAGGCAATGCGCCCTCAAAACCTTTCAGGCCCACTAGCTCCACCAGGCTGCGGATGCGCGCCATATCCACCGGTGCGCCGGTGACATCCAGTGGCAAGCGCACGTTGTCGACCACCGAGCGCCAGGGCAAGAGCGCCGCGTCTTGAAACGCAATACCCAGCGCGCCGCGTTGTTGCAAAGCCAGCGGTGTCTCGCCGCCGATGCGCACCGTACCGCCATCGGGTTGCTCCAAGCCTGCCACCAGGCGCAGCAAGGTGGACTTGCCGCAGCCCGAAGGCCCGATCAGCGCGGTAAACGAGCCACTGGGGCAATGCAAAGAAACATCCTCCAGCGCCACCAAAGGCGCAGCGCCGGAGACTGCGAACACGCGCCCGACCTGGGCTATGCGCAGTTCGCTATTAGGCATCAGATTTCTTTGAGCAAGCTGGTATCAAAGTGCGATTTGTCGGCCTTCACATCGACCGCGTTGAGCGCGGCAATGCAGTTGGCGATCGACGCATCGCTCATGGCAAATATGCCACCCGCGTTGACCATCAAAGCCTTTTGCGCTTCGTTGAAGAACAACTCGTTTTCCACGCTGCGGCCCGTGCCTTTGAACCAGGTGTCTTTGAACTTGGGCGGATAGGCCTTGGTGTCTTTGAAGTTTTCGTCCCAGCCTTTGCGGCTGGCGCGCATAAAGGCCACGATGTCTTTGCGGCGGGTCTTAAGGGTCTCTTGCGTTACCACTACCACGTCGTTAAACAGCGGCAGTTTGAAGTCCGCCAGCAGGAAGCTGGTGGCGTCTTTGCCCATGCTCTTGATGGTGAAGGGCACGTTGGTCGTGAAGTCCAGCGAACCGTCGATTTCGCCTTTGATCAGCGGCGTTGGATCGTAGGCATAAGGCACGATTTTGACCTTGGATTTGTCGATGCCATTGAGTTTGAGCATGGCCTCGACCGTCAGGCGGTTGACCGGCGGCACGGCAATGGTTTTACCGATCAGGTCTTGCGGTGTTTTGAGGGGCTTGGAAGCCAGGCTGACGATGCCCACCGGGTTCTTTTGGTATTGCGCGCCGATGATGACCAGCGGTGCTTTTTGGTCGGTGATGGCCTTGATGGCGGTCTCTACGGTAGTGAGGCACACATCGGCTTTTTTGGACAAAAGCGAGGCCTCGGGGATCACGTCTGGGCCGCCGGACAAATACGTCAGGTCCAGGCCTTCGGCTTTGTAAAAACCTTTGTCCATAGCAATAAAGTAGCCCATGAACTCGGCGTCGTTCACCCATGCGGCTTGCAGGGTGAGTTTGGCAGCGTTTTGGCTCCAGGCACCCATCGGCGCGATAGACGCCAAAGCGGCGGAGGTGGCAAGAAACTGGCGGCGTGAAGCTTTCATGGTGTCATCCTTTGGAGGTGAGAGGTTAAAAAACAAGGGGCGGGAAATCGAAATAGCTTGCAAATAAAAATACGCTTCAAGCCAGGCCGATGATGCGGCGCAACTCGGCTAAAGCGGGTATGGCGTGCACTTGCTCGGGGGCGATGTCTTTCCAGTTCAGGCCGCGCGGGCGCTGGGTTTCGCGTGCCACTTGCAGGCTGCGCGTGGGGGTGCATATCCAGTCCACCAGCACGTCATCGGGGCTGGGGTAAAGCTTTTTGTCTAGTACCTGCACATCGTGCACCACGGTGACCAGTGGCGTGAGGTTGTCCACCAAGCCCATGTCGCTAAAGATGCGCCACTCCAGATCAAAAAAACCATGGCCGCGCCCAAAGCGCACACCCGAAGTAGCTACTGCCGAGGCGCCCGTCGCCACAAAATCAAAAGCGCCCAGATCGGCCAGTGCCTTGAGCGAGAGCGGCTCGCCAAAATGCGCCAGCCCGTCGGGCCAGGCGCCATAGAGTTCGTGGCCCTTGGGCACTGCGCCTGGGCGCAGCAGGTAAAAGCCGCTGGCCATGTTGTAGCTAGACACCACCAGGCTCACGCCGCGCGCCAGCAGGCGCTGGCGCAGCCCGGTCAGGCTGTTGTCCGGCGTCACAAACACATGGCGTGCCGCATCAAAGCCGGGTAGCGCCCACAGGCGGTCTATGGCCGTGTCCGAGCCGCTGAAGTCGGGGATGAACTCTGAAAACCGCAAATGAAAACGCGAGTCGGGCAGCGCTACGGCGCGCAGGCCGTCCCACAGTTGTTCACGGGCAAAAGCGGAAGCGGCCAATCGGTTTCCTTGTGCGCGGGTTGAGGCAAATTCGGGGCTTTCGGCCCGGCCTGATCGCAGCGCATCAAGCGGCCGCGAGGCTGGAACCGTTGTTTCAGATAATCATAGTATCATGGAATGATTGTTTCAACCACCGCCTTTTGGCCCCATGACCACCCGCCTGACGCTGGCTATCCAAGAGCACTTTGAGCAGCTCTCGCCCAGCGAGCGCAAGCTGGCCAAGCTGTTGCTGGAGCGCGCGGACGACATGCTGACCTACTCGGCCACCGAGCTAGCGGCCATGGCCGATGTGTCTAAGGCCACGGCAGCGCGTCTGTTTCGCAGCCTGGGCTATGCCGATTTCAACGAAGTGCGCCTGCAAGCGCGCGAAGAGCGCAACCTGGCCCCGCCGTTTCAGGCGCCGCGCCCGGATGGCGCAGCGGCGCCGGTGCGCAGCCATAGCATTAGTGCGCATTTGCACACTGAGTCCGAAAGCCTGGCGCGCACCTTCGAGTCGCTGCGCAGCGACACCTTGCTCGCCGCCGCCAGCTTGCTGGCCAAAGCGCCCAAAGTCTGGCTGCTGGGGCTGGGCATGGACGAGGGCTTGGTGCGTTTTGTGCGCCCGCAACTGGCGCGCAGCCGGCCCGAGGTGTATGCGCTGGGCATGCAAAGCGGCGTCTGGGCCGAAGACCTGGCCATGGCCGGCCCGCGTGATGCGCTGCTGCTGATCATGACGCAGCCGCGCGACAGCGCCATGGATCGCCTGGCCACACACGCCGGCACTACCCGCGTGCAAACCGTGGCCGTGGTCGATGTACGCCACAGCGCCTGGGCGCAGCGCTTTGCCAGCGTGGTGCTGCCCTGCTACAGCAGCAGCACCGACCACGCCTTCTCGGCCATGGCCGCTGCCAGCATGCTGCAACTACTCAGCCACCACGTCGCCATGCGCCTGGGCAAACGCGCCCAGCAACGCCAGCAACTGGTGGACGATATTGCGCAGGAGCTGGGGGGCGATTAGCGCAGGCTGCCCGCGCCAGGGCTGAACGGTCCGCGGCTTCAGGGTCGGTGCCCACCACCTCGCGCGCCCTGCCGCTGGCCACGCGGCTTCGGCGTATGCGCTCCCGAAGCATGTCGCCCCGCAGTATTGGCCGCAGGACAAGAATGTCATAACATACAAACATTCTGCTCGGAGGCCGACCATGACTGTGCAAACCTATTCCAGCCGCGACTTCACCCGCGACGTCAGCGCCGCCAAGCGCGCGGCGGCCCATGGCCCGGTGCTGATTACCGATCGCGGGCGCCCGGCCTACGCTTTGTTGTCTATCCAAGACTATTACGCGCTCAGCGGAGCGCAACAAGACAGCTTGCTAGACGTCATGGACGCCATTCCCGGCGGCGCGGGCACTGAATTCGATCCGCCCAAAGCGCACATTGCGCTGCCCGTGGCGGACCTGGGCTAGCGCGCCATGTATTTACTCGACACTAACGTGATTTCCGAACTGCGCCAGGGCAAGCCCCGCCAGTCCGGCGCAGTGCGGGTTTGGGCGGCGGGCGTGCCAGCCGGGCAGTTGTATCTGTCGGCTATTAGCGTTCTGGAGTTGGAAAAAGGTGTGATGTTGCTGGAGCGCCGCACACCCCCGCAGGGCAGCGCATTGCGCGCTTGGTTGGGTGCCACGGTGCGCGCATTTGAAGGGCGCGTCCTGCCTTTTACCGGCCACACCGCCACACTCTGCGCCGCGCTGCACATCCCCCACCCCCGCCCCGAACGCGACGCCATGATCGCGGCCAGCGCCTTGGAACACCGCATGACGCTAGTCACCCGCAACACCAGCGACTTTGCCCACATGGGCCTGCACGTGCTGGACCCGTTTGCCGGTTGAATTAGCCTCTTACTTCAAGCTCGGGTCCGCCAGCACTTTGCCCGGCTTAGGCAAGCCCGTAGGGCCAATGTGGGAGACGTGAGCTTCTATTTTTTGCACCCCGTTTTTATCCAGCTCCATGCGCAAGGCCCAGCCTAGGTAATTGATGGGCAGCGGGAAGCCGTCGAACACAAAATTGCCCAGGCTGTAAAAAATCGGTTTGCCTTGGTAGCGCTCTGTGTCTTGCAACTGGTGCGGGTGGCCGCCAATCACGGCGTCGGCACCGGCGTCGATCATCAGCCGCGCTAGCTGGCGCTGGCGGTCGTTGGCGATGGGGTCTTCCCAGCCCCAGTGCATGACTGGAATTACCACATCGGCTTTGTGAATGGTGCGTGCGGCGCGGATGTCGCGCAGCACTTGCGAATCTTCGCTCCAGGCCACGCCGGGGCGGTCGGTGTCGGCTTCAAAGCTCCGCGGCTGAAACTCGTTGTAGCCCAAGATGGCGACGCGCACGCCTTTGCGCTCGATGATCCAGGGCATGTGCGCCTCAGACAGGTTCATACCGCCGCCATAGACGCCGATTTGGTTTTGCTTAAGCAAGCCCAGCATTTGCGCAAAAGCCTGCGGCCCGAAGTCGCCCGAATGGTTGTTGGCCAGGCCCACAGCGTCAAAGTGGCGCTTGATGTACTTCAAGGCGCGCGGATGCACGCGAAAAACATTGGGCTTGTCGTCCTCCGGGCTGCCGGTGGTGGCGACCACGCATTCCAGATTGCCGATGCGTATGTCGGCCCCCGCAAACAAACTGGCAAAGCCAGCAAAGGGGTCTTGCCCTTTGCGCATGGCGTCCATGGGGCCGTCTTCCAGCATGATGTCTCCCACCACGACCAAAGAGAGTGGCCCGGCAGTGTCTGGCCTGCGCGCACTTGCGTTGGCCTGCTTATTGGAAGTTTGGTGCGCTTTGTCTTTGTGCTTTTTCGCCGCGTGTACGGAGGTGGGCTTGGCGGTGGCTTGGGTCGGGCTGGTTTCTGCCGCGAACAAGGGCTGCGCCATAAAGGCCAGCAGCAAGAGGCCATAGGCGAGCGGGGCAAAAAGTGCGCGCCCCTTCATTGCGCTAGTGGCCAGCGCGGCGCTATGCGAGCGGCGCATCATGGCGCCACCTCGGCCAGGGCGCATTGGTATTGCAGCTCTTTGCCCAAAAGCGGCGAGTACAAAGACACCCGGCCCGTCAGCGCATCAGGCTGGGGCGCCGTCTGCGCCACCGGCTGCAAAAAGCGGGTGTGCTGCATGACCATGGGCTGGCGGCGCGTGTTGTAGTAGACGTACAAATTAATACTCTCTATGCTAGATGTGCCCCCGGCGTCCGGCCCGGCAGCGAGCAAGATGGCTTTGAAGCGAAAGCGGTTGCCAATGGGCACCGCAGGCGTGGTGTACGGATCTGTCACCACGCCAAAGGTTTTGTGGTGGGTCTCGGAGTTCACGTCAAAGCTGCACTGCAACTGCGGCGCGGCCTGTACGGCCAGCGGGCAGGCCAGCAGAGCCAGGCCTAGCAGGGCGGCGGCGCTTGGCAGCGGGCGCTGCGCTTTGTTTGTTTGCAAGGATTGAAGGGCCATGGGCGTGGGGTGGAAATAGCGACGGGGGGAGTGTATGCGGGGCATTAATCGCCGGTGCGGCATCCAGGCGCTTTGCACACGCCGACTTTTTGCAGGTTCAATGCGCCGCTCTGCCAGCGGCATAGGCCAGAGGGACGCTAGCAAAAGCGCATACGTCTTGGCCTTACAATTGCCTCAAGTATTGCTACACATATCGACACATTAATCGTTTCAAAAATTCGCTATGGATGACCGCTGCGCCCACATACGCGATGCATTAGCCGCCGGCCCGGTGGCGAGTGACACGCTGCGCGTGCGCCTCCAGGTTTCGCGGGCTACGCTGGCGCGGGCGATCGGGAGCATGGCAGGCGATATCGTCCGCATTGGTGCGGCGCGCGCCACCCGCTATGCACTTCGGGATCGGTTCCGGCCCTTGCCCGATATTGCGGTGTACCGGGTCAGCGCCACCGGCCAAATCGTTGCACTGGGCACCTTGTACCCGGTGCGGCCCGATGGGTTTGTCATGGTGCAGACCGATGGCGTTAGCACGCACTACGAAGGCCTGCCCTGGTGGCTGAACGACATGCGGCCACAGGGCTTTTTGGGGCGGGCCTACGCCCACCGCCATGCGCCCAGCCTGGGTCTGCCCGCCGACGTGCGGCACTGGAGCGACACCGATGCGCTGCGCGCCTTGCTGGCCAGCGGGGCCGACCCGGTGGGCAATCTGCTGCTGGGCGAGCTGGCCCGCGACCACTTTGTCAACGCCCCCACGCCACAAGCCTGCACCCCCGCAGACTACCCGCGCTTGGCCGCGCAAGCGATTAGCGCCGATGCGACCTGGTCGTCCGCCGGAGGCGAGCAGCCCAAGTTTTGCGCCCTGAGCGCGACGGGGCACGTGCTGGTCAAGTTCACGGCGGCAGAGGTCAGCCCGGTCAGCACCCGCTGGCGCGACTTGCTGGTGGCCGAACACCTGGCCCTAGAGACGCTACACGGCGCGGGCATTGCGGCAGCGCGTTCGCGGCTGCTGGACGTGGGCACGCAGCGCTTTTTAGCGCTAGAGCGCTTTGACCGCGTGGGCCTGCATGGCCGACGCGCATTGATATCACTCGCGTCATTGGACGGCGAGTTTGTGGGCAATGCCGCGGCGCCCTGGCCCGCTATCACTGCGCAGTTGGCCAAACTTGGCGTCATTACGCCAGAGGCCCACGCCATGGCGGCATTACTCTTCGCCTTTGGCACGCTGATTGGCAACACCGATATGCACGCGGGCAATTTGTCTTTTTTCGGCGACAGTGGCCGACCCTACGCCCCAAGCCCCGCCTATGACATGTTGCCTATGGCTTTTAGCCCCACCAGCGGTGGCATCTTGCGAGACAGCGTGGCCACGGCCCACCTGCACAGTGTGTTGGATGGCGCAACGTGGCGCAGCGCGCTTGACCTGGCGCGTGGCTATGTGCTGCGCATGTCCGAAGAAAAGCAATTGAGCCCATCGTTCAAGCCTTGCGTAGAGGCATTGGGGGAACTGCAGCAAGCCGCAGCGCAGAACATCGCTAAGCTGCATTGAGTTTTCCGCAAGGTCAGCACCTGCAATAGCTTTAGCGCTCAAGTGGAGTGCGTCTTTTTATTGCTGGACAGCAAACAGCCGAGAAAAAACATTGTCCATTTCCGAATGTAGGATGCAATGCACGGCCGCTGTGCTATCCTTTTTTTAAATCGGTACAGCCCTTGTCCGATGAAAAAGAGAATTGAAGGGCAAACCCGGTGAAAGCCGGCGACGCAAAGCCACCGAACTAAAGCGCCAATTCTTGGCGCAATGTCAGCGGGGCCGCTAGATCCTGAACTTGCTAAATTGCAACGAGGGCATATGCGCGAACAACAAGATGTTTCTAATCAGTCCGGATGTATTTACCGGGTTTTGCGGCCTACGTTACGTTAGGCCTACCAAGCATGCCGCAGCGCATATACCACCGCTCACAACATCGATTCTTCGACAGTCTGGTCGCGTTCATTGCCGGAGTCTCGTCTCTTGGAATTGCCCTCGTTGCCCAAAAGAATGGTGTCGCACAAGGCTATTCCCCAACCCAATATCTTGCGCTAACTGGCAACCCAGCAGTAAGCGGCATCGAGTTTCATTTCTATCCGTATAGCTTGTTTTCAACACTGGCAAATAACGACTGGCCAGCCCTCCTTGTACTAGAGGAATACCCAATTAAACAGTTTCCAGTGATCCATCCTTTGAGCCTTACTGGCCTTCAAGGTGTACACGGGGCGATGGTCGCAAATGCATTCGTAAAGTTTTTCGAGGAGACTCGCTCGCTTGTTGAAACAAAATACTCGACAGAGCCTCAAAAATGGCCAGCTGTTTGGAACTTCGGCCGGGTTATGCGGAATGCCCTAGGCCACAAGGGAGTCATAAAGATCGATAATCCAAATGCTCAGCCTGTGAGCTGGAGAAAGCTTTCCTATTCACCTTCGGACAACGGAAAACCACTCCTCTACCATGATGTCACGGCAGTCGAACTCATCTTGCTCATGGAAGACATGGACGCACTTGTTTAGCGCGAGTAGGCCACCACCTCTCTTAACTGCGCCCACCTTAGGCATGCCGCACAAGTCAAACATCAGGAATAAATAAAGTGTATGGCTGAGCATCTCTTTGCACAGGTCCTAGATCGCATGGACGGAACCTTGCTGCGCTTGGCCTCCGCCGTGTCTCAACCTAAGCGCGTTGCTTTCTTAGACTCATTTGTTTATCGGTACTCTGAAAAGAATATTCATCAAGCTATCGTTCAAAAGCTCGCCTGTTGTATCTCCTCGTTGAGGGCAGCCCTTCTTTTAATGGAACATGGCTACGTACGTGAGCAAGCGGTCCTTCAACGCGTACTAGACGAGCTCGAAGAAGACATTACATTTCTTGCATTTGGCGTGATAAATAACGACATCACGGACCTTCACAGAAAATATCTTGACGCGTTCTACGAGGAAGAGTTCGATCCAGCGACTGGCAAACACCTTGCGACTGGCAGACGCGGAAATCCGCGACGCAAGGAGGTCCAAGCTTATCTTGCAAAAACACACGGCGACGATCCATATGGAGGCTCACAGGTGATGCGCACCATCAGCAAGGTGTACTCTGGTTTTGTGCACGCAGCTTCGCCGCAGACGATGGGTATGTACATCGGAGATCCACCCCGGTTTCACACATGTGGCGTAGCGGGTACGTACCTCCATGATGAACACCGCGAAGACCTCTGGAACACCTTCTACCGCGGTATTCTGGCATTCGCCTGTGCCGCTAAGGCCTTTGGAGACGACGCTCTGTCTGCAGACATAAGAAAATTCAGTGTGCAGTTTGCTGATGAGAACGGACATGATTACCGCCCTAAATAATCTAATGAGCGCATCAAATACTTGCCACCAGCCCACCCTTAGCGCTCAAGCGGCGCGGCAGCGGTAGCACCTTTACGTCGAAGGAAGCCAGCATGTCATACGCTGTCCGTAACAGTAGTTTTTTGCAAACCTAAAAAGGTGATAACAAAGTGAAAATTCTTTTTCCGAGTTGACATTACATTTAGACTAAATAAAGTCTATATTCAGTCTTATCATTTCCTAGTTAAATCACCATGCAATTTTCCACCCAAGTCAAACCCATCAGCTACTTGAAAGCCAACGCGGCGCAAGTGCTGGCCCAGCTAAGCGCGAATCGCGAGCCATTGCTGATTACCCAAAATGGCGAAGCCAAGGCGGTGTTGCAAGATGTAGTGTCTTATGAGCAAGCCCAAGAGACGCTGGCGCTGCTCAAGGTACTCGCCCTAGGCAACCAAGATTTGGCTGCGGGCCGGGTCAAGCCGGTGGCGCAGGTGCTCACCCGATTGCGCGCCAAGCGCGCTGCGGCCTGATGGCCAGCAAAGCAAAGCACTACCAAGTCCTGCTCACCCAAGGCGCCGAGCAAGACTTAGAGGCCTTGTACGACTACATCGCTGAGTTGGATAGCCAAGCCAACGCCAATTCGGTGCTGGACCGCCTGGGCCGCGTTGTGTCAGATTTGGCGCACTTCCCAGAGCGAGGCAGTTACCCCAAGGAATTGCTGGCCCTGGGAATCAAGGAGTACCGGCAAACGAGCTTCAAGCCCTACCGCGTGATTTACCGGGTTCTGGACCGTCAGGTGCTGATTTACCTCATCGTAGATGGCCGCCGCGCTATGCAGTCGCTCTTGTCGCGCCGCCTGCTTGCCGGATAAGTCCTTGTCCCCACCGCACATCACCCTCCTAGGCGGCATCAACATGGATGTTTCTGTCCATACACATGGCACGCTGCGCGCGGGCGATTCCAATCCCGGCCAGGTGCAGTGCAGCCCCGGCGGGGTGGCGCGCAATGTGGCGGAAAACTTGGTGCGCCTGGGGCAAGACGCGCGCTTGGTGGGCGTGCTGGGCGACGATGTGTTTGGCCAGGCTTTGCGGCAATCGGGCGCGGCCATGGGGCTGGATATGCGTGCCTGCCTGACGCTGCCCGGCCAGCGCAGCGCAACCTATGTGTGCCTGCACCGCGCCGATGGCGATATGGATGTGGCGGTCAACGACATGGACATCATGGACGCGCTCACGCCTGCACTATTGCAGCCGCACGTGGCGCTCTTGCGCAGCGCGGCGGTGTTGGTGGCGGACTGCAATTTGCGGCCCGATGTGTGGCAGTGGCTGGCCACCGAGGTGGCGCACCCGGCGCTGTTTGCCGAGGCGGTGTCGGTGGCCAAGTGCACGCGTCTGGGCGCGGTGCTGGCGCATGTCCACACGCTGAAGGCCAACCGCTTGGAAGCGCAGGTTTTGTGGGGCCGCACTATTGCCAGCACGCAAGACGCGTGCGACGCCGCGCTGGCCTTGCACCGCCAGGGCGTGGACCGGGTGCTGATCAGCCTGGGCGCGCAAGGCGTGGCCTGGTGCGATGCCGATGGCCGCTTTGGCCACCGCGCGGCGCGCGCAGTGCCGGTGCTCAGTGCCAGCGGCGCGGGCGATGCCTTGATGGGCGGCTTGGTGTATGGTCACTTGCAAGGCTGGCCGCTAGAGAAGGCGCTGGCGTGGGCCATGGCCTGTGCCGAAATTACCCTGGCCAGCCCCGCAGCCAATGCCCCGACGCTGAGCGTGCAGGCCGTGCGACACCACATGCAACACACCCCACCATGAACCCCTATTTAGACATCGCCCCCGAAGTGCAAACCGCCCTGGCCCAAGGGCAGGCGGTGGTGGCTTTGGAGTCCACCATCATTTCGCACGGCATGCCGTATCCGCAGAACGTTGAGACGGCGCTGCGGGTCGAAGCCGAAGTGCGCGCCCATGGCGCCGTGCCGGCCACGGTGGCTATCGTGCAGGGGCGTTTGCAAGCGGGTTTGTCCGCCGCGCAGATCGAGCGCCTGGGCCGCGCCGGCCATACAGTCACCAAGGTCAGTCGCCGCGACATGGGTTTTGTCGTGGCCGCAGGCGCTGATGGCGCGACTACGGTGGCCGCCACCATGCGCATCGCCGCGCTGGCGGGCATACGCGTGTTTGCGACTGGTGGCATAGGCGGCGTACACCGGGGCGCGGAGCAGAGTTTTGATATTTCGGCGGACTTGCAAGAGCTGGCGCAAACCCCGGTGGCGGTCGTGTGCGCGGGGGCTAAATCCATACTGGATTTACGCCTGACCTTGGAGTATTTAGAAACCCAGGGCGTGCCGGTAGTGGGCTACCAAACCGAGGCGCTGCCCGCATTTTTTACCCGCGAAAGTGGTTTTAAGGTGGACTACCGGCTGGACTCGCCGCAGGCTATTGCACAAGCCATGCACGCGCAGTGGGCGCTGGGCCTGCCTGGCGGCATGGTGGTGGCCAACCCGATACCCACCGAGCACGCCATGGAGCGGGACACCATAGACCGCGCCATCGTCCAGGCCCTGCAAGAAGCCGCCGCCCAAGGCATCAGCGGCAAAGCCAGCACCCCGTTTTTGCTGGCCCGCGTCAACGAACTCACCGGCGGCGACAGCCTTGCATCGAATATCGCCCTGGTGCTCAATAACGCCCGCTTGGCCTGCGCGATTGCGCTGGCGTATGCGGGGTTGACGTCGTAGGTATAGCCGTTTAGCCCTCGCGCAGCGGCACGCGTTTATTTCGCCCGCTTGCCATGATGGGGCGCAGTGCGCCGCCCACCCCGTCCTGACGCAATAGCGCTGGCGTTTGAAATCACAGTTTGTGATTTCAAAGAATCCCATTTTTCGGCAGTAATCTGAAACATAAAGTCCGACGGGCAGCGGCCCATCACCCCTTGATTGGAATATGCGTGCTGTTTTTGACTTCTTCCATCACCGCATAAGTGCGCGTTTCGCGCACGCCGGGGAGTTGCCAGAGCACGGTGCCGGCGAAGTCGCGGTAGGCGGCCATGTCGGCCATACGGGTTTTGAGCAGGTAGTCAAAGCCGCCGGCCACCATATGGCATTCCATGATTTCGGGGCGCACTTGCACGGCCGCTTTGAAGGCCTCAAACACATGCGGCGTGGTGTGGTCTAGCAGCACTTCTACAAACACCATCAGGCCCGCGCCCAGTTTGACCGGGTTCAGGTGCGCTTGATAACCCAAGATAAAACCCTCTTTGCCCAGGCGCTGCACCCGCGCCAGCACGGCAGTGGGCGACAAGGCCACGGCCTCGGCCAGCTTGAGGTTGGAGATGCGCCCGTCTTCCTGCAAGGCGCGCAGAATCTTCAGGTCGGTACGGTCTAGGCTGGCGGCAGGGGTGCTCATACTGAGTTATTCACTATAAAGTGAGAAAAATAAAGATAAATATTTGCCTTAACAGGTGGGAATATAGCGGTTTACACCACACCCGCAGCCCGCAGCCCCAAAGCGACAAGCGGCGAGCCACAAGCCACAAGCGACAAGCGCAAAGCCCAAGGAGCCATCCCTATGTTGACCCATCAACGCCTTCCCCAGCCCTACCTTCCCGAGGCAGAGACCGTGGCACAGCGCCTGCGCTGCTTGCAAGACAAGCTGGACTGGGCCGCTGCCGCGCAAGTGGCCGCGCCCTGGGTGCAAAGTGTGCGTGATCATCCTGCGCCGTTTTGGGCCATGGAAAGTTTGTTGCAGGAGTACCCGATTTCCAGCGCCGAGGGCCTGGCCCTGATGCGCCTGGCCGAAGCACTGCTGCGCGTGCCGGACATGGACACTGCCATCGCCCTGACCGCCGACCAGCTGGGCCGCGCCGATTTTGCGCAGGCCGGCGACCAGGTGCTGGCGCGTTTGTCGCGCGCGGCGATTGCCATGTCCAAACACTTTTTGCCCGATGCCCAAGGCGCTACCAGCGGCAGCGGCTTGATGGGCCGCTTGGGCGCGCATACCGTGGTGGCCGCCACGCTGCGCGCGGTGCAATTGCTAGGCCGCCAGTTTGTGCTGGGCCAAAGCATGGCCGAGGCCATGCGCCATGCCGACACCGCCCGCCAGGCGCAAAGCCAGGGCCTGCGTTTTTCGTATGACATGCTGGGCGAGGGTGCGCGCACAGATGCCGACGCGCTGCGCTATTGGCAAAGTTATAGCGACGCGATAAGCGCTCTGGCGCAGGCCGCCGTGCCCGGTCGTGGGCCGCAAGGCAATGACGGTATCAGCATCAAACTGAGCGCGCTGCACCCGCGCTACGAAGACGGCCAAAGCGCGCGCGTCATGGCCGAGTTGCTGCCGCGGGTGTGGAGCTTGTGCGAGCAAGCGGCACGCGCCGATATCAACCTGACGATTGATGCCGAAGAGGTGGAGCGCCTGGAGTTGTCGCTCGAAGTGTTTGATGCTTTGTTGCAGCGCGTGGCGCAGCACTGGCCGCAGTGGCGCGGCCTGGGCCTGGCTTTGCAGGCTTACCAAAGCCGCGCTTTGGAACTGGTACATACCGTGGTGGTTATGGCACGCCAACATGGCGTGGGCCTCATGTGCCGCTTGGTGAAAGGCGCGTATTGGGATGCCGAAATCAAGCGCGCCCAGGAGCTGGGCCTGCCGCATTACCCGGTGTTCACGCACAAGCACCATACCGATATTTCTTACCTGGCCTGCGCTGGCGCCCTGCTGGACGCGCCCGATGTGATTTACCCCCAATTTGCCACGCACAACGCGGCCACGATAGCGGCCATTGCGCAAATGGGCGCGCGCAGCGGCGGCGCGTTTGAGTTGCAGCGCCTGCACGGCATGGGCGAGGGCGTGTACCGCGAGGTGCTGAAAAACCCACTCATGGCTTGCCGCGTATATGCGCCGGTGGGGGCGCACAAAGACTTGCTCGCTTACCTGGTGCGCCGCCTGCTGGAGAACGGCGCCAATTCGTCTTTTGTACACCAGTTGGCCGACCCCACCCTGAGCGTGCGTGATTTGCTGATCTCGCCGCTGCGCCTGGAGCCGATGGGCGCCTTGCCCCTGCCACCGCAACTCTTTGGCAGCGGCGAAGGCGCACGCGCCAATAGCGCGGGGCTGGACTTCACGGTTCCGGCCATGCGCGCGCCCTATCTGCATGCCCTGGGGCAGCCCCTGCCTGCTGCGCTGGCGCAGGCGACTCTGCAGGATGTGCAGAGCGCGATGCAGCGCGCAGCAGCCGGATATAAAACCTGGTCGCGCACGCCCGTGGAGCAGCGCAGCGCGGCCTTGCTGCGCGCCGCCGACAGCCTGGAGCAACACAGCCCGGCGCTGTGCGCTTTGCTAGTGCGCGAGGCGCACAAAACCTGGGGCGATGCGCAATCTGAACTGCGCGAGGCGGTAGATTTTTTGCGCTATTACGCGCACGAGGCGCTGCGCATCATGCAGCCGCTGTCCATGCCGGTGGCGCAGATGCATGCATGGTCAGGCGTGGGCGCCGCAAGCGGCTCCGCCGGTATGCAAACCGACAGCGCGCACTGGCAGCCCGGTGTGACGGGTGAGACCAATACGCTGCAACTGTGCGGGCGCGGCGTGTGGGTGTGTATCAGCCCCTGGAATTTTCCGCTGGCTATTTGTGTGGGGCAGATCGCTGCGGCGCTGGCCACCGGCAACACCGTGCTGGCCAAGCCTGCCGAACAAACGCCGCTGATCGCGGCGGAAGCGGTGCGACTTTTGCACGCGGCAGGCGTTCCGCAAGACGCATTGCAGCTACTGCACGGGCCTGGCGAGACGGTGGGCGCGGCGCTGGTGGCGCAGCCCGGCGTGGCGGGCGTAGTGTTTACCGGCTCTACCGAGGTCGCCAAAATCATTCAGCGTGCGTTGGCACAAAAGCCCGGCCCTATCGTGCCCTTGATTGCCGAGACCGGCGGCATCAACGCCATGGTGGTGGACTCGTCGGCACTGCCCGAGCAAGTGGTCGATGCGGTGATCAGCAGCGCATTTCGCTCTGCCGGACAACGCTGCTCGGCGCTGCGCTTGTTGTGCGTGCATGCCGATATTGCAGACACCCTGTTGGAGATGCTGCACGGCGCGGCGCAGCAACTGCGCGTGGGCGACCCTGCTGACCTGGCCACCGATCTGGGGCCGGTGATTGACGCGGAGGCCGCCGCCACATTGCAAGCCCATATCGCGCGCCTGCATGCGCGCCGCATGTGTTTGTTTGGCCCCGCTTGGCAGGCGGCGTTGGCGCAGGATGGTTGTGCGCTACCGAACCGCATCGCGCCGCATGCCTACCAAGTGCAAAGCGTAGCCGAGGTGGATGCCGAAATTTTTGGGCCAGTGCTGCAAGTGCTGCGCTGGAAGGGCGATCCGCTGGACACCATAGCGCAGATCAACGCCCTGGGCTATGGCCTGACGCTGGGCATCCAAACCCGCATCGACAGCCGCGCCCAGGCCATGGCGCAGGCGGCGCATACCGGCAATGTCTATATCAACCGCAACATGATCGGCGCCGTGGTCGGCGTGCAGGCCTTTGGCGGCGAAGGCCTGAGCGGCACCGGCCCCAAAGCCGGCGGCCCGCATTATCTGTACCGCTTTTGCGCTGAGCGCACGGTGACGGTCAACACCACCGCAGCGGGTGGGAATGTGGCTTTGTTGGCTTGAGGACGGCGCCTCCCGTCACAGCGCCAACAGGGTTTTAGGGGCAATAGCGCGGGCCGGGCTGGATTTTGTATGTCATATGTACTAACATCCCCGCCATACTTTCCCGCTCCATGAGGTCTGCCCATGTCCGCCCTAGCTCCCGCCAGCACCCGTTCCGCCCGTTTGGGCCTACGCGCCACCCAAGAACAAGAGCTTGTCTTGCGGCGGGCTGCGGAGGTGGCGCACAAGTCGCTGACCGATTTCATTTTGGACAGTGCCTGCCTGGCAGCTGAACAGACCTTGCTCGATCAACGCCTATTCATGGTGTCGGGCGCGCAGTACCAAAGCTTTGTAGATTTGTTGGACCAACCCGCGCAAGCCAATGAAGGATTGCGCAATTTATTCGCCCGCCAAGCCCCCTGGGAAACCCCGTGAGTTTGCGCAGGCCAGAGCTACTGGCGCCCCGCCATAAGCTGGAGGAATTTGATTGCGGCAAGCCAGTGCTTAACGATTGGCTAGTGCGCCACGCCAGACAGGCCCAAGGCGCAGGTTCGACCAAGACCTTTGTCGCCGCCGATGAAGACCAGGTACTGGGTTATTTCAGCCTGACAGTAGGCCAGATCGATACCTTTGAGGTGCCCGAGCGCATGCGCAAAGGCATGGGCCACTATCCCTTGCCCGTGGTTTTGTTGGCACGCTTAGCGGTGTCTACCAGCGCGCAAGGGCGCGGCTTGGGTTGGGGTCTTTTGCAAGATGCCATTGCGCGCACCGTGCTCATCAGCGAACAAGCCGGTGTGCGCGCCATGCTGACGCATCCGCTGGACCAAGAAGCCACCGCCTTCTACAC
>CAMBNY010000007.1 GCA_945869165.1 Comamonas sp. lk | reverse complement strand
GCATAACCCGGTGCAAAACTTTTACCTGCGCCAAACCAGCGACAAGGAAAAGGAAAACAAAGTGGTGGGCATGGCCAGTGCCAAGTTGGCTGACCCCGGCCGCGGCTGCAAGATGTAAGGTTTTGGAGCGATCAGCCCGAGGGCTTGTGTTCTAACGCCACGCTGCGTTAGGCACAGCCCTGCATTCGTATGGACCTCACCACTTTTCTTATCCAGTGCTTGAACGCGCTGCAATACGGCTTGCTGCTGTTTCTGGTGGCCTCGGGTCTGACGCTGATATTTGGCATCATGGGCGTTATCAATCTGGCCCATGGCAGCTTTTACATGATCGGCGCTTACATGGCTTTTGCCTTGGCGCCCTTTGTGGCGGCCACGGTAGGCGGCGGCTTTTTTACCACTCTGTTGTTTGGTTTGATCCTGGCGGTGGCGCTGGGCTATTTGCTGGAGTGGGCGTTTTACAGTTTTCTTTACACCCGTGAACATTTGCAGCAAGTGCTGATGACCTACGGCCTGATATTGGTGTTTGAGGAACTTCGCAGCCTGTTGGTCGGCGACGATGTGCACGGCGTGCAAGCGCCAGATTTTTTATCCGGCAGCATCCCGCTAGGCGACATGATGGTCTACCCGGTGTATCGCCTTTTTATCTCGGGCGTATGTTTGCTCTTGGCGCTGGGCATGTACTTTGTGTTTGCCAAAACCCGATTGGGCATGATGATTCGCGCGGGCAGTACCAACCGCGAAATGGTGCAGTCCCTGGGCGTTGATATTAAGTTTCTTTACCGCGTGGTGTTTGCCGCCGGGGTGGCGATTGCGGTGCTGGCCGGTATGGTGGCCGCGCCGGTGTCCTCGGTCTATCCGGGCATGGGCAGCTTGGTGCTGATTATTTGCTTTGTGGTGGTGGTGATCGGCGGCATTGGCTCGATACGCGGGGCCTTGTTGGCGTCTTTGCTGATCGGCGTGGTCGATACCTTTGGCAAAGTACTGGTGCCCCAGGTGGCGGGCGTGCTGGTGTATGTGTTGATGGCCGTCATATTGCTGTGGAAGCCCGATGGCTTGTTCAAGGCGGGTTAATGCGCGCGCAGCTTCCTAAATTTTTGTTTGTGCTGGCCAGCTTTGCGGCGCTGGCCGTGTTCCCGCATGTGGCGGGTAATTTTGGTGTCGATCTGGCCACCAAGATCATGATTTTTGCGGTGCTGGCGCTCAGCCTGGAATTGCTGGTGGGCAAGACCGGCCTGGTCTGCTTCGGGCAGGCGGCGTTTTTTGGCATTGGAGCGTATGCGACCGTGCTTTTGTCACCGTCTGACGGACCCGCTTCGGTCGCGACCTTGTTGCCCCTGTGCGTGCTGCTGGCCGCCGCTTACGCCTTGGTGGTAGGCGCGCTGTCCTTGCGCACCAAGGGCGTGTATTTCATTATGGTTACTTTGGCCTTTGCACAAATGGCCTATTACGTGGTGCACGACACTCCTTTGGGCGGCGGCACCGACGGTATTTACCTGATGATGAAACCCGCGCTGGGCGATTGGCTGGACCTGGACAAGCCCCTGGTGATGTACCGCTTTACGCTGGCTTGTCTTTTGGGGACGTTTGTATTCTTGGCCTTGCTGGGCCGCTCGAAATTTGGCCATGCGCTGGCAGGCATACGGGTGAATGAGCAGCGCATGCGCGCCACTGGTTTTTCTACCTACCCGTACAAGCTGGCGGCGTTTGTGGTGTCAGGCGGTATCGCCGGATTGGCGGGGTTTTTGTTTGCCGTAAAAGACGGTTTTGTGAACCCGGAAATGATGAGCTGGCATATCTCGGGCGAGGTACTGATCATCATTATTTTGGGCGGCTTGGGCCATTTGCGCGGCGCACTGATTGGCGCGTTTGCGTTTGCGCTCTTGCAAGAATTTTTCCGCTCCGAGGCGATTTTTGGCGAATTTGCCAAGCATTGGCATCTGGGCCTGGGGCTGACCATCATCGCCAGCGTGGCCTTGCTGCCGCGCGGGCTGGTGGGCATACCGGGACAGTTGTTCGGGCGCAAGCCCGGTGCGCATGGCGGTGGTGCTTTGGCGCCAGCGGCTTCCACCAAGGCAGGCCATGCATAGCGCCGAAGTTTTGCTCCGCGGTACCGGCATCAGCCGCCGCTGGGGCGGGCTGACTGCCTTGGACAATGTGTCTATCGACGTCGCGCGCGGCAGCGTGCACGCAGTGATCGGGACTAATGGCGCAGGCAAGTCCACCTTAGTGAATATTTTGTCTGGTGAGTTGGAAGCGTCTGCTGGTTCGGTGCATTTGCTGGGGCAGGATGTGAGCCGCTGGAGCCAGCCGCGCCGTGCCCGCGCAGGTCTTGGCCGCAGCTACCAGCGCAACACGATTTATCCCAGCTTTAGCGTGCTGGAAAACTGTCGGCTTGCCGCGCAGGCGATGCACCAGCAGCCCTGGGCTTGGTGGCAGAGCGCCTCTGCTTGCGTCAAGAGCATGCAAGCTGCGCAAGATGCGGCAGCGCAAGCGGGCTTGCAAGATTTGCTGGCGCGCGAGGCGGGCTTGTTGTCGCATGGGCAAAAGCGCCAACTTGAAATCGCCATGTGTCTGGCTACGCGCCCTTCGGTGCTGCTGCTGGACGAGCCGCTGGCCGGCATGGGTGCCGAAGAAACCGAGCGCATGCTGGAACTGCTGACGGCCCTCAAGGCCAGACACGCCATGCTGCTGATCGAACACGATATGGACGCGGTGTTTCGCGTGGCCGATGTCATTACCGTGCTGGTGAATGGACAGCTCATCGCCTGCGGCAGCCCCGAGGCGGTGCGCAACAGCCCCGAAGTGCGGGTCGCTTATTTGGGGGAGCACTGATGCCTGCCTTTTCAGCAGTGGATACGGTTTACGTTGGGATGGCGCTGCGCCAAGCAAGGGAGTTGCGCTAATGGCTGAGCTTATTCTGCAAGCCCGCGCGATCCAGGCCTGGTACGGCTCGGGCCAGGTTTTGTATGGTGTCGATGTCGATATTGCGCGCGGCCAAACTATGGGCCTGCTCGGGCGCAATGGCATGGGCAAGAGCACGCTGATTCGCACCCTGCTGGGCCATGTGACCGAGCGCAGCGGCAGCATCCGCGCTTTCGGAGTAGACGTATCGAAAAGCCGCCCCCATGAAATGGCGCGCTTAGGCGTGGCCTATGTGCCCGAAGGGCGGGGCGTTTTTCCCAACCTCACGGTGCGCGAAAACCTGCTGATGGCCGCCCGACCGGGCACCGACGGGCGCAGCGATTGGCCGTTTGCGCGGGTGATGGAAACCTTTCCGCGCTTGGCCGAGCGCCTGTCCAATTTGGGCGCCGAGCTTTCGGGTGGAGAGCAGCAAATGCTGTCCATTGGCCGCGCCCTGATGACGCACCCGCAACTCATCATCCTGGACGAAGCCACTGAGGGTCTTGCCCCCTTGATCGTGGCCGAAATTTGGCGCGTGATCGAAGGCATACGCCAAAGCGGTATCGCCACCCTGATCGTGGACCGCGACTACCGCAAAGTGCTAGAAAGAGCCGACACTGCCATCGTCCTACAAAAAGGCCAGGTGGTGCTGCAAGGCAGCGGCCAGGACCTGCTGCGCGATCCCGCGCTGGCGGGGTTTTTGGGCGTGTAGTTCATCCCTTGCACACAATAAAAACGGCACCCGTAGGTGCCGTTTCGCTTCGCTAAGTATCCAATTATTTGCGCTGTGCCTTCACCTTCAATCGCCAGGCATGCAGCAGCGGCTCGGTGTAGCCGCTCGGTTGCGCCAAGCCTTTGAACACCAGTTCGGTGGCAGCTTTGTAGGCTTTGGAGGTTTTGAAATTTCCGGCCATGGGTTGGTATAGCGGGTCACCGGCGTTTTGCCCGTCCACCACGGCGGCCATGCGTTCGAAAGTGGCTTGCACTTGCTTTTTGGTGACGATGCGGTGTAGCAGCCAGTTGGCAATATGCTGGCTGGAAATGCGCAGCGTGGCACGGTCTTCCATGAGGCCTACGTTGTGGATGTCGGGCACTTTGGAGCAGCCCACGCCTTGGTCAATCCAGCGCACCACATAGCCCAAAATGCCTTGTACATTGTTGTCCAACTCTTGCTGCTTTTCTTTCTCGCTCCAGCCGGTGTTGGTGGCCACGGGAATGGTCAGCATGTCATTGAGCAAACCGGCGCGTACTTTGCGCAAGTCGATGGTTTCCAGTTGCTTTTGCACATCACTGACCAGTACTTGGTGGTAGTGCAGGGCATGCAGCGTGGCGGCGGTGGGGCTGGGCACCCAGGCGGTGTTGGCACCGGCTTTGGGGTGTACGATTTTTTGCTCCATCATGGCCCTCATCAGGTCGGGCATGGCCCACATGCCTTTGCCGATTTGCGCTTTGCCGCGGAGGCCGCCGGCCAGGCCGGCTAGCACATTGCTGCGTTCGTAAGCCGCGATCCAGGGTGTGGCTTTCATTTCGGCTTTGCGGATCATGGGGCCGGCATACATGGAGGTGTGTATCTCGTCGCCGGTGCGGTCTAAAAAGCCGGTATTGATAAAGGCCACGCGGCTGCGCGCGGCGGCGATACTGGCTTGCAGGTTTACGCTGATGCGGCGCTCTTCGTCCATGATGCCCAGTTTGACCGTGCTTTCGGGCAATCCCAGCAAGGCCTCGACGCGGCCAAACAATTCATCGGCAAACGCCACTTCAGCGGGGCCGTGCATTTTGGGCTTGACGATATACACCGAGCCCTTGCGTGAGTTGCGCACCATGCCCGCTTGTGCGTCCGCCTTGGTGCGCTGCAGGTCGTGGATGGCGATGGCGGTGGTGACTACGGCGTCCAATATGCCTTCGGGGATTTCATGCGTGCTGCCATCGTTGGCGGTGTAGGTGATGGCCGGGTTGCTCATCAAATGGCCCACATTGCGCACAAACAGCAGCGAGCGGCCATGCAGCACCACGGGCTTGCCGTCCGCACCGGTATAGGCGCGGTCTGGGTTGAGGCCGCGCACAAAGGTTTTGCCGCCTTTGCTTATCGTCTCGGTGAGCGTGCCTTGCAAAATGCCCAGCCAGTTGCGGTAGGCCAGCACTTTGTCCGCTGCATCCACCACGGCCACCGAATCTTCCAGGTCAAGAATCGTGGACAGCGCCGCCTCCACCACCACGTCATACACGCCAGCGGCGTCGGTTTTGCCAATCGGGGAGTTGTGGTCGATCAAGATGTCCAGGTGCAAACCGTTGTGCTCCAAGAGTACCGAAGAGGGTGCTTTGGCCGCACCTTGAAAACCTTTGAACTGGGCGGGTGTGGCCAAGCTGGTGTTGCTACCGTCTTTCAGGGCCACGGCCAGCTTGCCATTTTTTACACTGTAGGCCGTGCTGTCCTGGTGCGAGCCTTTGCGCAAGGGGGCGACTTCGTCGAGCAGCTTGCGCGCATAGGCGATTACTTTTTTACCGCGCTTGGGGTTGTAGGCTTTGCCGCTGGCGCTGACTTTAGTGGCGCCACCGTCTTCGGAAATCACGTCGGTACCGTACAGCGCGTCATACAAGCTGCCCCAGCGCGCATTGGCGGCGTTGAGGGAATAGCGCGCATTAAGCACTGGCACCACCAGTTGCGGGCCCGCTTGAATAGCCAATTCAGCATCGACATTTTTCGTGGTGATGCGCGACTTGGCGGGCAGCGGCGCCAAATAGCCAATGTCTTTCAAGAACGCTTGGTAGGCTTTCATGTCAGCAATCGGGCCGGGGTGGGCCTGGTGCCAGGTGTTGATTTCACTTTGCAAGCGCTCGCGCTCGGCCAGCAGGGCGGCGTTTTTGGGCGCCAGATCGGCCACGATGGCGTTAAAGCCTTTCCAAAATTTGGCGGGCTTCACGCCAGTGCCGGGCAGCACTTCGGTATCGATAAAAGTTTGTAAAACGGTGGCGACATGCAGTCGGCCAATCGTGGTGCGGGCGGTGGCCATAGGGGCTCCTTGAAAATAGACGGAAACAAGCGCGCGTAAGAAACTACACGGTGCACTACTGTATTCGATACTTTGGTGCATACTATGATGCTAAAAAGCAATCCATTCATGACAAAAATGAATACACCCAAGCCTTTGCCCCTGTCCGGCATCCGCGTTGTCGAGTTCACCCACATGGTCATGGGCCCTACCTGCGGCATGGTGCTGGGCGATATGGGTGCCGACGTCGTCAAGGTCGAGCCGCTGGCGGGCGACAGCACCCGCAAACTGCTGGGCGTGGGCGCCGGTTTTTATCCGCTGTTTAACCGCAATAAAAAAAGTATTGCGCTCGACCTGGAAAGCGCCACTGGCCGCGACGTGGTGGCGCGATTGGTGGCCCGGGCAGACATCGTCAGCGAAAACTTCAAACCCGCCACCATGGAAAAGCTGGGGCTGGACTACGCCACTTTGTCGGCCCGCCATCCGCGCCTGATCTATGTCAGCCACAAAGGCTTTTTGCCCGGCCCCTACGAGCACCGCACCGCCCTGGACGAAGTGGTGCAAATGATGGGCGGCCTGGCCTTTATGACGGGCCGGCCCGGCGACCCGCTGCGCGCAGGCTCTAGCGTCAACGACATTATGGGCGGCGTATTCGGCGCCATGGGCGCCATGGCCGCGCTGATGCAGCGCCAGCACACCGGCCAGGGCCAGCAAGTGCAGGCGGCGCTGTTTGAGAACAATGTGTTTTTGGTGGCGCAGCACATGCTGCAATTTGCAGTGACCGGCCAGCCCGCTGCGCCCATGCCCGAGCGTATTTCGCCCTGGGGTATTTACGACGTGTTTAGCGTGCAAGGCGGCGCGCAAATCTTTTTGGCGGTGGTGGGCGATACCCAGTGGCGGGTGTTTTGCGAGGCCTTTAACTTTGCCGACCTGTACGCTGATGCGCGCCTTGCCACCAACAACGACCGGGTACGCGCCCGCGCCTGGATGATGCCTATGCTGCGTGAGCGCCTGGCAACCCACACAAGTGAGGAATTAACTGCTGTGTTCGAGCGCGAAGGTCTGCCCTTTGCGCCGATTACCGATCCGCAGCATTTGTTTGCTGATCCGCATTTGCTGCAAACCGGCGGCTTGGCCCCCATGACGCTGCCCGACGGGCGAGAGACCTCGGTTCCGCTATTGCCTTTGACGCTAGACGGCGAGCGCCTGGGCCTGCGCCTGGACCCTCCGCGCTTGGGCCAGCACGGGCGCGAGGTCTTGCTGGACGTGGGCTATAGCGAAGACGACATGAGCGCCATGCTGCAAGCGGGCACCTTGGCCCTGCCGCAGGAGTAGGCCGTGGACAAGCTCAAGCAAATGGAGTCTTTTGTAGCGGTGGCGCTGCGCGGCAGCCTGACGGCTGCGGCCAAGGCCGAGGGCGTGGCGACAGCCATCGTGGGGCGGCGGCTCGATGCGCTGGAGCAACGCCTGGGCGTCAAGTTGTTAGTGCGTACCACGCGGCGCATGACGCTGACGCAAGAGGGTACGGCTTTTTTGGAAGACTGCCAGCGCCTGATCACCGACCTGGGCAATGCCGAGGCCAGCGTGAGCGCCGGTGGCATCCAGGCCAGCGGCCATTTGCGCCTGACAGCACCCGCCGGCTTTGGTCGCCGCCATGTGGCCCCGCTGGTGCCGCTGTTTCGGGAACTGCACCCAGAGGTGACGGTTTCGCTCAACTTGAGCGACCGGGTGATTAACCTGGCCGGCGAGGGCTTTGACTGCGCGGTGCGTGTGGGCGATTTGCCTGATTCGTCCCTGGTCAGCGTGCGACTGGCCGACAACCGGCGCATGTGCGTGGCTACACCGGCCTACCTGGCGCGTCACGGGCGGCCCGCCAAGCCTTCGGATTTGCAGCGCTTTGACTGTTTGACGCTATCGAGCGACGCCTCGCAAACCCGCGGCTGGGCTTTTACGGTACCCAAGGCCGAGGGTAGCGAGGTGATTCACCTGCGGCCCAGTGGACCGCTCGATTGCTCGGATGGCCAGGTTTTGCACGACTGGTGCCTGGGCGGCTGGGGCATCGCCTGGCGCAGCACCTGGGAGGTGGAGGCCGAGATCGCGGCCGGGCTGCTGGTGCCGGTGCTGGAAGAATTCGCCGCGCCACCCAACGGCATTTACGCCGTATTCCCTGAGCGCAAACACATGGCGCTGCGCCTGCGCCTGTGGATCGATTTCCTCAAACTGCACTACAGCCGCGAAGGTTTTTGGACGGCGGTGCGGCATTGAGCGCGGCCAGGGAAGCGTGGTGCTGCCCCTGCGATTTGCGACTTATTTAAATAGGTTCATCAAAAGTCGCGACTTTTTGATACTCAAGCGCCGAATTCGTCGCCCAACTCTTTTGCGCGCTGCTGCGCCGCTTGCATGGCGGCAATGAATGCGGGTTTGATGCCGCTAGCTTCCATGGCGCTGAGTGCGGCGTAGGTGGTGCCGCCTTTGGAGGTGACACGCTGGCGCAGCGTTTCGGGCGATTCCGGCGAGGCCTTGGCCAGTTCACCGGCACCAATAAAGGTGGCGATGGCCAGTTGGTACGCCTGCGCGGGGTCTAGCCCCATGCCGATGCCCGCTTCGCGCATGGCTTCCATGAAATAAAACATATAGGCCGGGCCAGAGCCCGAGAGCGCGGTCACGGCGTCGATGTGGTCTTCGGCGCCCACCCACATGAGTTCGCCGGTGCTGCCCAAAACCTGGTTTACCAGCGCCTTGTATGGCTCATTGACGGTGGCGCGGGCAAACAGGGCGGTGATGCCCTTGCCAATCAGCGCCGGGGTATTGGGCATGGCGCGTACCACGCGTTCGCTACCCAGCCACTGCGCAATCGTGTCGCTACGTATGCCTGCGGCCACGCTCAGGTGCAAGGCGGCGTGGGTGTGGGCTTGTGTTTGCGCAGCGGCGTCTTTGAAGGTTTGGGGCTTGACGGCCCAAACCACCAGGTTGGCGCGGGTCAAAAAGCTGCCGGCCTGGGCCTGGGCGGTGATGCCAAATTGGCTGCTGAGTTTGGCGCGCGCCTCGTCAAAGGGCTCGACTACCTCGATGTGCGATATGGGCCAGCCTTGCTTGAGCAAGCCGCCGATGATGGCGCTGGCCATATTGCCGCCGCCTATGAATGCGATGCCTTGCTGCATGGATGGGTTCTCTGTAAGTGAAAAGGCAAGCAGAGTCTAACTATGCCAACGCTCGCGCCGCGCAACTAGGCCGCCGTGGTTTGCCGCACTGCGTGTTCCCAGCGCTGCATCTGTTCCTGGGCTTGGGCGCGGCTGATTTGCGGCTCGAAGCGGCGTTCTGCTTGCCAGAGTTGGCTCAGCGCGGCGGTGTCGGGGTACAGGCCGGTGGAAAGGCCGGCCAAGTAGGCGGCGCCCAGAGCGGTGGTCTCGGTCACTTGAGGGCGCAGCACGCTAATGCCCAGCAAATCGGCCTGAAACTGCATCAGCAAATCATTGACGCAGGCGCCGCCGTCCACGCGCAGCTCAGTCACGGCGGCAGCGCCCGCTTGCTGCGCGTCGCGCGCCATGGCTTGCAGCAACGCAGCGCTCTGAAAGGCGATGCTCTCCAAGGCCGCGCGGGCGATATGGGCTAGCGTGCTGCCGCGCGTCAGGCCGGTCATGGTGCCGCGCGCCTCGGGATTCCAATAGGGCGCGCCCAAGCCGGTGAAGGCCGGCACCAACATCACGCCGCCGCTGTCGGGCACGCTTTGCGCCAGCGCTTGCACCTCGGCGCTACTGCGGATCGCGCCCAGCCCGTCGCGCAGCCATTGCACCACCGCGCCGCCTACAAACACGCTGCCTTCTAAGGCGAATTCGGGGCGGGTACCAGGCTGTGCCGCGCTGGTGGTGATAAGCCCATTCGTTGAGGTTTGAAATTGCGTGCCGGTATGCATCAACATAAAGCAGCCGGTGCCGTAGGTGTTTTTGGCCATACCCGCGCTAAAGCAGGCCTGGCCGAACAAAGCGCTTTGCTGGTCCCCTGCCATGCCGCCTACGGAAATGCTGTGGCCCAAGAGGCCTGGCTCGATCTCGCCAAAGTGGGCAGCCGAGGGCAGCACCTGGGGCATCAGGCCCTCGGGGATGTTGAGGGCTTGCAGCAGCTCTGCGTCCCAGGTGTTGCTGTGCACATTAAAGAGCATGGTGCGCGCCGCGTTGCTCACGTCGGTGGCGTGCACGCGCCCGTTCGTCAATTGCCACAAGAGCCAGCTATCCACCGTGCCAAAGGCCAGTTCGCCGTGCGCTGCCTGCGCGCGGGCGTCAGGCACGTTATCCAAAATCCATTGCAGCTTGGTGCCGGAAAAATAAGCATCCACTAGCAGGCCGGTTTTTTGGCGAATGGGCTCGGCCATGCCGCGTTCACGCAGCGCGGCGCACGCGGGTTCGGCGCGCCGGTCCTGCCAGACGATGGCTTTGTGGATGGGCTGGCCGGTCTTTCGGTTCCAGACCACTGTGGTCTCGCGCTGGTTGGTGATACCGATGGCGTGCACCTGCTGCGCGCTGATGCCGGCTTTGGCCAGCACATCGCGCGCCGTGGCCAACTGGGTGCGCCAGATTTCCAGCGGGTCGTGCTCCACCCAGCCGGGCTGGGGGTAGAACTGGGTTAGTTCCTCCTGCGCCATGGCCACGATGCGGCCTTGCGCATCAAACACGATGCTGCGGGAACTAGAGGTGCCTTGGTCAAGTGCGAGCAGGTAGGTCATGGCGGTTTGGTATCCAAAGGTGGCGGGAAGGCAGTGGTCGGGCTGGCGGCGTAATCAGTCGTCCGCCAGCGTAAATCGTACCTGCGCTTCGGCCATCAAGTCCATAAATGGCTCCGGTGGTATCGCATCCGAAAACAGGCGGTCGATGCTGGAGAGTTGCGCGACTTCCACCATCGCAGCCCGGTTAAATTTGCTGGCGTCCGCTGCCAGCCAAACCTCGCGGGCATGCGAAATAATGGTTTGCGATACCTTTACCTCACGGTAATCAAAGTCGCGTAGCGAGCCGTCGGATTCGATGGCGGAGATGCCAATGAGGCCAATATCCACCTTGAACTGGCGGATGAAGTCCACCGCCGCCTCGCCCACAATGCCCTGGTCGCGCCCGCGCACCACGCCGCCCACCACAATCACCTCGCTTTGCGAATTGGCGCTCAGGATCGCGGCCACATTGAGGTTATTGGTAATCACGCGCAAACCTTCGTGCTTGGTCAGGGCGCGGGCGATGGCCTCGGTGGTGGTGCCGATATTGAGCAGCAGCGAACAACCATTGGGCACGGCATCGGCCACGGCCCGCGCAATGCGCGCTTTGCCCTGTGCGTTGAGGATTTCGCGCTGCGGATAGGCCAGGTTCTCCACGGTGGAGCCGGGTACGCGTACGCCGCCATGAAAGCGCGCCAGCAAGCCCTCGTCGGCCAGGCGCTGCACGTCGCGGCGCACGGTTTGCAGCGTCACTTCCAGGGTATCGGCCAGACGCTCTACCGTCACCGAGCCTTGGGCCCGCACTACGCTTAAAAGCTTGATTTGTCGTGGATTAGGGTTCATGCGCCGATGGTCCGAGTCTTGGGTAAAGAGAGCCCGCACACTTTAAATCGAACCGAAAGGAATGGTTTTAGGGTAAACACCTAGTTAAAACGAATAATTTCGAACAATAATTGTCACATTCGAATTTACAACGCGCTTATTTGGTGCGAGCGATCAAGGGTGTCTGATGGACTTGAGTCTTCAAGCAGTGAGTAAAAAAGTAGGCGCGCAGCCCTGGCTGTATGCGCTGGACATGGACTTGCGCCCTGACGCCGTGACCGTGCTCTTGGGCGCTACGCAAGCGGGCAAAACCAGCCTGATGCGCATCATGGCTGGACTGGATGTGCCCAGCAGCGGGCGCGTGCTGGTCGATGGCGTGGACGTGGTCGGCGTGCCGGTGCGCCAGCGCAATGTGTCCATGGTCTATCAGCAGTTCATCAACTACCCCTCCATGACGGTGTTTGACAACATTGCCTCGCCGCTGAATTTGCGCGGCGAAACCGGCGTGCGCCAGCGGGTGCAGGCCCTGGCCGAAAAGCTGCACATCGAGATGTTTCTGGAGCGCTACCCGGCTGAGTTGTCCGGCGGGCAGCAGCAGCGCGTGGCGCTGGCCCGCGCTTTGGCCAAAAGCGCGCCGCTGATGTTGCTGGACGAGCCCCTGGTCAATCTGGACTACAAATTGCGCGAAGAATTGCGCGATGAGCTCAGCGCCTTGTTCGCGGCGGGCAATTCGACCGTTGTCTATGCCACCACCGAGCCGGGCGAGGCCTTGCTTTTGGGCGGCTATACCGCTGTGATGGACGCGGGGGAATTGCTGCAATACGGCCCGACCGCCGAAGTGTTTCAGCGGCCCCGCTCGATCCGCGTGGCAACGGCTTTTAGCGATCCACCTATGAATCTTTTTCCTGCGCGGGTGCAAGAACAGTCGCTGGTGCTGGCCGATGCCAGCAGCGTTGCGCTCTCAAGCGCCCTGGCAGCCGGAGCGGTTACTGCGGGCCTGCGCGCCAGCGCCTTGCGCGTGCAGGGGCGTGCGGGTGACGTGGCGGTAAATGCCACTGTGGCCTTGGCTGAAATTTCTGGCTCGGATACCTTTGTGCATCTGGATACCGCGCTGGGCGCCATGGTCGCACAACTCGCTGGGGTGCATTACTTTGATCTAGGCGATGCCATGGCGGTGTATTTCCGCCCGCAAGATGTCTATGTGTTTGACAGCGCCGGCATGCTGGCCCTGGCCCCGTCGCGCGAAGGGGTGCACTGACATGGCGCGCATCGACCTGGACTTGGCCCACGCCTACCGACCCAAGCCGCAGCAAGACAGCGACTACGCTTTGCTGCCCTTGAAGATGTCGTTTGAAAATGGCGGCGCCTATGCCTTGCTCGGCCCCTCAGGCTGCGGCAAAACCACCATGCTCAACCTCATGTCCGGCCTGCTGCAGCCCTCACAAGGGACGGTGTTTTTTGATGGGCAAGACGTAACGCGCTCCACGCCGCAACAGCGCAACATCGCACAGGTGTTTCAGTTCCCGGTAATTTACGACACCATGACGGTGGCGGAAAACCTGGGCTTTCCGCTGCGCAACCGCAAGATGCCCGCTGAGCAAATTCGCAAACGCGTCGGCGAAATCGCCGAGATGCTGGACCTGAGCGGCCAGCTCAACCAGCGCGCATCGGGGCTGGCGGCCGATGCCAAGCAAAAAATTTCGCTTGGGCGCGGCCTGGTGCGTTCGGACGTATCGGCGGTCTTGTTCGACGAGCCCTTAACCGTGATCGACCCGCACCTGAAGTGGCAGTTGCGCCGCAAACTCAAGCAAATTCACCGCGAGTTGAAACTCACTTTGGTCTATGTCACGCATGACCAGGTAGAGGCCCTGACCTTCGCGCAGCAAGTAGTGGTCATGACGCGCGGACGTGCAGTGCAGATGGGCACAGCGGCGCAGTTATTCGAGCGGCCCTCGCATACGTTTGTCGGTCATTTCATTGGCTCACCGGGCATGAATTTCCTGCCTGCGCAGATGGGGTCGCAGGGCTTGCAAGTGTGCGGTGTGGCCTTGCCGCTTGCCGCTGCGCATGGCGATTTGCCCCATGGGGATTTGAAGCTGGGCATACGCCCCGAATACGTACGCTGCGAAGGCAGTAGTTTTGAAGGCGCGCTGGCCATGCAAGTGCAGCAGGTGCAAGATGTGGGCACCCACTTCATCGTCACCGCCAGCCTGCAAGGGCAGGTGTTCAAAGCGCGCCTAGCGATGATGGCCGAACCCTTTGCCGTGGGAAGCACGGTGTGGTGCCAGGTGCTCAATGACAAAAGCTGTTTTTACCGCAACGAGGAGATCGTGGCATGAGCGCCAGCAACAAGCCGGTCAACCAAAAGGCCTGGTTTCTCATACTGCCGATGCTGGTGTGCGTGGCTTTTTCCGCGATCCTGCCTTTGATGACGGTGGTGAACTATTCGGTGCAGGACATTATTTCGCCCGAGCGCCGTATTTTTGTGGGCACGGAGTGGTTTGTCGCCATCATGCGCGACGAAGAGTTGCACGGCGCTTTGCTGCGCCAGATTACGTTTTCGCTGGCGGTGTTGTTAATTGAAATTCCGCTGGGCATTGCGCTGGCTTTGTCCATGCCGGCCCAGGGTTGGCGGGCCTCGGTCGTGTTGGTGGTGGTGTCGCTGTCGCTGCTGATTCCCTGGAACGTGGTGGGCACGATATGGCAAATTTTTGGGCGTTCGGATATTGGTCTCATGGGCGCGGCCTTGCAAGGCTTGGGCATCGAATACAGCTATACCGGCAATGCTACGCACGCCTGGTTGACGGTGTTGCTGATGGATGTGTGGCACTGGACGCCGCTGGTCGCGCTCTTAGGCTATGCTGGTTTGCGCTCGATCCCCGATGCCTATTACCAAGCCGCCAGCATTGATGGCGCGAGCAAGTTGGCTGTGTTTTGGTATGTACAACTGCCCAAGATGCGCGGCGTACTAATGATTGCCGTGCTGCTGCGTTTTATGGACAGCTTCATGATTTACACCGAGCCTTTTGTGCTCACTGGCGGCGGGCCAGGCAATGCCACCACCTTCTTGTCGCAGTTTCTGACGCAAAAAGCCGTGGGCCAATTTGACTTGGGGCCGGCGGCTGCCTTCTCGCTCATTTACTTCCTGATTATTTTGCTGATGTGCTTTGTGTTGTTTAACTGGATGCAGCGTGTAGGCACCCAATCCAAGGAGACCGACCATGCATGAGAAGCGGTTTCATAAGCGCTCGATCTTTTTGATCGCCTACATGGTGTTTGCCTTGCTGCCGGTGTATTGGATGGTCAATATGTCCTTCAAGACCAATACCGAAATTCTGGCTAGCTTTGCCTTGTTCCCCCAGCACTTCACCTGGGAGAACTACCACCTGATCTTGACCGATGTGTCTTGGTATTCGGGCTATATCAATAGCCTGATTTATGTGGCCATGAATACCGTGGTATCGCTTGCGGTGGCCTTGCCCGCCGCCTATGCGTTTTCGCGCTACAGTTTTTTGGGTGACAAGCATGTGTTCTTCTGGCTGCTGACCAACCGCATGACGCCGCCCGCCGTTTTTCTGCTGCCTTTTTTCCAGCTCTACACCACGGTGGGTCTGATGGATACGCACTTGGCGGTGGCCATGGCGCATCTCCTGTTTAACGTGCCCTTGGCGGTTTGGATTTTGGAAGGCTTTATGAGCGGCATTCCGCGCGAGATCGACGAAACCGCGTATATCGACGGCTATTCCTTCCCCCGGTTTTTTGTACGTATTTTCTTACCGCTGATAAAAGCGGGCGTGGGCGTGGCCGCTTTCTTTTGCTTCATGTTTAGCTGGGTGGAATTGCTGCTGGCGCGCACCCTGACCAGCGTCAATGCCAAACCGATTGTGGCCACCATGACGCGCACCGTGTCCGCTGCCGGTATGGATTGGGCCACCTTGGCCGCTGCTGGGGTGCTGACGATTGTGCCGGGCGCTATCGTGATCTGGTTTGTGCGTAACTACATCGCCAAGGGCTTCGCCATGGGGCGGGTCTAAGACGCTATGTACAAGGAGACCCGCAATGTTTGAGTGGATGGCCTGGACAACACCGGTGGCGGTATTTTTTATTTCCATTGCCTTGATGTTGGTGGGTATGACAGTGTGGGAGATCAAGTCCCCCACCGTCATGCGCAAAGGCTTTTTGCCCCTAGAAACCACTAGGGGCGATCGTTTGTTTATTGGCCTGCTGTGCGCCGCCTATGTGAACTTAGCTTTTCTGGGTTTAAGCGGGCGTTTGGCCGAATTACTCGGCTTGCCCGAGGACCCGTCGATCTGGTTTAGTTTTGTTCTGTCCATGGCCGTATTGGCCTGGGTCATGCGTAAAGGTTAGTGTGTGAGTGTGAAGGATCGGTTCCCTATTCCCCTGGAGCCGAAGCAGCCTTTGAAATTAGGGGGTATTCATCAATCGAGGAGACATAGCATGAAGTTACGGTATTCAATGGTGTCTGTCGCAGTCGCCTGCCTGCTGGCTAACAGCGCGTGGGCGGGTGAGGCAGAAGCCAAAAAATGGATCGACAGCGAATTTCAACCATCTACGCTGAGCAAGGAAAAGCAGCTAGATGAAATGAAGTGGTTTATCGAAGCGGCCAAAAAGCTGCAAGCCAAGGGCGTGAAGGAAATTTCGGTCGTGTCCGAGACCATCACCACGCACGAATACGAGTCCAAGACACTGGCCAAAGCCTTTGAGGAAATCACCGGTATCAAGGTCAAGCACGACTTGATCCAAGAGGGCGACGTGGTTGAAAAACTGCAAACCTCTATGCAATCGGGCAAGTCGATTTATGACGGCTGGATTAGTGATTCCGACCTGATCGGCACCCACTACCGTTACGGCAAGATTCTGAACCTGACCGATTACATGACCGGCGCAGGCAAGGACTACACCAACCCGGGTCTGGATATCAAAGACTTTATCGGCACCAGCTTTACCACCGCACCGGACGGCAAGCTGTACCAATTGCCGACGCAGCAATTCGCCAACCTCTACTGGTTCCGCGCCGATTTGTTCGACCGCAAAGACCTGAAGGACAAGTTCAAAGCCAAGTATGGCTATGACCTAGGTGTGCCGCTCAACTGGAGCGCCTATGAGGACATCGCCGACTTCTTTACCAATGATGTGAAGAACATCGATGGCAAGCCGATTTATGGCCACATGGACTACGGCAAGAAAGATCCTTCCTTGGGCTGGCGTTTCACAGACGCATGGCTGTCCATGGCAGGCACCGCTGACGTTGGCATACCTAACGGTCTGCCGATTGATGAGTGGGGCATTCGCGTCGCGGATGACAAGTGCACGCCGGTGGGCGCGTCAGTCTCCCGGGGTGGCGCAACCAACTCGCCTGCTGCGGTCTATGCCTTGACCAAGTACATCGACTGGATGAAAAAGTATTCGCCCAAGGAAGCCATCGGCATGACCTTCGGTGAAGCCGGTCCAGTGCCTGCCCAGGGCCAGATCGCCCAGCAAATCTTCTGGTACACGGCCTTTACTGCGGACATGATCAAACCCGGCCTGCCGGTAGTCAATGCCGACGGCACCCCGAAATGGCGCATGGCCCCCGGCCCCAACGGCCCCTACTGGAAGCAAGGCATGCAAAACGGCTACCAAGACGTGGGCTCATGGACTTTCTTTAAAGACCACGATCCAAACAAAGTCGCAGCCGCTTGGCTCTATGCCCAGTTTGTGACGGCTAAAACCACGTCTCTGAAAAAGACCGTGGTGGGTCTGACTCCTATCCGCGAGAGCGACATCCAGTCCAAAACCATGACCGATATGGCGCCTAAGCTCGGTGGTTTGGTGGAGTTCTACCGCAGCCCGGCCCGCGTGGCCTGGACGCCTACCGGTACCAACGTGCCTGACTATCCCAAGTTGGCTCAACTCTGGTGGAAAAACGTGGCAGTGGCTGTGACGGGTGAAAAGACCCCGCAGGCCGCCATGGACAACCTGGCTGAGGAAATGGACCAGGTCATGAGCCGTTTGGAGCGCGCGGGTATGGCCAAGTGCGCGCCTAAGCTCAACCCCAAGAGCGATGCTTCCAAATGGCTAAGCGACAAGGGCGCGCCATGGAAGAAGTTGGCGAATGAAAAGCCAAAGGGCGAGACCATCGCTTATGACACGCTGCTCAATGCGTGGAAAGCCGGCAAGGTTCGCTAAGCCGCTACGGGCCTAGGGCCCGTGTTTTTAGTGGCCGTTCGGCAAAGCGCCGGGCGGCCACGCTCCCGCAATTTTAAGGATGTGCCCTTAGCCGGTGGGCAGTGGCACGTCCCTATGTTTTGATTTATGGCCAACCAGCACCCTGCATCACCCGCGCCACGCGCTGAGATTCTTGCCCGATTGGGTGAGGATGCGGTGTATGACGTTGCCGTGGTCGGCGGTGGCTCGACTGGCTTGGGCATTGCGCTCGATGCGGCGCTGCGCGGCCTCAAAGTCGTTCTGATCGAGTCGCATGATTTTGCCAAGGGCACTTCATCGCGCTCTACCAAATTAGTCCATGGCGGCGTGCGCTACCTGGGGCAGGGCAATGTCTCCCTGGTGCGCGAAGCCTTGCACGAGCGGCGCACCTTGCTTCAGAGCGCGCCCCACATCGCGCAGCCGCTGGACTTTGTCGTGCCCGCCTACCGCTGGTGGGAAAAGCCGTTTTACGGCGTGGGCCTCAAGCTCTATGACCAGTTGGCTGGCGACGCAGGCCTGGGTAAGACCGAACTACTAGGCAATGCGGCGACCCTGGCCTTGATTCCCGGCGCGCGCACCCAAGGGCTGCGCGGCGGCGTGCGTTACTGGGATGGCCAGTTCAATGACGCCCGTCTAGCCATTGCCATCGCCCGCACCGCAGCGCAACACGGCGCCTTGCTGGTCAACTACTGCCGGGCCGAGGCCTTGTTGTATGAAAGCGGCCGCATCGCCGGGCTCCATTGCACCGATACCCGCAGCGGCACGCCCTACCGCATCCGCAGCCAATGCGTGATCAATGCAACTGGGGTGTGGGTGGATGCGCTGCGCGAAAAAGACGCGCAGCAGGAGCTCGCATCCGCCTTCAAGCCCTTGGTGGCGCCCAGCCAGGGCGTGCATCTGGTAGTGGACCGGAGTTTTCTGGACGGCGATACCGCCCTGATGGTGCCCAAAACCTCGGACGGGCGAGTGCTTTTTGCTGTGCCCTGGCTTGGCAAAGTGATTTTGGGCACCACGGACACCCCGCGCCAGGACTTGTCCCGCGAGCCGCAGGCCTTCAAGCAAGAAGTGGACTTTATTTTGGGCGAGGCCGCGAACTACCTGCGCCGCGCACCCACCCGCGCCGATGTGCGCAGCATCTGGGTGGGCTTGCGCCCCCTGGTCAAGCACCAGGATGACCAAGACACCAAGACGCTGAGCCGGGAGCACACCGTCGCCATCAGCCGGTCGGGCTTGGTTACGGTGACTGGCGGCAAGTGGACGACCTACCGGGTGATGGCCGAGGACGTGTTGGCTGCCTGCCAGGAGGCCCGCTTACTGGCAACTTTGCCCGCTTGCGCCACCCAGCAGGCTCGGATGGTAGGTGCGCCCCCGCCCCAATTCCCAATCACTTCGCTAAGCCTGCCACCCGGATTGCATTCCTATGGCGTGGAACAATCTTTAGTCCAATCCCTGCCGGGAGCAGACCATTGGATCAGCCCAGGCTTGTCGGAGGCCATGGTTCGTTTCGCGCTGCGCTATGAATATGCACTGACCGTGGAAGACGTGTTGGCGCGGCGCTCCCGCCTCTTGTTCCTGGATGCGCAGCAAGCCGCCGCAGTGGCCAGCGAGGTCGCCGCGCTGATCGCCGAAGAACTAGGACAGGATGGCGGCGAGACCGATTTCCTGGAAATTTGCGCCCATTTTTCCCTGGTTCCTTAAAAAGGAAAGTAAGAAAGTAGGGGAGGCTGCGAAAAATAGTGCATAATCGCGGGCTTCGCTTGTAAAAGCTGAAGATTCTGCCCACATGGAGTTAGCCCGAACGGTTCGGGTTGTGGACAGCGGGCCCAAGACTGACTGGTATGCGTTTTCTCGGTAATCCGGGGTGGCGCTTCCGGTGCAAGTTGGGAAAAACTGACATGATCCAAACTGAATCTCGACTGGAAGTCGCCGATAACACCGGCGCGAAATCGGTCCTCTGCATCAAGGTGCTGGGCGGCTCACGCCGCCGTTACGCCAGCGTAGGGGACATCATCAAGGTGAGCATCAAAGAAGCTGCACCGCGCTCCCGCGTCAAAAAAGGCGAGGTCTACAGCGCCGTAGTGGTTCGCACCGCCAAAGGCATCCGCCGCGCGGACGGCTCGCTGGTGAAGTTTGATGGCAATGCAGCAGTGTTGCTCAACGCCAAGCTCGAGCCCATCGGCACGCGCATCTTCGGACCCGTTACGCGTGAATTGCGTACCGAGAAGTTCATGAAGATCGTGTCTTTGGCTCCCGAAGTTTTGTAAGGACAGGCTATGAACAAGATTCGCAAGGGCGATCAAGTGATCGTCATCGCAGGACGGGATAAGGGCAAGCGCGGTGTTGTCACCTTGCGAGCAGATGATTCGCACGTCATCGTCGAAGGCGTGAACCAGGTTAAGAAGCACACCAAGCCGAACCCCATGAAGGGCACAACCGGCGGCATCGTGGACAAAACCATGCCTATTCATCAATCCAATATCGCGATCTTTAACGCGGCATCTGGCAAGGCGGACCGGGTTGGTATCAAGCTACAGGCCGATGGCAAACGCGTTCGCGTTTACAAATCCAGCGGCGAAGAAATCAAGGCGGCATAAACATGGCACGTTTACAACAACATTACCGCGAAAAAGTCGCACCCGATTTGATGACCAAGTTTGGTTTCAAGTCGCCCATGCAAGTCCCCCGTATCACCAAAATCACCCTCAATATGGGTGTGAGCGAAGCGGTGGCGGACAAGAAAGTCATGGACAGCGCGGTCGCTGACCTGACCAAGATCGCCGGCCAAAAGCCTGTGGTGACCAAGTCCAAGAAAGCCATCGCCGGTTTCAAAATCCGCGAAGGCCAGGCCATTGGCTGCATGGTCACGCTGCGCGGCGTGCAGATGTATGAATTTTTGGATCGCTTTGTTACCGTGGCTCTGCCTCGTGTACGCGACTTCCGCGGTATCTCCGGACGCGCCTTTGATGGCCGTGGAAACTACAACATCGGCGTGAAAGAGCAAATTATTTTCCCTGAGATTGAGTACGACAAAGTAGATGCTTTGCGCGGTCTCAATATCAGTATCACCACGACTGCAAAGTCTGACGAAGAGTGCAAGGCACTGTTGTCGGGCTTTCGTTTCCCGTTCAAGAATTGAGGTGACCAGTGGCAAAAATGGCTTTAATCGAGCGTGAGCTCAAGCGCGACAAACTGGTCGCTAAATATGCAAAAAAGCATGCTGCGCTCAAAGCGATCGCAGGCGATGCCAAGCGCAGCGACGACGAGCGCGCAGCAGCGCGTCTGGACTTGCAAAAGCTCCCGCGTAACGCCAACCCCACACGCCAGCGTAACCGCTGCGCGATCACGGGTCGTCCCCGTGGCACGTTCCAGCAATTTGGTCTGGCCAGAGCAAAAATTCGCGAAATGGCGTTTGCCGGTGAAATCCCCGGCATCGTCAAGGCGAGCTGGTAAGCGGCAGGAGAACCCGATATGAGTATGAGTGATCCCATCGCCGACCTGTTGACGCGTATCCGTAACGCGCAAATGGTCGCCAAGCCCACCGTGCTGGTGCCTTCTTCCAAAGTGAAGGTTGCTATTGCGCAGGTGCTCCAAGACGAAGGCTATATCGACGGCTTCAAAGTAACGACGGCCGCTGGCAAGTCGGAACTGGAAATCGCCTTGAAATATTACGCAGGGCGCCCGGTGATCGAGCGTATCGAGCGCGTGAGCCGCCCCGGCTTGCGTGTGTACCGCGGCAGCGACGCCATTCCCCAAGTGCAAAACGGCTTGGGTGTAGCGATTGTGACTACCCCTCAAGGCGTGATGACAGACCGCAAAGCGCGCGCCAGCGGCGTAGGCGGCGAAGTGCTGTGCTACGTGGCCTAAGCTGCAATCTGGAGAAACAACTATGTCCCGAGTAGGTAAACGTCCTGTCAGCATTCCTGCTGGAGTTGATGTGCAGATCAAGGAAGACCAGATCAGCGTCAAGGCATCTGGTGGTACTTTGCATCTGGCGCAAAACGCGTTGGTCAAAATTTCCAACGAGTTCGGTTCGCTGGTGTTCTTGCCCGCCAATGACTCGCGTGCAGCCGATGCCATGTCCGGCACCATGCGACAGCTAGTCAGCAATATGGTTACCGGTGTGACCCAGGGCTTTGAGAAGAAGCTCAATCTGGTCGGTGTGGGTTTCAAGGCCCAGGCGGCTGGTAACAAGCTCAACCTCGCGATCGGTTTTTCGCATCCTGTCAATATGGACATGCCTGCCGGTATCACGGTGGCAACGCCCACGCCGACGGAAATCTCTATCAAGGGTGCAGACCGTCAGCGCGTAGGCCAGATCGCAGCGGAAATTCGTGGTGTACGTCCTCCTGAGCCTTACAAAGGCAAAGGCATCCGTTATTCGGATGAGAAGATCACCATCAAAGAAACCAAGAAGAAATAAGGAACTGCACTATGTTGACGAAAAAAGAGCAACGTCTTCGCAGAGCGCGGCAGACCCGTATCCGTATCGCAACCCAAGGCGTTGCACGGCTGACGGTCAACCGTACCAATTTGCATATCTACGCTACCGTGATTGCCGGCACCGGCGACCGCATTGTGGCTACCGCTTCTAGCGTGCAGGCCGATGTGCGTAGCGCGCTGGGTGGTTCGGGCAAAGGCGGTAATGTGGCCGCAGCCCAAATGGTTGGCAAGCTGGTGGCTGAAAAAGCCAGGGCTGCTGGCATCGAAAAAGTTGCCTTTGACCGTGCGGGCTTTGCCTACCACGGCCGGGTCAAGGCCTTGGCTGACGCGGCGCGCGAAGCAGGCTTGCAGTTTTAAGCAGATCGGAACGAACCATGGCTAAAGTACAAGCAAAAATGCAGGGCAAGGTCGAAGGACCCGAGGACGGGCTGCGGGAAAAAATGATCGCGATCAACCGCGTGACCAAAGTGGTCAAGGGTGGTCGTATTCTGGGCTTTGCCGCCTTGACCGTGGTCGGTGACGGCGATGGCCGTATCGGCATGGGTAAAGGCAAGTCCAAAGAAGTGCCGGCAGCGGTGCAAAAAGCGATGGAAGAAGCCCGCCGCAATATGATCAAAGTCAGCCTGAAGAACGGCACGATTCACCACCAGGTGATGGGCCACCACGGCGCAGCTAATGTCATGATGGCACCGGCTCCCAAGGGAACCGGCATCATCGCTGGCGGCCCGATGCGCGCTGTTTTTGAAGTCGTAGGCATTACCGATATCGTGGCCAAGAGCCATGGTTCGACCAACCCCTACAACATGGTGCGCGCCACTTTGGACGCCTTGTCTATTTCCACCACGCCTTCGCAAGTTGCTGCCAAGCGCGGCAAGTCCATCGAAGAGATCTTCGCCTGATCGGAGACGAGTCATGACTACACCTCAAACCGTAAAAATCCAATTGGTGCGTAGCCCGATTGGTTGCAAAGAATCGCATCGCGCCACTGTGCGCGGCCTGGGCCTGCGCAAAATGGGGAGCACCAGCGAGTTGGAAGACACGCCGGCCGTTCGCGGAATGATCAACAAGATCAGCTATCTGGTCAAAGTGCTGTAAGGGGCGGATGATGGAACTCAATGGCATCAAGCCTGCAGCAGGCGCCAAGCACGCCAAGCGTCGCGTCGGTCGCGGTATCGGTTCGGGTCTGGGTAAGACCGCCGGTCGCGGCCACAAAGGTCAAAAGTCGCGTGCTGGCGGCTACCATAAAGTGGGTTTTGAAGGCGGTCAGATGCCTATGCATCGCCGTTTGCCCAAGCGTGGTTTCAAGTCGCATTTGCTCAAGTACAACGCCGAAATCACTTTGACGACACTGGAAGTTTTGGGACTGCCAGAAGTGGACATGCTCACGCTCAAGCAAGCCGGTGTAGTTGCACCGATTGCCAAGGTGGTGAAAGTGATTCACACCGGTGCATTGACCAAGGCTGTGAAGCTGACCGGTATTGGCGCAAGCGCCAATGCCAAGGCGGCTATCGAAGCGGCTGGCGGCAGCGTCGCCTAATTGATTTGAGACAAGCCTGTGGCAAGTACCTCCGCGCAAACAGCTAAGAACGGCAAGTACGGCGACTTGAGTCGCCGCTTGGTGTTCCTGCTGCTCGCCCTGGTCGTGTACCGGGTGGGCGCGCATATTCCTGTGCCGGGTATAGACCCCAATCAATTGCAGCAACTTTTCCAAGGTCAGCAAGGTGGCATATTGAGCCTGTTCAATATGTTCTCTGGCGGTGCTTTGTCACGGTTTACCGTATTCGCGTTGGGCATCATGCCCTACATCTCGGCCTCCATCATCATGCAATTGCTGGGCTATGTCGTGCCCATGTTTGAGCAGTTGAAGAAAGAGGGCGAAGCCGGGCGCCGCAAGATTACGCAGTACACGCGATATGGCACTTTGGGCCTTGCTTTGTTCCAGTCCATGGGTATTGCCCTGGCGCTGGAGTCGTCGGCGGGTTTGGTGTTGTCTCCAGGGATGGGGTTTCGTATTACTGCGGTAGTTACGCTTACATCGGGCACCATGTTCCTGATGTGGCTGGGTGAGCAAATTACCGAGCGCGGTCTGGGCAACGGTATTTCTATCTTGATTTTTGGCGGCATCGCTGCCGGTCTGCCCAGTGCCGTTGGTGGTTTGTTGGAGCTAGTTCGCACCGGTGCCATGAGTATTTTGGTGGCCTTGGTTATTGTGGTTCTGGTCGGTTTGGTGACCTATTTCGTCGTATTTGTTGAGCGTGGCCAGCGCAAGATTTTGGTGAATTACGCGCGCCGTCAGGTGGGCAACAAGGTCTATGGCGGTCAGTCCTCGCACCTTCCGCTCAAACTCAATATGGCGGGTGTGATCCCTCCAATTTTTGCTTCTTCGATTATCTTGTTACCGGCTACGATTGCCAACTGGTTTAGCAGCGGTGAGTCTATGAGTTGGCTTAAAGACATTGCCGGCACGCTCAGCCCCGGCCAGCCGGTGTATGTGATGCTGTATGCCAGCGCAATTGTGTTTTTCTGTTTCTTTTATACCGCCTTGGTGTTTAACAGCCGCGAAACCGCGGACAACCTGAAAAAGAGCGGCGCCTTCATTCCGGGTATTCGTCCTGGCGATCACACGGCCAAGTACATCGACAAAATTTTGCTGCGCCTGACCTTTGCAGGTGCCATTTACATCACCTTTGTGTGCTTGCTGCCTGAGTTTCTGATTTTGAAATACAACGTGCCGTTTTACTTCGGTGGAACGTCTTTGCTCATTATTGTGGTCGTCACTATGGATTTCATGGCCCAGGTACAAAACTACCTGATGTCGCAGCAATATGACTCATTGTTGAAGAAAGCGAGCTTCAAGCCGACCTAAACGAGGCTTGAAATCAAATAGTGGTTGGCTGCAAAGCAGTTAGCTAATGGATGTGGCAGGTAATAGTGGCCGGGACGCAAGTTAAGGTTGCTTTGGTAGTTTTAGGAGAATAGAAATGAAAGTCTCGGCCTCGGTCAAGAAAATTTGCCGCAATTGCAAGATTATCCGTCGCAAGGGCGTGGTGCGTGTGATCTGTACAGATCCGCGCCACAAGCAGCGTCAGGGTTGATAGCTAGAGTTCTAGAGGAAAAATATGGCACGTATCGCTGGTATCAATATTCCGCCGCACAAACATGCGGAAATCGGACTGACCTCCATTTTCGGCATTGGACGTCCGCGCGCACGCAAAATTTGCGAAGCCTGCGGCATTGCATATTCGAAAAAAATCAAAGACCTCACCGACGGTGATCTGGAAAAAATTCGCGATGCGATTGGCCAGTTCACTATCGAGGGCGACTTGCGGCGCGAGACCACGATGAACATCAAGCGTTTGATGGATATCGGTTGCTACCGCGGCTTCCGCCATCGCCGTGGTTTGCCGATGCGCGGACAGCGCACACGCACCAATGCCCGTACCCGCAAAGGTCCGCGTAAAGCTGCAGCATCCCTGAAAAAATAAGACGCACTAAGAGATCACTATGGCAAAAGCTCCTACCAATAGCGCAGCACAACGCGTGCGCAAAAAGGTTCGCAAGAACGTTGCCGATGGCATCGCACACGTGCACGCCTCGTTTAACAACACCATCATTACCATCACCGACCGCCAGGGCAATGCTTTGTCATGGGCTTCGTCCGGTGGCCAGGGTTTCAAGGGTTCGCGTAAATCGACACCTTTTGCTGCTCAGGTGGCGTCTGAAGTGGCGGGTCGCGCCGCTTTGGAGCAAGGTATCAAAAACCTCGATGTCGAGATTAAGGGCCCTGGCCCCGGTCGCGAATCGTCGGTGCGCGCCTTGGCAGCGCTGGGTATCCGCATCAACATGATCGCGGACGTGACGCCGGTACCGCACAACGGTTGCCGTCCCCAGAAACGCCGTCGTATCTAATTTCAACAAAGCCCACCGCTGTCAGCTCCGGCTGCCAGCTCCCGCAAGCAATTGCGGCAGATGACATAAAAAGGAAGTTCAAGTGGCACGCTATCTAGGCCCCAAGGCCAAACTCTCACGCCGTGAAGGCACAGACCTGTTTCTCAAGAGCGCACGCCGTGCAATTGGTGACAAGGCTAAATTCGATTCCAAGCCCGGTCAGCATGGCCGCACTTCCGGTGCGCGTACGTCTGACTATGGTCTGCAGCTTCGCGAGAAGCAAAAAGTAAAACGCATGTATGGCGTGTTGGAGCGTCAGTTCCGACGCTATTTTGAAGAGGCAGATCGCCGCAAAGGCAACACGGGTGCCAACCTCTTGTCCTTGCTCGAATCGCGTCTTGACAATGTGGTCTACCGCATGGGCTTTGGTTCCACCCGCGCTGAAGCGCGCCAGCTGGTGTCGCATAAAGCGGTTACTGTCAATGGCCAATCGGTGAACATTCCTTCTTATATGGTCAAGGCGGGCGATATTTTGGCCGTGCGTGAAAAGTCTAAGAAGCAAAACCGGGTGGTCGAGGCGCTTCAATTGGCCCAGCAAGTGGGCATCCCTTCGTGGGTGGACGTCAATGCCGACAAGGCGGAGGGCGTTTTCAAAAGTGTCCCGGACCGCGATATGTTCGGTGCCGATATCAACGAATCACTCATTGTTGAGTTGTATTCGCGTTAATCAGGTTTGTTGTTAAATTCGTCCCTATGTGGCGTTCGCTGCTATGTAGGTGCTTCACCAGCCTTACTGATGTAACGAGTCAGGGGTATTGAGAGGAAGTGGAAATGCAGAATAGTTTGTTGAAACCCAAGTCGATCACCGTCGAACAAATCAGCCTGAACCGTGCCAAAGTGGCCCTAGAGCCTTTTGAGCGTGGCTATGGCCATACCTTGGGAAACGCGCTTCGCCGCGTCTTGTTGTCCTCTATGCCGGGTTATGCAGCCACCGAGGTCACTATTGCAGGCGTACTCCATGAGTACTCGTCGATTGACGGCGTGCAAGAAGATGTTGTCAACATCCTTCTCAACCTGAAGGGCGTCGTCTTTAAGTTGCACAACCGTGACGAAGTTACTCTGAGTCTGCGTAAAGATGTTGAAGGCGTGGTAGTCGCGTCGGATATCCAGACGCCGCATGACGTCGAGATCATTAACCCTGATCATGTGATCGCCCATTTGTCCGCTGGCGGCAAGCTCGATATGCAGATCAAGGTTGAAAAAGGCCGCGGTTATGTGCCCGGCTCCATGCGCCGTCATGGCGATGAGCCCACCAAATCCATTGGTCGCATGATCTTGGACGCCTCGTTCTCACCTGTCAAGCGCGTGAGCTATGTGGTCGAAAGCGCGCGTGTGGAGCAGCGTACCGATTTGGACAAACTGGTCGTCGATATCGAGACCAATGGCGCTGTAAGTGCCGAAGATGCAGTGCGTTCTTCGGCACGCATTTTGGTTGAGCAATTAGCCGTGTTCGCACAACTGGAAGGCAATGAGCTGCCTGGCTTTGGCGCGCCCAGTGCTGGACGTGAAGCCAAATTCGACCCGATCTTGCTACGCCCTGTGGACGAACTTGAACTCACGGTGCGTTCGGCCAACTGCCTCAAAGCGGAAAATATTTACTACATCGGTGACCTGATTCAGCGCACCGAGAACGAGTTGCTTAAGACGCCTAATTTGGGTCGGAAGTCACTCAATGAAATCAAAGAAGTACTGGCTTCGCGCGGTTTGACTTTGGGCATGAAGCTCGAAGCCTGGCCACCAGCCACTTTGGATAAGCGTTAATTCGCTTTATGGCAGGCCTGCAAAGGCCTAGCGCTGCGGGCAGTACCTGATACGGCTGCCTTCGAATCAAAAAAAGGAAATCTACTATGCGCCACGGACACGGACTACGCAAACTCAACCGGACAAGCTCACACCGCTTAGCCATGTTGCGCAACATGATGAATTCGCTCATCGCGCACGAAGCTATTAAAACTACCGTACCTAAAGCCAAGGAATTGCGCCGCGTGGTCGAACCCATGATCACCTTGGCGAAAGAGTCCACCGTGGCGAACCGCCGCCTGGCCTTTGACCGCCTGCGCGATCGCGATAGCGTGAGCAAATTGTTCGACGTACTCGGCCCGCGTTTCAAGGCCCGTCCCGGCGGCTACACCCGTATTTTGAAAATGGGTTTCCGCGTTGGAGATAACGCGCCCATGGCCTTGGTCGAATTGGTAGAACGCACCGAAGTTGTTGCCACAGACGCCCCTGAAGTCTAATAGAAGCGTATAATTTACCACTTACCGCGCGATGGAGCAGCCTGGTAGCTCGTTGGGCTCATAACCCAAAGGTCGAAGGTTCAAATCCTTCTCGCGCAACCAATCAAACAGCTAAGCGCTGTAGTCAAAACGCCAACCCCAGGGTTGGCGTTTTGCTTGGTGCGCGGCGTATCGCGTATGTCCTTCGTGATTGAATTGGTGGGCTATTTTCCAACCAGTCACGGCTCTCCTAATATCAAAGCCCCTGCGTGGTAACCACGCCGTGCAGCATGTTTTTGTTCACCTGAATTAACAAACGTGCCTGGAATGTGCGCTAGGCTTGTAAATACAAAATTTAGCAATGCTTCACTACGGACTCCTCAGTTCGTTAGAAGGAAATGCTTTTGCCAAGTTCTAGCCAAACACCATAATGGCGGGCCTGGCTGCCCTGCAAAGCGGATGGAAGGCCACCCACCATATCGGCCAGGGACAAGTTAAAGCGCCACTGCTTCGCCGTGACTCCTTGCAGTGCCAAGCCGACCGAGGCGACGGATGCCTCGTTGTCTGCGGTGGTCCACGGCTTGGTGTTGAACTTGGCCCACCCATAGTCCGCAAATAGCAGGGTTGACCATTGGACACCATGCCACTCTCCTAAGGTGCGCTTAAGCTCGATCGCTAATGCGATGCGCGTGTCACTCGAAAGCGCGCCTGGTTCGAAACCGCGTACATTGCGCGCCCCGCCTAAGGATGCCTTTTGAGATGCGTCCAAGTTGTTGTCCGCCAATTGCGCGTCGAACGAAGCGTTCAAGCTATAAACCGAAGTTAAATCTCTAGTGTGTGCACCTGCGAGATTGAGCCGCAGAAACCGACCCTCCGTGCGGGCCAATGCGGCGTCGTTGGCCTGTGCGATTTCGCTATGAAACTGGAGTTGGCCCTGGATTACACCGAGAGACATACGCGTGCGACCGCCTAGATGCCAACTATCCAATATGTCGGCACCCAAAGCAAGCCCCCACATTTCAATGCTGCGCGGGTTGCCCGATTGGGCGCCAGTGCCGACCAGGTCGTCTAGATCGACCTTGTCAAACTGTACACGTGCATTCATATACGTCGATGCAAGCTGTATCAGTGAATGGCGAATCCAAAGGCTCGATTGCCGCGCCCACCCATGTGCGTTCAAGGACGCTGCTTCCCCACCCAGTTGGTACCGCACGGAGGAATACGCTGCCCCCAGGCGAACCGCCTGCCAGTCCAAGGGCAATTCCGCACTGGTGCGCAACCAATTGAGGCCGTCACCAGAGCTCAATGCGTCGACAGACGTTGTATCGCCAAGTGTCGCCAGTCCATTGAACTGTAACGATAGATTGGCTTGTGTGCGGCCGGTAGCAGCTCCGCCGAAATTATTGATGGAAATATCACCAACCAGGGGTGATGCCGCCTCCGCACTTACTACGAGATTGGAGCTGCCATAGTTCTCACCTGGCCTCAGGCGTGCTCTGACCGTGAGCCCTGCAATGTCCGAAAGAAGCGCAGTGCTGTGGTCTATGTCCCGCTGCAGGATTGGCTGCCCTTTACCAAGATTTTTGGTCGCCAGGCGCAGGAGCCGATCGGAACGTTTGCCGGGGTTCTCAATGAGAATATCGCCCCAGACTCCCTCGAGAATCTCAAGCTGCAAAACTTCGTCGTCCAGCGTTTGCTCGGGAATCGTGACGCTGACCAAAGGGTACCCTGCTAGCGCATAAAAGTCAGAAATAGATTGGATCGCTTGCATCAGTTGTACAAGTGTCCAGGTGCCGCCTCGCAGGCGGGCCAACAATGGTCGCAGTTGTGCTTCTTCAAATACAGTGTTGCCAGTGAGCGTGAAATCACGTACGGCGATTGGAATTGAGACATCGAGCAACTCCGCAGAAGTGGCCTCCGAAGGCAAGGTGGTGTTTGGCACTACGCGCACGGGAGGGGGGGCCATACCGCCATTGAGGAGGGCACCGACGCCCGGTAAGCCGATCTCTGCAGCTTGTACTTTCGGCACCTGCAGGACAATTGCCATCACCGTAGATAGCAACAAGGCGCCGGAGGATGCTCGCACGACGCATTGTGCGAAATGATAAAAATTATGCATATAAATCAATGAAAAATAGTTTGCTAACCGAAGGATCACGCGCTCGCAAAGCAAGGCGACGATGTCGCCCTGCCAAGCTGAACGCAGCGTCACTTGCTGCCAGTTGGACCCAGTGGTTGACAGCTAATTCGCACCGAATCAGACCGGCTTTGCGTTACAGGGATGCACGTGCTATTGCTTATCGCGCGACTTGGCGCAGGGCGAGTGGCGCTAGAGGAATCTACGCGCGATGCGGCAAAGACGTTCAAGCTATTTGGCGCCATGTCATCTGAATCTGCCGTGCGCTTCGTTGAACCAATCGCATTTGAAGTCAAGGTTGACCCGCTTTTGAAGTGATCTTGCGCAATACGGGTCACCGTCCTTTGCGCTGTTGCTGAGGTCTCAAAAGCCGAGATACGCAAAGCGTGTTCGTTGGACGAGGCTTGAGACAGTACGTAGTTGTCAAACGCAAGCCCAGAGCCAAACACTCCAAATACACCCGGTTTCAAACTCGAGTCTGCATTGGACTTCCAATGTATGACGCCGCGTGCAGTTGTCGTCTGCGAGTCATCTCCGACGAAGCCCACTACGACGCCAGTTAACTTTTCCAGGCTATCGCCAATACGCAAATCTGAAGGGTTCGCGACATAGCGCAAACTGGCCTTCTCGATGTCCGCCACAGTCTGCGCTTGAAGCACAAGCGCATAGTTATTGCGATCCGCACCTGACAATTGGCCATCGATCAAGACCTGTTTTCCAATGCCCGCGTCCTTGGACTGAAATCTCCCAGTGACTCCAACGGAAACATCATCCCCCGCAACCAAGCCATTTATCGTCATGGCGGAGGTGTTGAGCGATGCCCGGTTAGTGCTGTCATAGGATTTATCGACACCGGTGATGCCGCGCACTTCCAAGTTCGCTTTGCTTACCAGGACCGTCGGATTGTCGAATTCATAGCGGACTTGGTAGCCCCATTGGTCTGAATACAAACCGCTAGCAATCACTTTTTGATTGCCAGCATTTTTGTCCTGCAATGCGGCAACCAACACGCCGCCAAAGCTTTTGGTGAGCCCTTGGGGCATGGTGCTAGATGCGACATCGATAAAGCGGCTGCCGTCATACACCTTTTGCGCAACGTTAGATACCTGCACGTACAAGGGCGTCATAAAGGCACGCAAGTAAGGTCTGCCCTGACCTTCATACAGCAACCAGCTACGGTCGATATCCCAGTTGGCAAAGGTACTGGCTTGGCTGGCCTGTGCCGCGCTCAGTGTGTATGCCGAATCCGGCTGTGGGCTCGGGGTATTTTGCACGCCGACGGCACGACTGACCTCTTGCCAGCCGGGTCCCGTCGCCGCTACATGATCGCTAGTGGGTGCGATCCAATAGCTCGACCGAATACCGGAGCCGCTGATTTCGGCATCAAATACATTCGATCCCACCAGACCACCGCCGTAAACCACGGGGCTTACTACGCCGTTTGTTGTGACGGTGCGATTGGAGACCAGGACAACACCTGTTGCGTAGGAATTGACGATGGTTCCAGAATTAATTCCCACCAGACCTCCAGCGCGATAGACATACCGCGGTTCAGTGCGGAAGTTGCCTAGCGTGTCTTGCATACTTACATTGACATTCGCGTACGAGTCGATGATCTGGCCCTGGTTATCCCCCACTAAGCCACCTATGAAGTTACTTAAGTTATCGAAGTTGTCGCCTGCTTTGAGGTAGCCGCCATCGACAAAGCTATTGCGTATCACACCATAATTTCTAAACACCAGGCCACCGGTGTTATTGGTGTCATACGCGATATTGCGCAGGCCGGTGTTTCGAATCACGCCGGCGCGTCCCAGAGAAGCAAACAAGGCTTGCACGCCGACTTTTGGTTTTTTTATAACCAGGCCGTTTATGACATGCCCTAGCCCGTCAAAGGTACCCTGAAAACTAAAGGTATCGGTATCGGCATTGCCGGTAAACAGCGGCCTAAAGCCAGCCCCGTTGCTCCAATTGACGGTGGCCGACGCATCGATGTCTGCGCCTAATACGTAGTTCATCGCCAACTTATCAGAAGCTTGGCTGATGCCTTGCAGATCGGTACCGGTGGTGCTGCCTTGTTTGCCCAACTCGGTGATCACAGTGAAGGCCTTCACCGGGCCCGAGGCACCTAGCTGCGTGTAGAAATTTTGACCCGCCCGAATATTTACGGGTGCGCTAATCCAATAATCAGCTTGTTTTCCAGCGATGACGCCGTCACTCGAGCCCAAGCCATAAGCCAGCCGCAAAGTGCCGCTGGCATGCTTGGATGTGAGGACGTCATTGACATAGATGTCCCCGGCAGCTTGCAAGGACAAAGTGGTCGGTGCATTCCATGTCACAGCGCCGTTCAGTGCGATGTCGCCAGCGGTGTCCGCAAGCGGATCGGTCCGCAAAGTCAAGTTATTCGATGCAAGGAGCTTGCCCACATCTTCTCCACGTATCGCGTTGCTATCCACATCGCTCGACTGGCGTTGCACTGTCCATTGCGCCGCACTGAGTCGAAGATCCCCCGTAAGGCCATTGGCTGCAGTGGAATTTGCCTGCCAGCCATCATTGAGTTGCACTTTGGCCGCTGAAATTTCTATTTCCCCACCGTCCCCTGTGGTGGGTGCCGAGACGTCAATGGACCCACTTATCTTGACTTGCCCCGCTTTTTTGCCAGCCGAAAGGACCACTTTTCCTTGTTGCATAGATACGGTGCGTGCCTGTATCTGCCCCACATTGTTGACCGCGCTCGCCAACAGGCTGCCATGCGTGCCGGCACTGAGCAACACTTGGCCACCGTCTGCGTTGATGAGTCCGCTATTGCTCACCATGGCGTCGAGTTGCTGCTGATTCACCTCTATGCCTAACAGCTTGTTCTTCTGGAATTGGACGCTGATAGCAGTTCCGCCGCCTAGTGCGACAGTGCCTGACGGCGCTGTAATGCTCCCCGTGTTCGACACACGATGCGCCAGCAGTGCCACGTAGCCATCTTGCGCGGCCTGGATCTGACCTTGGTTTATGACTGAAGCCATGCGCTCATCGCTGGCGTTGATGGACCAATTGCCAGCCGCCCGGTCACCTTGCGGATCGGTCACCGCCAAAGCGGCAGCCAGAATGGAGCCCACATTGACCTGGGCGCCTTTCCCAAAAAGCACGCCATTGGGGTTGATAAGCCAAACCTGTCCGTTGGAATGGATGCGCCCCATGATGGTTGACCCATTGGTGTCTGCAATCCGGTTGATGGTGAGCGATTGCCGCGAGGGCTGCACAAAATTGACGACATCCGAAGCGCCCACATTAAACGTTTTCCAATTAATGGTGGCAGTCTCTGTGGACTGGGTGATCGTTGTGGTGGTACTTGTTTGCCCTGTTTGGGCGATCTGGGCGCTGCCCGAGCTAACCTGGCCGCCGGTAAGCTGCGCCCATGCACAGGGTGCAGTCGCAAGCATCATCAAGCAAACCACAATTCGCCGGGATCTAAGGTGGCGAGGTGGCGTAATCACCTTGCTTAGGGAACTGAGCGCAAATACGCCCGACTTACTAATCTGGTCATTCATCCAGCCATTACTACGCTTCGTTAGAGCATTCATTTGGACACCTTTCGCAGTTTCGAGTCGATCAAAACCACTGTGCTGACCGCGTTTCGGCAGGCAGTTTGCGTTTTGCCGCCAGCACCTTGGCACTGTCTTCATGCAATGGGAATTGAAAGTTTTCGAAGTCCTGGTGTCGTTTAGCTACTTGCCTAGTCGCTTTTCGAACAACAATAAAAACACTTTTTCAATTCTTGACAATTTTCACGAAGAGCGCGTTTATACATAACAATTACGTAATAGTCATCAAAAAGACAAATAAAGTTGAAAATATTTAATCTATGAAAAAAATTTCTAACAAAAATAATAAAAAAATTAACAAAAAAATTCAAAATGAATATTTCGTTTTGATCCGGATAACACTGATGTATGGGCTGCTTTGCCGCAGCCAGCATTGCAAGCGTTGAACCCAACTTGATGAAGGCCAGTTGGAGGGTTAGCAAGCCGATTTGTGGTAGGACCGCAGAGGCGGTCCTGCGTATCCTCTGCTGCGATTGCGCGGGACCAGGCTACGGGGCGAGTGATTGGCTGCGCGGCTGGTCGCGCCAGTCTGGTGCGAGCAATGGAGCGCGCAGCTCTTGGGGCACCCGATCCTCTTTGAGATCCTGGCCCGCACTAGCGGCCAGTGGCCTAGGGTCGTCAGCCCACGACCTGGTAATACAAATTTTGTGGGTGTTTGGCCTGTGCAAAAAACACCCAGCGCTCGGCGATCAGCGCGGGGGCTTGCAGCAATGCAGCCCAGGCCCAAGGCCAGTCGCTGGTGCTGCTCAGGGCGCAAAGTTGCAGGCCCAAGGGCAGCACGAACAAGCCCAAGATAAAAGCCCAGCGCACATTGCGTAAAGCGAATTGGCTGGTGCCGTGAAAAAACTCACGGGTGTTGAAGGCGCCAGCGGACATACCCATGGATTTTTGTACCAGGCGCTTGGCCTGGATGCCGGTGGCCGATTGCAGTGTGGAGGCAGGGCGCAAACCTTTGTTTCGGCGCAGACTGCTCCAGCGCACTATGGCCGCTACGAACGTAGCCGCAGTGGCCCAGGGGGCCAAGGCGTCCAGCAAGTCAGCTTGCCCGCTCGAGGTCGCCAGCGCGCAGGTCAGCACAGTGCCAGAGGCCAAGCCGATGAGGATGAAATTAGCCACCGTGCTCCAGTGCGCCCATTCCTGGATAAAGCGCAGGCAGGCGTAAATCATGGCGGTGCAGTACCACAGCAGGAGCGCGCCGATCACTATGGCCCAGGCCAGTGCATGTGCCAGCGCGCCGTCCGCACCTGTGTAGAGCGACAGCCACCAAAGCGCTGCCAATGCGATATACGCTGGCAACACAATCACCTCGCGCGACATCCAGGAGGTGCGCCACATCAGCACCGCGCGCCAGGCGCGCATCTTGTGGCCCAGGTGCAAAAACGAGGAGGCCAAACCCGCCACCAACAGCACCAAGCCCAGCGCAATCGCTTGCAGCAAAAAGCTGCTGTCCATCGCCACGCCAGCGATCTGCGCCAGCGCCAGCGCGACCAGCAGCCCTTGTGCAGCACCAGCAAGCGTAGTGAAAAACAAAATAGAAAAAGCCGGATGCATGGCGCTTACTCCTTGCCCGTAGGCAATGTGGGCGACGAAGCTGCCGCCGTAATGCGGCGCGGCAAATAGTGGTTCGCCGGTTGCGTATCCCACTCAGGCATCAGTTGGTAGCCGCCGCGCTCGGCAATGGCTCTGCTCACCACGCTCTCGGGGTCTTTGATGTCTCCAAACAAACGCGCATTGGTCGGGCAGGCTTGCACGCACGCGGGCTGCCGGTCCGCCTCGGGCAGCAGCGGGTCGTACACCCGGTCTACGCACAGCGTGCACTTGGTCATGACCTGGCGCTCTTCATCCAATTCGCGCGCGCCGTAGGGGCAAGCCCAGGCGCAGTATTTGCAGCCAATGCATTTGTCGTAATCCACCAGCACGATGCCGTCCTCTGCGCGCTTGTAGCTCGCGCCCGTGGGGCAGACCGGCACGCACGGCGGGTCTTCGCAATGCAAGCAACTTTTGGGAAAGTGGATCGTGTCGGTGGCGGGAAATTCACCGGCCTCATAGGTCTGCACGCGGTTGAAAAACGTACCTGTCGGGTTAGCACCATAGGCGTTCAAATCGCCCAGCGGCCCCGCACTGCCCGAGGTATTCCACTGTTTGCAGGAGGTCACACAGGCCTGGCAGCCCACGCACACATTCAGGTCAATCACCAACGCCAGTTGCTTGGCCAAGGTTTCGCCCTGACGCGCACGCACCCGCACCGGCGGCGATGTGTCTTGCGCCGGACCACCTGCGCCTTCGGTCAGTTGCGACTGCAAAAGTTCTTTGAGCCACTGGATCATGATTTTTTGCCTCCTGCGAAATAGCGCAGCACCTGCGCCGCTTTGCCCACCACGCCGGGCACGCTGGGCATGCTGTCCATTTGCGGAAAAGTCTCGCCTGCTTCGTCGGGCGAGGCCGGGCGTATGCGCACCCGCACGTCGTACCAACCCGCTTGGCCGGTAATCGGGTCCGAATTGCTCACCATGCCGCTGGCTGTGCCGCGCATCGGAAGTTCTTCGGAGATCAAGTGGTTGAGCAAAAAGCCTTTGCGCGCTTCGTCCGAGCCGGGTGCCAGCTGCCAGGCGCCGTCTGCTTTGCCAATCGCATTCCAGGTCCAGACCGTGCCGGGTTCCACCGCTTCGCTGTGGCGCACCATGCAGCGCACTTTGCCCCATTGGCTTTCCACCCAGGCCCAGTCACCATCCGCTATGCCTGCGGCCAGTGCGGTGCGTGGATTCACGTTGAGGTAGTTGTGGCTGTGGATTTGGCGCAGCCAGGCGTTTTGCGAATCCCAAGAGTGGTACATGGCCATGGGCCGCTGGGTGATGGCGTTGAGCGGGTAGCTGCCCAGGTCGGTGGCGGCGTCTTCCAGGGGCGCATACCAAAAGGGCAGCGGGTCGAAATAGGTGTCTATGCGCTCGCGCAAATGCTCGGGCGGCTGGCGGCCTTCGGCTTTGCCTTGCGCAGCCAAGCGGAAGGATTGAAGCGTGTCGGAGTAAATCGCCAACTGCACTGGATCGTTCTTTTGGCGCCAGCCCTTTTCTTTGGCAAAGTCCAGGTACTCGCGGTTCCAGTTGCGCATGTAGTGCATGCTTTCGGGCATGTGGTACTGAAACACGCAGTTGTTTTGTTCGTAGGCTTCCCACTGCTTGGGGTTGGGCTCGCCGCGCAAATGTTCGTCCCCGTTTTTGCCACGCCAACCCATTAAAAAACCGATGCCAGGTTGCGGCTGAAAGTTCACCACAAAGTCCGGATAGCCCGTGAACTTGCGCCCACCTTCTGCCGTGGTGAAAGCAGGAAACTTCAATCGTCCCGCCAGCTCAATCAACACCTCCTGAAAAGGTTTGCACTCACCCAGCGGCTTGACCACCGGCACGCGCACCGAATCGACCGGGCCGTCAAACTCGGAGATAGGGCGGTCCAGCATGCCCATCACATCGTGGCGCTCCAAATACGTGGTGTCGGGTAGCACCAAATCGGCAAAGGCCACGGTCTCGCTTTGGAAAGCATCGCAGACCACCACAAAGGGAATCATGAACTCGCCCTGCTCGTCTTTGCGGTTGAGCATCTCGCGAATCGCCATGGTGTTCATGGTGCTGTTCCAGGCCATATTGGCCATGAACATGAGCAGCGTGTCGATGCGGTAAGGGTCGCCACGCGTCGCATTGGTGATCACGTTGTGCATCATGCCGTGCGCCGACAGCGGGTGCTCCCATGAGAAGGCGTGGTCGATGCGTATGGGCGAGCCGTCCGGGTTGATGGCCAGCTCATCGGGGTGCGCCGGGAATCCCAGCGGCGCCGCGTTGAGCGGCGTGTTGGGCTGGATCATCTCGGGCGAATTGAAGGCGCGGTAATTAGGCACGATGTGGCGCGGGTAGGGCGCTTTGTGCCGAAAGCCCCCGGGTGCATCGATAGTGCCCAGCACGCTCATCAGCACGGCCAGTGCGCGAACGGTTTGAAAGCCGTTCGAATGCGCCGCCAGGCCGCGCATGGCATGGAAAGCCAAGGGCCGCGCTTGCGTAGTGGGGTGCAGCTTGCCCCAGGCATCGGTCCAGGGGATGGGCAATTCAAAGGCTTGCTTGAGGGCCGCGTGCCCCATCTCTTGCGCCAGTGCCACGATGCGCTCGGCGGCGATGCCGGTAATCGCTGCGGCCCACTTGGGCGTGCAGCTAGCCACACGATCGCGCAGCAACTGAAACGAGGGCGCTACCCGCGTGCCATCGCTCAGCGTGTAGTGCCCCTCTAGGGCCGGGTCGCAGCCGTCGGCAATGCCTTCGGGGTAGGCGTTGAGCACTTGCCCGCTGGCCTTGTCAAAAATCAGTTTGTTGTGGGGGTTGCGGCCATCGCCGGGTGGGCCTTTTTCCGGGTTGGGGTCAAAGACAAACAAGCCTTCGCGTGCGCCTTCGTCTAGCACGACCAATTGCGGTGCATTGGTGAAGCGCTTTAAGAAGGCATGGTCCAGCGTGTCGGTGCGAATCAGCTCATGCAAGAGCGCCATCAAGAGCGCGCCATCGGTGCCGGGCTTGATAGGAATCCATTCGTCCGCAATGGCCGAGTAGCCGGTGCGCACCGGGTTGATGGAGATAAAGCGCCCGCCGTCGCGCTTGAATTTGGAGATCGCAATCTTCATGGGATTGCTGTGGTGGTCTTCGGCTGTGCCAATCATGACAAAGACTTTGGCGCGCTCCAGATCCGGCCCGCCAAATTCCCAAAAGCTGCCGCCCACGCTGTAAATCATGCCCGCCGCCATATTCACCGAGCAAAAGCCGCCATGCGCTGCATAGTTGGGCGTGCCAAACTGGCGGGCGAACAAACCGGTGAGCGCCTGCATTTGGTCGCGGCCTGTAAACAGCGCAAATTTCTTGGGGTCGGTGGCGCGGATATGCGCCAGGCGCGTGGTCAAGAGCTCGTAGGCGCGCTCCCAGCTGATGGCTTCAAACTCGGCAGCACCGCGTGCGCTGCCTGCTTTGCGCAGCAGGGGCTGCGTCAAGCGCGCAGGCGACTTTTGTTTCATGATGCCCGAAGCGCCTTTGGCGCAAATCACGCCTTGGTTGAGCGGGTGATTTGGGTTGCCATCGATATAGCGCACCTCGGGGCCGTCTTCACCTTCGCGCAAATGCACGCGTATGCCGCAGCGGCAGGCGCACATATAGCAGGTGGTGCATTTGATGGTGGTCTCATCGACCGGTGTGGGTGCATCGAGCGGCTGGTGCAGGGGCTCGGAGGACAAAAATTTAAACATGGTGCTTGTCTCTTGGTATTTTTGTTATCGGGTTTGCGTCGGCCAAATGCGATGGGGGTCTGCGCTAGCCAGGCGCTGCGGCAAGCACGGCCAGCGCCACCGAGGCCATGCGCGATTGCAGCGAATCCGCGCGCGAGGTCAGCACTATCGGCACACGCGCGCCGAGTACCAAACCGGCGCAGTCGCCACCGCCCACATAGTTAAAACTCTTGTACAGCATATTGCCGGCGTTGAGGTCGGGCATGAGGAGCAGGTCCGCATCACCGGCTACTTTCGACTCGATTTTTTTGATGCGTGCAGCCTCTGCAGAAAACGCATTGTCAAAACCAAACGGCCCTTCCACGACAGCGCCGGGCCAAGCACCTGCGAGCGCCATCTCCACCAAAGCCTGGGCATCGAGCGTGGCAGGAATCGAGGGGTTCACCAACTCTACGGCGGCCACGATACCGACCTTGGGCTGGGCGATACCGAGCTTGTGCAATAAGGCCACCGCATTGCCCACAATGTCTTTTTTGGTTTTCAGGTCCGGCGCGATATTCACCACGCAATCGGCCAGCGCCAAAAGCTTGTGGTAGCGCGGTAGGTCAAACACAAAAGCGTGGCTGATACGGCTGCTACCGCGCAAGCCGGTATCTTTGTTCACCACTGCGGCCATCAATTCGTCGGTATGCAGCGAGCCCTTCATCAAGGCGCGCACATCGCCACTGCGTGCCAGCCCGCAGGCATGCAAGGCCGCATCCGGTGCTGCGCTGCCGCTGTCGATGAGCTCGAAATCGCGCACATCCACTTGCGCCGCATCCGCAGCAGCGGCAATCAACGACGCCGGGCCGATCAGCACCGGGCGCGCCATGCCGCTGTGTGCTATGCGCCGCGCCGCGTCCAGCGCCAGTGCATCGCAGGGATAGACCAGGCCCAGCGCGTCCGGGCTGTTGCCGGCCTGCGCTATCGCGCGGGCCATCAGCGCTTGCAATCGCGGATGTGCGTAATCCATGTTGCCGCCCGGTATGGACGCTGCGCGCTTTAAACGTAGTCCTTGTACTTGTCCAAAAAGCGCACCGGTTTAGACAGCGCGTCGCGGCGGAAGGGATCGCCCAATTCGCGGGTGCACATGATCTCGATGACGCAGGTTTTTCCTTCCTTCATTTGCATATCGATAGCGCGCTTGAAAGCCGGGCCCACGTCTTCCAGCTTGTCCACCACAATGCCTTGGGCGCCCATGGCAATCGCAATGCCCGCAAAGCTTTCGCTCTCCAACTCACCGGCCACAAAGCGGCGGTTGTAAAAGTCCACCTGGTTTTTCTTTTCTGCGCCCCATTGACGGTTATGGAAGACCACGGCGGTGACGGGAATGTCGTGGCGCACAGCGGTCATGAGTTCGGACATGCTCATGCCCCAAGCGCCATCACCCGCGTAGGCTACTGCTGGGCGGTCCATGGCGGCGGCTTTGGCACCGATCATGGTGGGCAGCGAGTAGCCGCAGTTACCAAAGCTCATGGGCGCGAAAAAGCTGCGTGGCTCGTCAAAGCGCAAATAGCTGTTGGCCACCGCGTTGATATTGCCGATGTCGGTGGACACCATCACCCGCGGGGGCATGGCTTTTTCCAGTTCGCGCAGCACCTGGCGTGGGTGCAAATAGGTGCCGCCTGTGGGTGTGCGTTCGCCTTTGGCTTCGTCAATCATGTCCAGGCTGTAGGCGTCGCGCTCGTGTGTCCAGCTGTCCAGCTCTTTTTCCCAGGCGGCTTTCTCGGTGGCAATAGTGGCGGCGCGCTGCGCTTTGGTCGCATCGCTGGCCAGCGTCATGCTGCTCAGGCGGCGTAGCAACTCTTTGGCTACCGCTTTGGCGTCGCCATGGATGCCCACGGTGATTTTCTTCACCAACCCTAAATTGGTGTGGTCGGCCTCCACCTGGATGATCTTGGCGTCTTTAGGCCAGTAGTCCATGCCGTGCTGGGGCAGGGTGCCAAACGGGCCCATGCGCGAACCCAGCGCGATCACCACATCGGCCTGCGCAATCAACTTCATCGCCGCCTTGGAGCCTTGGTAGCCCAGCGGGCCGGCCCACAGCGGGTGGCTGGCAGGGAAGGAGTCGTTGCGCAAATAGCCATTGGCCACTGGCGCGCCCAAGCGCTCGGCCAAGGCTACGCATTCGGCCACCGCATCGCCCATCACCACGCCGCCGCCGGACAGAATGACCGGGAACTCGGCCTGCGCCAGCATTTCCACCGCAGCGGCCAGACTGTTTTCGCCACCATGGCCGCGCTCCACGCGCATGGGCTTGGGGATTTCGCACTGGATTTCGCCGTAAAAATAATCGCGCGGGATATTGAGCTGCGTAGGGCCCATCTCCGACATAGCGCGGTCAAAGCAGCGGCCTGTGTATTCAGCCATGCGCTTGGGGTTGTTCACATGGCCCTGGTATTTGGTGAACTCTTGAAACATGGGCAACTGGTGCGCTTCTTGGAAGCCGCCCAGGCCCATGCCCATGGTGCCGGTCTCGGGGGTGATCATGACCACCGGGCTGTGCGACCAATAAGCGGCGGCAATGGCGGTGACGCAGTTGCTGATGCCCGGTCCGTTTTGCCCGATCACCACGCCGTGGCGGCCCGAAACGCGGGCGTATCCGTCGGCCATGTGGCCTGCGCCTTGCTCATGCACCACCGGCACCAAGCGGATACCGGCGGGCGCGAAGATGTCCATCGCATCCATAAAGGCCGAGCCCATGATGCCGAAGATGTCGGTCACGCCATTGGCGACCATGGTCTCGACAAAAGCCTCGGAAGGCGTCATTTTTTGCACGCCGCTAACGACGGTGCGATTGTCTTGGGGGGCTTGGGGCATAAAAGCTTCTCCTGGATAAAAAATATGCTGCATTGCACCAAAAAGACTGGCTTATGGTACAAACTATTCCGGAAACCGGAATTTGAAGCGACTATATCGAAAAACATCTTTTGATGCAATAAAAAATCTAATATTCGAAACAAAAAATTCCATTTATTGATACCTTGATAAGATTGCGTTACCATCTAGCCATGCCTACGCTCACCGCCTTGTCCCCCGCGCTGCCTCCGGAAATTAATGGGGACACGCCCACCTTGCGCTTGTTTGCGCTCTTAGAGGTGATTGCCTCCAAAGACCAGTATTTCTCCCTGCAAAGCCTGGCTGACGAGACCGCTTTGCCCAAGCCCACGCTGCATCGCATGTTGCAGCAACTGGAGGCCGCGCATTTGCTCAGCCGCAGCGGCGACGGGCGCTTGTACGGCACCGGCCTGCGCCTGCGCCGCCTGGCCGAAAACCTGCTGCTCAACGACACCGCCCATGGCGCGCGCCACGCGGTGCTGCGCAAACTGGTGAGTGACGTGGGCGAAAGCTGCAACCTCACAGCCCTGAGCGGTAGCGAAGTGATTTACCTGGACCGGGTCGAAACACCGGCGCCGCTGCGCTTTTATTTGCACCCCGGCTCGCGCGTGCCGGTGCATTGCTCGGCCAGCGGAAAAATCTTTTTAAGCCAGATGACGCCCGGCCAGCGCCAGCGCCTGCTCGCCCATGTGCCGCTAGAGGCATACACCCCCAAAACCCTGACCCAGCCTGAGGCGCTGGAGGCCGAAATCCGCGCCGTCAAACGCCAGGGTTTTGCGCTGGACAACGAAGAATTTTTGCCCGGCCTCATGTGCGTGGCGGTGGCCGTGCCCTCGGCGCTGGGGCGGGCCAATTTGTGCGTCGCGGTGCAAGCGCCTTTGATGCGCATGACGGCAGATAAAGCCCTGGCCTTGCTGCCGGCTTTGCACAGTGCGGCCAAGGCCCTAAGCCAGATCGAAGCCGATGCCACGCCCGCGGGCAGCGGGCACGATGATGCGCAGCGCGCGTGAAGCTGACTGCGATTTGCGCGCCCTATAACTGCCAAAGCAATAGCGTACGCGTTTACGTCTAACTAGCAAAAGCTTTCACACTCATTTAGTCACTTTGGATGCGCGTATGACATTGCCCACCCCGCCTACCATGCAACACGTTCCGGTGCGCAGCACTTTTGGCATCGACAGCGATTTACAGGTGCCTGCGTTTGCCGAGCGCGGCGAACTAGTGCCGACCATCGACAGCGCCTACCGCTTCAACCCGGATGTGACCTTGGCCCTGTTGGCGGGCTTCGCGCACAACCGGCGCGTGCTGGTGCAAGGCATGCACGGCACCGGAAAATCCACGCACATCGAGCAAGTGGCCGCGCGCTTGAACTGGCCTTGTGTACGCGTCAACCTAGACGGCCACATCAGCCGCCTGGACTTGGTGGGCCGCGACGCAGTGGTGCTGCGCGAGGGCCAACAAGTGACCGAGTTTCAGGAAGGCATAGTGCCCTGGGCCTTGCAGCGGCCTGTGGCGCTGATTTTTGATGAATACGATGCCGGCCGGCCCGATGTGATGTTCGTCATCCAGCGCGTGCTCGAGCGCGATGGGCAATTCACTTTGCTAGACCAAAACCGCGTCATCCACCCGCATGCGCAATTTCGCTTGTTTGCTACTAGTAACACCATCGGCCAAGGCAATCTCAATGGCCTGTATTTTGGTGCGCAGCGGCTCAACCATGCGCAGCTAGACCGCTGGGACGTGGTGGCCGCGCTCAATTACCTTAGCGCGCCGGAAGAAGCCGCCATCGTGCAGGCGCGCGTACCGGCCATGGCTGCGCAGCCAGACTTGCTACTGCAAATGGTGGCGTTGGCGGACCTGACGCGCAAAGGCTTTGCCGCTGGCGATGTGTCAGCCCTGATGTCGCCGCGCACCGTGATTAGCTGGGCCGAGAACCTGCAAATTTTTGGCGACCTGGCCACCGCGCTGCGCCTGACCTATGTGAACAAATGCGACGAAGCCGAGCACGCCTTGGTGGCTGAATACTTTCAGCGCTGCTTCGACCGTCCATTGTTTCCCGCTGCCTAAAAGAGCGAGCATGGGCGCAGACCCGGTTGACACCGTGCAAGCGCACGTACGCAGGCAACAGCGCCTGGACGCTTTGTGCGCCGCCACCTTGCGCGCCCTGAGCGCGCGGCGCGAGGTACATGCACGCGGCCCGCACTGGTACGCCGGGGATAGCGCGATGCCCAGTTTTGCGCCGCATCTGCATCCGCAGGCGCAGTTCAAGTTGCATGAAGCAATGCAAACGCAAGCCGCCCAAATAGAACAGCGCACGCCTAAGGATGGGCGCACAGCGCTAAGTGCCGCAAAAGGGCTTAACGCAGCGAGCCATGTGCAAAGCCCGCCGCATGCTTGGGCGCAGCACATTGCCAGCCTGCCCGATGTGGCGACCGTAGTCTCATTTCGCGGCGCTGCCGATGGCATAGCGCTGCGCTTGCGGTTTAGCGATGCGCCATTGCACCGGCAATTGCGGCCCGAACGCGCCATGGCGCGGCGGGTGTTTGATGTGCTGGAGCAGTACCGCGCCGAGTCCCTGGTGCCCGCGCAGTGGCCGGGCGTGCGTAGCAATATATCGGCGCGCTTTAAGGCCTGGTCGCATGCCTTTGTGACTGCGCGTTTGCATGAGTCGGCGCAAGGCATGTTGCTGCTCACGGTCGCGCAAATAGGCCGGGCGCGGGTGACTGCCGAGCCTGTGGATGAAGCTCTGGAAGACATGCTCGAAGCCACCCGTTTTGGCCTGGTGCCGCACATCGGCCACGCGCTAGCCGCCTTGCGCCGTAGCCGCCACGACCAAGCGCTTTATGCGCAACATGCCTTAGCCATTGCCCAGGTGGTGGCCGATCTGGCTGCGGGCGCTTCGCAAGCTGCGGGCAAGGCCGACAAAGCTGCTCCCGACGACAAGGACGAAGAAGACGCCTGGCTGCAAATATGGGTGGACTTTGAGGCCGGTGAGGAAAGCGGCTTTGCCAGCGCCTTGGACGCGCGCGATGCGCAGCCGGACGCGGTGCACAGCTACCGGGTGTTTAGCACCCGCTACGACCGCGAAGTGCACACCACCGACTTGGTGCGAGCGGCCCAGTTGCAGGAGCTGCGCAGCCAATTGGATGAGAGCGTGCGCACCAGCGGCGTGAGCGCCGCACGCCTGGCCCGGCGCTTGCAGGCTTTGCTGGCGTTGCCGCAGATCGACGGCTGGGAAAGCGCGCAAGACAGCGGCTATATCGACGGTAGTCGCCTGGCGCAATTGGTGGCCAAGCCAGACGAGCACCGCGTGTTCCGCCTGCCCCAACGCACTCCGCGTGCCGATGTAGCGCTTACCCTATTACTTGATTGCTCCGGCTCCATGAAGCAGCACATGGACAAACTCGCGCCCTTGGTGGACTTGTTAACCCGCGCCCTGGACATGGCCGGTGTGGCTACCGAGGTACTGGGCTACACCACCAACACCTGGAACGGCGGCCGCGTGATGCGCGACTGGCGCCGCGCAGGTAAACCGGCCCAACCGGGCAGGCTCAATGAGCTTTGCCATATGGTATTTAAAGACAGCGGCCAGCCTTGGCGGCGCAGCAAACCAGGTTTGGCTGCTTTGCTCAAGGCCGATATGTTTCGCGAGTGTGTCGATGGAGAAGCCCTGCGTTGGGCGGCAGAGCGCTTGCGCGCGCAGGACGCACAGCGCCGCATATTGGTGGTGTTTTCGGATGGCAGCCCGATGGACGGTGCGACCGTTTTGGCCAACGATGCGCATTACCTGGACCGCGACTTGCAACACAGTGCCCGTCAACTAGAGCGCGAGGGTGTCATCAATTTGTGCGCCGTGGGGCTGGGCTTGGATTTAAGCGCTTACTTTGCACGCAGCGCCGTGCTGGATCTGCAAAACCAGACCGTGTCCCATGCCATGGGTGATGTGCTGGGTTTACTGGCGCGCGCCAGGCGCTGATAGTCTGCAAAGCATTGCACACTACGCACTATCGGCGCACCGCGCCGCGAGGTATGGCAGCGGCGAATGCACACCTATTTCCAGCAATTTGCAAGGCTTTCTGTGGCATTTAGCAGGCCGCGTGTGCCCGTGTTGTCGAGGGTGAAGTCCCCGCAATGGTCACCGTCCATCGGACCGCCCGCTTTGCGTACTGCCTGGATTTTGAAAAATACCAGGCCTGGGTTGGTACCACCGGCCACTGGCGTGGTGTAGCTAATGTCATAGCTTTGATTGCCCGACGCAGTGGTGCGCGGCACCTTGGCCAGGTCACTAGGAATCGCAACTGCCGTCTCATCTTTAGCGGCCGCAAAACTGTCGTTTTGCGAATAAAAGCGTTGCATGTACTGCGCCACCTCCAGCAACTGCGCACGCGCCTCGGCACGGCGCGACTTGCGCACGGACTCTTGGTAGCTGGGAATAGCGATGGCAGACAAGATGCCAACGATGGCCACCACTATCATCAGTTCCATCAACGTAAAGCCGCGTTGTTTCATAGGGATGATGGGCAAAAAGAGAGCGAAAAAATGGTTTGCATAAAGCCTATTGCGGGCTTAGTTGCCCACTCCAGGCGTGGCCACCGCCACGGGACGTGGACGGTTGATGATTTGCCTCCAAGTGCGGCGCAACGCGCTTTTTTGGGCTCCGGCAACCGTTCTTTGCGCGAATGCAGTAGTAAGCACGGCAATATTCGCGCCAGAGCCCACTTTATGGCTGAAGGTGGCGCCGCTCATATCGTCGGATGCCACCGCCACGGCATTAACTGCATTCGAAGCGTAACTTGCATCGGCAGCATCAATTTTTCCGTCCGCATTCACATCAAAAGTGGGTGCCGACGCGCTGCCAGTAAATGGGTTGACGATAAAGCTTACGCTTTTACCCCGTAGCTCCGCGCAAGGGTCTGTTGTACTGCCGGGTGGCGCCAAGGTTTGTAAGAAGACTTTCCCTATGGCCATCTGAGGAGCGAATACCATGCGCAATCCGGGTGGATTCATATCGAGATCAATAAACCAGCCGCGGTTGCTAGGGTAATTCACTAGGTAGTTCGTTGCACTGTAGAAATTGGTGCCGGAGATGGCCGACATGCTTTGCCCTACCAACTTGCTGCGTGACACCATGGCACTTGCCATTGGTGTGTCTATGTAGTCAGTGGCTGCTTGAATGCCTGAGGGTTGGCCCGCCAACACCCTATCCCAAACCGCATACAAAGTCTGCTTCTCGGTGTTACTTTGGTCCGCCACTTCGAACAATTTGCCTGTACCGAACACCACCAGATTGCCACCTTGCGGATGGGCAAGATACAGGGGAGCTGCTGTAATCGGCTGCGTCGTTACATTGTTGTATTTGGCTTGAAACAAAGGCTTGCCCCCAAAGCCTACTCCCCAATCATTGGAGTTTCCACTCGACAAATCAAATTTCCAAAGATTGCCCTGCAAGTCTCCGGCATAGGCCGCCGTGATTTGGCGTTCTAAATCCAGCACGAGGCGTACGCCGCCCAGGCCATTAATTCCTGTGGTGTTTACCCCAAGGCTTTTAATAAGAGCGCCGGTAATGGCATTGATGATGAACAGCTTGGCCTTTCCATTGCCGTTGTCATAGCCGTTGCCCACTACCACTACCCACCTGCCGTCGCGCATCATGCCCACTTCGGGTTTTTGCAGCACATGGCCCAATTCTGCAAATCCCGGATCGTTGTTATTTACTTCCCACCAAATATCATTGGCCACAGGTGGGTAGGCGGTGTTGCTATTGCCGTTGGACCTAACAGGTACATTGATGGCAAAAATATTGCGCGCCCCTGCCCCCCCAGTGCCTACGACGATATTGCGCCAAGCGGTATCGCTGTCACTTGGCGTGACGCGAGTGTCATAGACATCGGCCTCCACCAAGGGACCGTCTACATAATAGCGGTGCACATACCCGGTGGCACTTAGTCGATACAAATCGCCAAGCACTGTTTTAGGAATATACGCAAATTTTTCATCACCGTTTACTGCATCAAAGGCATGCAGCATCCCATCATTGGCACCTACAAACACCAGGCCTTTGCGCTTCTTCTTGTCCAGCAGAAATTGCCGGTAACTGCCGCGGGTACCACCTGAAGCGGGAGGCTTTAGGAAATCGTAGGAAGCGTCTTCCCCATCGGATACCAAGAGGGGGGGCGAGTTGACAATATCGCCTAATTTACCGTCCGGACGCGCGCGGTAGCTTGTACCTTCTGTGCCTTCAAATGTGCTATCGCCACGCAGGTAATTGATCAAATCCTCGGCTTTCGCGCTGTTAGCGGTCAGGCGCGAAACCAAACCGTGTGCATTGAGGCTTGCGTAGGTAAACTCAAAGCGGTTACTGCCGTCAAAAGTAAAAATATTGCGGTTCTCTGCGCTCATTAGTTTTAAGCGACTTGCTGCTGACCAGCTTGCATCAGCGTATTTTCCATCGCTATCCTTGAGCCGGTCACCCGTATTCCTATCAAAAGCGTAGGCAAGCAAATCGCCTGACCATGTTTTGCTCTTATACGAGGGTATGTAAACAAAATTAGAAGTGACAAAGCGGCTGGGCAAAATCAAGGGAGCGTCTGACCCGACTTGCTCTTTCATGGATTCGATCACCTCAGCCAGGGAGACGCTTAAAGAACCGGGATCGATGGCGTTAAAAGACTTGCCACCGCTGTTCCAGGCGGCGTGCCACATATCATCGATCTTGCTGGCGTCGCTTGTAATAGGCGACCATGATGCGGTGCCATTTGTCAACGCCGCACTATCCTGGGGATTGCGAAGTGTTCCGTCCACTCCGAAGCCGATGGTGTAGTTCACCATATGCGGCCACGTGGCATTGCGGCCCAGGTCTTTTTCGGACTGCGGTGGGGTGACACTTCCCGTCAAGTCGGACCTTAAATTGGTTTTCCAATAATACATAGCCACATCGGCCAAGGTATTTGCATAATTGTCCTTGAAAGGGGGCTGGTCAGACCCATCGACGTTCACATCCAGTAGCGTGCCCGTAGCAACTGAGCGATTACCTGGCCCAGTCTTGACGTTAGTTAATCTGGATGCATCTTCATCAGTCCAGGCACCATCGGTGATCAAGAGGTGCAAAGCGCGTCGGCATACCTTGTGGGCAGTGGTGTCGCTACCACCCGGCATCTCTGCCCAAGGCCCTGCATTGTCATTACGCATGTAATAGTTGCCCACTTCAATCATGGCCCTGCGTAAGGGCGTGCCCGCACCATTGGTGGTGAAATTGAGGTTGAGTAACCAGTTATAAAAGTCGCTGCGTGCCGTGTTATTCACTCCCGTGTCATTGAACGGGCGGACGCCGCGCTCCAGAACACCTGTTAACTCCCCATCAATCAGGTTGTTGTTTATGTTCTTGGAGATCGTGCCGTAGCCTAAACGAACCTCTCCAGGGATCGCTTTGAAGGTTTGCGAAATGACGGCCTTGGCCGTCAGCCATTTGGTGCGGTAGTAAGTAAACCAATTGGCGAAATTTTGCAACTCTTCAGCGCGCGTGCAAACGCCTGCCGCACAATCGGTGCGAGCGGCATATTTGGTGAAACTACTGCCGGTGTTAATAATGACCTGGGTATAGTGGTCCGTGCTGGTTCCGTCGGTTCCATCGCGCTTTATATAGTACTGCGCAGGATAAAAAGTTTCGGTTTTTGGTGGGCATTTTGACCAGGCTAAGGCAGTGCAAAATTTTGTAGAAGCTGTGATTTGCTCGCTAAGGTCTAGTGTTTCACTTGCATCATCGTTGGGGTCATAGCGCGCTTGCTGTGTGCTGGCTTGTGGATAGTAAGTCCCGTCTGCTCTAAGCCAAGGCATATAGCGCCGTTGCGGGCTGTAGTAGGCCGAATTATTCGAAGCGGAACGCATCTGTCTGGCCAGCAAATTATTGGCGTCGTAGGTCAATACGCCAGCGCTCATACCAGGCATGTAATAGCTATACCAATTAGCGAAATTTTGCAGTTCTTCTGCTTGCGTACATTTATTAGTGCCTCTGCAGTCAGTGCGATTCGGCGACCTATTGAAATTCGGGTTCCCGCTGGCGGAGATGACAACCTGTGTGAAGTCCGAGAGTTGCGTACCGTCGCCACTGTCTAGCTTGTTGAAGTATTGGGCGGGCTTGAATGTAGGTGTCGAAGAATTGCACTGCGCCAGTAATGCGGTGGAGCAAATGTTCAACGGCATGGTAAGTTCTGCTGTCAAGTCAATGGTGGGCAGGTCTGAAGACGTAGTCCATACCGCGTTGGCCTGCGCGGAATGCGTGATGCGCGGGTCACTCGGATCGTAATAGGCCTTTTTGGGATCGGCGTTAGCAAAATTCAAGCCCCCCTGGCTTGGCCATGGGACATAGAGCTTTCTCGGGTTGTAGTAAGTCGGGTTGGTGCTTGCCGATCGCATTTGTGCTGCCAACAAATTGCCGTCGTACGTGGTAACGCCGCCAAACACAGGGTTATCCCCGTAGGGTATGCCTGCGATGGCCTTGGCATTTGCGCTGTTGTTGAGGTTGTCGTACTTAAGGTAGCGCATGACACTGCTAAAACCAAGGACTTTAAAATCGACTTTCAGGTTTCCATCAATGCACAGATCGCTGGGAATGCATTCCTCGTTCATGGAGGGTGAATCATCCAGCGTCACGATCACATTAGGTGCAACCCAGCTTTGCGTAGTCAATGGCGAGGTGGCAAGCTCGGCATGCAAATTTGCGGCTAACAGCGCGCAGCAGGCCACCAGGCGCGTCAGGTAATTGGGCTGGTGCATGGCTGGCTCCTAAAAACGAATCATGGATTGGACCCAGGCATCAGTGCCAGAGGTAATGGCACCGTTGGCGGCCTCCACATAGTCTTGCGAAAATCCGCGTGCGGTGATTAAAAAACCTTGCATACGTTGCATATCAATGGGCGCAAGCCGCAATACTTCAATCATGCAAACCGGCGCTTGGGCTGGGCTATAGCCCAACGCGTCTTGCAATTGCGCCTCAGGCACTTGGTTGGTCTTGCCCGCACTCGTAGGCCAGTTAGTCAAGGTTTGCCAGGCGTTTGGCAAGGCATCGCTGGGGGCATCTACTGGAATGGGCAGGCGGATCACGGCCGCCTTGTTCTGGATGACGGCGTCTTCGCAGTAGCGCAAAGCCAACTCGGCCAATTCGGTGACATTGGCGCTAGTGCGAATATTGTTGGCTACCTGCTCTCCCGATATGGACGCCTTGGCAGCCCAAATGGCCGCGCCTGACAGAACGACCAAAATGATCAGCACCAGTAAGAGGACGATTCCGCGCTCGCCTTGCGCACGGGGTTCTCGCCTTTGCATAGGGGCAGGCAGCGCTGTCATTGGGCAATCCCAGTGCGGTTTCGCACACTCACCGTAGTGCTGTAGGCGCGGTGCAAGTATTTGTCTGTGGGCGTAGTGAGGGTGCCATCACAGTTGTAATAAGGAACGGACTTGTCCTGGTCTTGGCTGGCGCTGACCATTTGGATGCAAATGCGCACCGCCACCACCCGGCCCCAGTTCTGATCTGCATTGCCGCCCAGTGCATTGATTTCTGCCGCCGTCGCGAATGAAGTTACCTGGCTTTCGGTGTTGTCGCGCGCAATGCCATAGCGCACACGCATGAATTCGACGCCAGCGACTAAGGGCTGGGATATAAAACTAGCCTGGCCATTACCCGCGCAACTCAGTTCATTATTTCCGCTGACAAAAAATCGTGCCTCCACCAAGGTGAATTGCACACCGCTCTTAACCGCAGAGTTGGTATTGGTCCCGACCCCCTGGCCTAGGCAGTCGGATGCGTTATTGCCGCCTGCCGCCTCGGTATTAAAGCTATCGCCTTCATACCGTACTGCAATGTCGTCCGGTTGCGTACTTGTATTGGTACAGGTCAGAGCATCCCAAGGGTCCGTCGTGCGACTGAAGCCACCATCACATCCTTTTAGTCCGCCGCCCGCGAAATTACTGTCCACAGTCTGCGCTTCTTGTTCATTGACCGTGGCGCTATTGCCTCCCGCTGTCACCATCGGTTGGCTATACCCGGCCATGCGGATATGCCTTGCCAAGGTTTCTAGTGCAATGGAAGCATCTTCGCTCATGCGCGACACCGTGTCACTTTGCCGCCCTGCCACCGTGGTACCTATGTAAATGGATAGGATGGCGCCCAGTAGCACCAGGCCGATGGCCATGGCGATCAGCAACTCCACCAGGCTAAAGCCGCTTTGTGCGCTGGATTGGTTTGCGGGGCTTTTCATAGCGCAGCCCTTATATACAAACACCGCGGTCGCTCGCCATTTGCGCTGATGGCCGCAGCCCGGCAATTGGCGCTGCCCAATGCCATGGACGCCGTGGTGCTTGGCTCCACCCACATAATCCAGATATCGGCCCGTGTGCCATTGCGCTGGACATTGAAGTCGCCCCCGGGAAGTGCTAGGCGTAGCGTATTGGCAATTTGTGCTTTATCAATACTGCCGATTTCGGTGCTACTGCATGCTGCTGCATTCGCGCAGCTAGGTACCGGTATGGGGGCCAGATTAGAAGAATAGGTATTTGTCTTGACATAGGCATCTGCCATAAAACCATCGGTATTGGCGCGCATAGTTTCAGCCAGTTGTGTGGCGATTTGCAAAGCTACCATTTGGTATTGCGAAGTTTTGTTGTACTGCATCGTGGCCGCCATCAATAGCGCGGCGCCGGAAATGCCAAATGACATAATCAATATGGCGATCAGCACTTCGAGCATCGAGGCGCCGGTTTGGTACTTGTGGGTGAACCGAGAAAAAGTTTTCACGGGCGTTGCGCGGTGGTCGAACATTAGGTATTTAGGCCACTTAAGTGCACGCATCCAGACTCGCTGAGATGCGTGCCCGCCCAGACAGTGCAATGCAAATACGCTTTTTTTGCGCCAGGTTCATACTTTTTGTATTGAAGGTAAACGAACTGCTACCGCCAATTTTTAATAGGCCCGTGCTGCGGTACACCAATTTATTGGGACTGGATAGTTTGGCAATGCCACCACTGGTGGTGATAGGTCCTTGCACACGCAACAAGGTATCTGCCCCTATGTCAAAGCTGTAATCGGGGTCTCCATCACGGTTGACAAAAATAATCCAACCAGGTTCCCACGGGTCGGCATCACCGTTGGAGCAACTGGGGCTGGCGCTCTCGCTGTTGTTGCTGGGGCAAATCACCACTTGCGCCCGGTTGCGAATAGCTTCGGAGCGGGCGTAGCGCAGGGTGCTAAAAAAAGTATTGGTGTGGCTGCGTAACGCTTCGGTTTCGCTCATGTCCCGCATGCTGGGAATCCCAATAGCCAACAAGATACCCAAAATGGCGACGGCCACCATGAGCTCTATGAGTGTCATTCCGGACTGGCGATGAGGTTGTTGCATGCGTGCTAATTAATGCGCCGCATCAAGCTGACTGCGCTGGCCACGCGCGTTGGGTTCAGCAGCAGAAATTTGTGCGGGAGGTGTTTCAATCCCTTTTATTATGCACAAATTAATTAGTTTTTTAGGTAATAGTTAACAAATATGCAGTAAATAATCGATTTCAGCACTTGGAAACCCCCTAGCGTCGCTACGAGCGCAGCGAATCGATGCGGTTTTCTGTGTGAATGAAGTGCGGATTCATCGCCACGCCGCCAAGCCATGGCAATGGACGAGGATTTCAGGCTTTTGGGCTAGCGGCTAGCTACGATGGGGCTGCGCTGCGCTCAGCGTCGCGTGTAGCGGCTGCAGCATTAGTCGAACAATTGCGCGAATTGCTGCTGCGGGTAGAGTCGATTGGACACATAGCGCACCCATTTGCTGGTGTCTATGCTGGCTTCGGGCGGGGCGGCAGGCGCAGGTGCGACCCGCGCTACTGCTGGGTATTGCACCCAGGTCTGGGTCTCAGCACGTGCTACTGCTGGGTATTGCACCCAGTTTTGGGTTTCGGCGCGGGCCGGGCTGTCGCTAAAGGCGCGCGCCAGTGTGCCGCCCAGGTAACGGACCCAGTGGAGGCGCTCGTCGCTGGCGGCGTCGGCCTTGGCCGGGGTTTTGACGGGGCCGCCGGCGTAGCGCACCCAATTTTCCCGCCGCTCGGGGGCTGGCGCGGGGGCCGCTTTGGGCGCTAATGCCTGCTGCGTTTCGATGCCGCTTGCAAGTGCGATGTGCATGAGCTGGTTGTGGTTGGGTACTCGCAGCGTGGCGGTGCCCAGGGTGCGTAGCGGTGCAGCCTTGCTGAAGGCTTGCGGGTTCAGGGCGACATAGGCGTGGGCCAAAATATCGGCGCGCAGCGGGCTGTTGGGCATGGTCTTGGTGACGATGCGCTCCAGGCTCTCGCCCAGGCTGGGCGTGTAGCTGTGGCTGGCCTTGAGGCTAGAGAGGTTCAGGTCAGTCGTGCTGGCCGCCCACGCGCCGCCGGGCATGCCAGTGACCGACAGGCCCAGGGCCAGCGCGATCGCCCAGGTCCAGCGGCCGATGGCACTTGATAAAGTGAAGATGGTGGTGAGCAATCGGGCGGTCATGGCGGTTTCCTGGCAAAAAAGGGGACACACTGTCAAAACCGCGACGTTCACAGGCTGCGCGGGCGATTTTGTGCGGCTTGGTGACTGTGTACGCAAGCGCCGTGCCATAGGCCGTGCAATCGTGGCTGTCGGGTTTTACCCAGCCCAACCGGTCCAGCCCATGGGCCCGGTGCACAATCTGCACTGGGCAGCGATCCCAAGCACAACCAAGAAGGAGACACACCATGCGCACCATTTCCCGTCTTTCGTTCAAGCCACGCTCTGTGTGGGCGCTTGCCTTGGCTTTCGTCTTGGCATGTGGCGCGCCGCTGGCCGCCCAGGCCCAAGCCGCTTACCCCGAAAAACCCATCAAGTTCGTGGTGCCTTATCCGCCCGGCGGCGGTACCGACGTGGTGGCGCGTATCGTGCAGCAGCGCCTGCAGGCAGCCTTGGGCCAGCCCATCGTGATCGACAACAAAGGCGGCGCCGGGGGTTCGCTGGGCACCGATATCGTCGCCAAGTCCGCGCCCGATGGCTATACCGTGTTGTTTACTCTGAGTTCGCACACCATCAACCCGGCCATCTTCCCCAAACTGCCCTTTGACACCATCAAAGATTTTGAGCCGGTAGGTCTGGTCGCTTCCCTGCCGCAATTGCTGGCGGCCAATATGGCGGTGCCGGTGCGCAGCGTGGCCGATGTGGTGGCGCAGGCCAAGGCCGCACCGGACAAGTTTTCTTTCGCCTCGGTGGGCAATGGTTCGCCCGGCCATTTGGCGGGCGAGTTAATGGTCTTGCGAACAGGGGCCCCAATGGCGCACATTCCTTACCGGGGCGGCGGCCCGGCAGTGACCGATGTGATCGGCGGTCAGGTGCCCTTGCTCTGGGTGTCTATTCCTGCGGCAGCGGCGCAGGTCAAAGCGGGCAAGTTGCGCGCTTTAGCCGTCTCTACTGTCAAGCGCAGCCCGGCTTTCCCGGATGTTCCTACGATGCAAGAGGCCGGTGTGCCCGACTTTGAAGTGGACTCCTGGTACGCCATGCTGGTACCGGCCAAAACGCCGCGCGCCATCATCGACAAACTCAACAAAGCGCTGAACACCGTGCTGGCCGAGCCGGCCATCCGCGCCCAGTTGCTGGAGCAAGGCGCCGATGCGGTGGGCGGTACGCCCGAAGCACTGGCCAAAACCATTGCAGCCGAAGTACCCAAATGGATCAAACTGGCGAAAGATGCCAACATCAAGGCCGATTGAGCATGGCCGTAAATAGAACGCCTGCGCCCTTGAGTCTTGCCGAGCAAGAAGCGCAGGCCATCGTGCAGGGCTTGCTGCAACGTGCCCGTGCCGCGCAGCGCATTGCAGAACAGTTCGACCAAGCGCGGGTGGATGAACTGGTGGCCGCAGCGGCCTGGGCAATTTTGGAGCCGGGCCGCAACCAGGCCCTGGCCGAGCTGGCGGTGCTAGACACCGGTATCGGCAACGTGCCCGACAAGCTGCGTAAGAACTACCGCAAAACCCTGGGCTTGCTGCGCGATTTGCAAGGTGCCAAATCTGTGGGTGTGATTTCCGAAAATGCTCTGACCGGCATCACCGAAATCGCCCGTCCGGTAGGCGTGGTCTGCGCCATCACGCCTTCGACCAATCCGGCGGCTACGCCAGCCAACAAAATCATCAACGCGCTTAAAGGCCGTAACGCCGTCATTGTCGCGCCTTCGCCCAAAGGCTGGGCCACCAGTACGCGTTTGTTGGAGTACATCCACACGGCGCTAGACCGCATCGGCGCACCGCGCGATTTGGTGCAAGTGCTGCCCGCGCCGATTAGCAAGGCCGCCACCTATGCGCTGATGGCGGCTTGCGATTTGGTGGTCGCTACCGGCTCCCAAGCCAATGTACGCGCCGCCTACGCCAGCGGCACACCTGCCTTTGGTGTGGGTGCGGGCAATGTGGCGGGTATCGTCGATGAGAGCGCCGACATGGCCTTGGCCGCCGAGCGCATCTTGCGCTCCAAGACCTTTGACAACGCCACCAGTTGCTCGTCTGAAAACAGCCTGGTCGTGCTCGACGCAGCTGCGCCCGCTTTGCTGCAGGCCTTGCAAGCCGGTGGTGCGGTGCTGCTCGATGCCGCGCAAAAAGCGCGCTTGCAAGCGCTGATGTGGCCCGATGGCAAGCTCTCTAGCGCTGTGATCGGCCAAAGCGCGACGGTGGTGGCGCAGCGTGCGGGTTTATTGGAGGTGGCTGCTTTGCAGCCGCGCGTGTTGCTGGTGGAAGAGACGGGAGCCGGCGAGGACTATCCGTTTTCGGGCGAAAAACTCTGCCCGGTATTGACGGTCTATCGTGTGCCGGATTTTGAATCTGCCATGGCCATGGTGGAGCGTATTTACGCATTCCAAGGCGCTGGCCATTCGGTGGGTTTGCACAGTGCGCGGCCTGAGCATGCGCTGGCGCTGGGCTTGCGGCTGCCGGTCTCGCGCGTGATCGTGGACCAGGCGCATTGCATCGCCACCGGCGGCAGCTTTGACAACGGCTTACCCTTTAGTTTGTCCATGGGTTGCGGCACCTGGGGTAAAAATAATTTTTCCGAGAACATGAATTACCGCCATTACCTGAACATCACCCGCATCTCGCGCCCCATACCCGAGCACGTGCCGTCTGAGGACCAATTGCTGGCGGACTATTTCGCCAAATACGGGCGCGCATGAGCGAGGATTTGCTGCCGCGCACGGTGCGGGCACTGCTAGAGGTTCAAACCACGGCGCGGCCAGAGGCCCTGTATGCGCTGGCGCTCGATGCCGGTGACGCAAACGCGCAGAGCCCAAGCAGTGTTACTGACGCGGCGTTTCTAAAGCCACCCCAGGGGTGCGAGGGCACCGCACATGCCTCAGCCAGCATGGGCCCTGCGAACTTACGCACCGAGGGTGATGCAGGCGAGAGCGCTGCGCCTAACCCGGTAAGCATAAGCTTCGCCGCGCTTTCGCATTATTGCGGGCAGGTCGCTACGCTATTTAAAGGCCAGGGTTTGCAGCCGGGCGACACGGTGTCGCTGGTCATGCCCAATGGCCTGAACACCTTGCGATTGCTGCTAGGCGCCATGCATGGTGGCTGGTGCGTGAACCCGGTCAATCTACTCTCCAGCCCGGAGCAAATGCGCTATGTGCTGGAGCACGGCGATTGCAAGCTGGTCATCGCCAGCTCGGATTGGGCCGAGCGCGTGCAAGCCGTGTTGGCCACCTTGACGCGGCCGGTGGGCTTGCTGGTGTGCAGCCCGGATATGGATGCCGATGACAGCCTTCTCGGTTCATTACAACCTACGCCCATGCCTGAACCCCAAGCCGAGGCCATGGCTTTGCTGATGTACACCTCGGGCACCACCGGCGTGCCCAAAGGCGTGGTGCTTACCCAGTCCAATCTGGCGGCCAATGCCATGGCTATCAGTGCCGAACACCGCCTCGGTGCGCGGGACCGCGTGCTGGCAGTGCTGCCGCTCTACCACATCAATGCATTTGCAGTCACCATGTTGGCACCTTTGGCCCATGGTGGCAGTCTGGCCATGCCGCCGAAGTTTTCGGCAGCGCGTTTTTGGCAGCAGGCGCTGCAAGCGCAATGCACCTGGATTAACGTGGTGCCCACCATGATTTCTTATTTGCTCGAAGGCACTGCGCCCAAGGGCGAAAGCTTGGGCCATATCCGCTTTTGTCGTAGCGCTTCTGCGGCCTTGCCACCGGCGCATTTGCAGGCCTTTGAACAGCGCTTTGGCATCGGCGTGATCGAAACCATGGGCTTGACCGAGACGGTGGCGCCCTCGTTTTCCAATCCTTACGAGCCCACCTTGCGCAAGCTCGGTTCGGTGGGCCAAGCCTCGGGCTGCGAGGCCTGTGTGATCGATGCCCAATTGCACCCCGTGCCCGATGGCACGACTGGCGAAATAGCCATCCGTGGCCCGCAGGTGATGCAGGGCTATTACAAAAATCCCGAGGCCACCCGCGCCAGTTTTACGCCCAACGGTTGGCTGCGCACCGGCGACCTGGGCCACCGTGATACCGATGGTTTTTTCTTTGTCACCGGGCGCATCAAAGAGCTGATCATAAAAGGCGGCGAGAACATCGCACCGCGCGAGATTGATGAAGTGCTGCTGCGCCACCCCAGCGTGCTGGACGCTGCCGCCACTGGCATGCCCGATGCGCATTACGGCCAAGAGATCATGGTGTGTATCGTGCTGCGCGAAGACTGCGCTGCCGATGCAGTGGCTCTACGCGCGTTTTGCCATGAGCATCTGGGGCGCTATAAAACACCCAAGGTATTTCACTTTGTGCAGGACCTGCCGCGCGGCCCCTCGGGCAAAGTGCAGCGGCTTAAACTGCTGGATTGGGTGGCTCAGGCTTGATAACGAAGGTCTGCATAAATACGTCATCGCAAGGAGAGCAGCGACTTGGCGATTCATGTTTGCGAAAAGTCAAGGATTGCCGTGGCCTATGGCCTCGTACTAACGTGTTTAAGCGGCGTTTTCTTAAGCCTTGCTTTTATTCAAAAACGCACTAAAGCTTTCTTGCGCTATGTCACGCGCAGCCCCTTGGGCCATGCGTTCGCCGGACACCACGTAGGCCTCAGGCTGGGGCAGGTCGATTTGCTGGTAGTAGCCCTGCTTTCCCATTCCTTTGGAGACCGGGCAGCCCCGGCTGGCGCGGCCGATTAAATCCAGTGTGGCCGCGTCTAGTTGCGCGGCAGGCACCGCGCGGTTAATCAGGCCCCAATCGGCGGCAGTAGCGGCGTCGATGGCGTCCCCCGTAAGCGCCATTTCCATCGCCCGCTTGCGGCCTATATTGCGCGCCACGGCGACCAAGGGCGTGTGGCAAAACAAGCTGGCCTTGCCACCAGGAATCGCAAACCCTGCCGTGTCCGCCGCCAGCGCTAGGTCGCAAGTAGCCACCAATTGGCAGCCCGCTGCGGTGGCCAGCGCATGCACTTTAGCGATCACGGGTTGCGGGAGCGATTGCACCGTGTTCATCATGGTGGTGCACAAATCGAACAAGGCGCGCAAATGGTCCAGGTCCTGCCCCGCCATATCGGCAAAACTATGGCCTGCCGAAAATACCGGGCCATTAGCCGACAAGATGAGGCCGCGCGCATCGCTCTCGCCCACCGCACGCATTGCGTGCGTGATTTCGCGCATCATGTCCGCCGACAAGGCATTGCGCTTATCGGGGCGGTTGAGCGTGAGGGTGGCAATTGGGGTTTGCTGGTCGAGCAGGATGTGGGCGTAGGACATAGGGTTCCGAGCAAAAAGTAGGGCGGTGCATGCAGTCGCTTGCAATATAGCCGCACTGCGCTCGCGTGTCACCGCCTTAGCCAAGCGCAGAGCGGCATGCGCCCCCAAAGCTGTCACGCTGCAGTCATATATTTCAACTATCATCGAATTATGGAATCAAACGATGTAGTCCGTGCATTAGCCGCTTTAGCCCAGGCCTCGCGCCTGGATATTTTTCGTGCGCTGGTGCAAGCTGGCCCCGCCGGTTTAACGCCGGGCGATCTGTCCGCGCACCTGGAGGTGGCAGGCAACACCTTGTCTTTTCACCTCAAAGAACTGATGCATGCCGACCTGGTGTCGCAGGAGCGCTCCGGGCGCAACCTGATTTACCGGGCGCACTACGACCGTATGCAGCAAGTGCTGTCCTACCTGAGCGACAACTGCTGCCAGGGCGGCGTTTGCGAAGTTGATTCCTCCCGCGCAAATGCGCTTTGTCCCACCCCTTGAAGGCTCTCCACCATGTCCGATACCAAAGCCCTGAATGTTCTGTTTTTATGTACCCACAACTCGGCGCGCAGCATCTTGGCCGAGGCCTTGCTGAACCACATGGGGCGAGGCCGTTTCGTGGCCTATTCCGCCGGTAGCAGTCCGCGCGCGCAACAGCAGCCCCATCCGCTGGCCATAGAGACTTTACGCAGTGCCGGCATTGCCACAGAGGGCTTGCATAGCAAAAGCTGGGATGTGTTTGCCGCGCCCGATGCGCCGCACATGGACCTGGTGATTACCGTGTGCGACAACGCCGCCGGGGAAGTCTGCCCCTATTGGCCGGGCCAACCCGCTACCGCGCATTGGGGCTATGCCGACCCATCCGCAGGCGATGGCAACGACGATGAAAAGCGTGCCGCATTCACCCAAACCCTGTACCAAATCCGTCGCCGCCTGGAGCTATTAGTCAATTTGCCTTTCGCCAGCCTGAGCAAGATGTCGATTGAGAACGAGGCGCGGCGCCTGGCGCAGCCATGAAGCGCCACGCCCACTACCTGGCCGAGTGCTTGGGCACTTGCGCGCTGTTGTGCGCTGTTATCGGCTCGGGCATCATGGCCGAGCGCTTGGCGGGCGGCAATGTGGCAGTGGCTTTGTTAGCCAACACCTTTGCCACCGTGTTTGCCTTGTGGGTGCTGATTGAAACCTTGGGCCCGGTCAGTGGCGCGCATTTCAACCCTGCCGTGTCTTTGGTCATGGCCTGGCGCAAAGCGCTGCCGCGCCAGCGCTTAGTGGGCTACGTGCTGGCCCAGTTGCTGGGCGCCGCTTTGGGCGCCTGGCTGGCGCATGCCATGTTTGAACTGCCCATACTGCAATGGTCCGCCAAAGTGCGCACCGGGCCTGCGCAATGGCTGGCCGAGGCGGTGGCCACCGGCGGCTTGCTGTTGGTGATCTTGCGTGCGCCCGTGGGCAAAACGCCGGCCCTGGTGGCTTGCTATATTGGCGCGGCCTATTGGTTTACCGCCAGCACCTCGTTTGCCAATCCGGCCGCCGTGTTCGGACGCATGATGAGCGACAGCTTTGCCGGGATTGCACCGCACGATGCGCCAGGTTTTATGCTGGCGCAGTTGGTTGGTGCGCTTGGGGGGGTGGTTTTGCATAAGCTGCTGGGCGAGGGTAAAGCCGAGGCCTGAATGGGGTTGGCGGCGGGTAAATATGCGAGGGCTGATGGGCAATGTGTCTCAATGTAAATAACCCATAATGACAAACAACCCAATAGCTGACGCCTCAGCAACACCAACCCATGCAATGGATCGCCCCCTCCGAAAAAGACTCCGCCACCACCACGCTTGAAAAGCGCCTGTGGGATGCCGCCGACCAGCTCCGCGCCAATTCAGACCTCAAAGCCCAGCAATACTCCGGCCCCATCCTGGGCCTGATCTTTTTGCGTTTTGCCGAGGTGCGTTTTGCGGCCTTGCGTGCCAAGTTGGAAGCCGCTGGCAGCTCTGCCCGCCGTGGCAGCCGTGTGGACGACCCCACCGCCTACCAAGCGGAAAGCGTGCTCTACCTCAGCCCCGAGGCTCGCTTTGACTACCTGCTGACCCTGCCCGAGTCTGCCAACATTGGTGCCAAGGTCAACGCTGCCATGCGAGAGATTGAGCAACACAACCCCACGCTGGCCGGTGTGTTGCCCAAGACCTTTAACCTCTTCACCAGCACCTTGCTCAAAGAGCTGCTGAAGAAAGTGTCCGAGATTCCCGCCACCTTGGACTACGACGCTTTCGGGCGCATTTACGAATACTTTTTGGGCGAATTCGCCATGACCGAGGGCCAGGGCGGCGGCGAGTTTTACACGCCATCGAGCATCGTGCGCTTGCTGACCGAAGTTATCGAACCTTTCCATGGCCGCATCTTGGACCCTGCCTGCGGCTCGGGCGGCATGTTTGTGCAATCGGCCCGCTTTGTGGCCGAACACCAAAAGAACCCTGCTGCCGAGCTGGCCATCTGCGGCGTGGAAAAGACCGACGAAACCGGCCGCCTGTGTCGCCTGAACTTGGCGGTGCACGGTTTGGAAGGGCAAATTCGCCACGGCGGCAACGTCAACAGCTATTACGACGACCCGCACAACGCCACCGGTCAGTTTGACTTTGTGCTGGCCAACCCGCCGTTCAACGTGAACGCGGTGGACAAAGAGCGCCTGACCGACATGGTGGGCGCTGGCAGGCGCTTCCCGTTTGGCATGCCACGCACCGACAACGCCAACTACCTGTGGATTCAGCTTTTTTACTCGTCGCTGAACGCCAAAGGCCGCGCGGGTTTTGTCATGGCCAATTCAGCGTCTGATGCCCGCAGCTCCGAGCAGACCCTGCGCCAGCAATTGATTGAGGCCAAGGCCGTGGACGTGATGGTGGCCGTGGGCCCCAATATGTTTTACACCGTCACCTTGCCTGTGACGCTGTGGTTTCTGGACCGGGGCAAAGCCAAGGCCCCACGCGCCAACACGGTGCTGTTCATCGATGCCCGCCACATCTACCGACAAGTGGACCGCGCCCACCGCAATTGGACAGATGATCAAGTGGGCTTCATTGCCAACTTGGTGCGCCTATATAGAGGCGAGGCCTTGGATACGACCTTTGGTGGAACTGAGGCATTGGCCAAAATCAAAGAAGTGTTTGGTAACAAGCCCGCATATGGCGACGTGGCAGGTTTGTGCAAAGCAGCCAGCCTGCAAGAGATTGAAGCGCAGGGTTGGTCATTGAACCCTGGGCGTTATGTGGGTGTGGTGGCAGGTGAAGATGTGAGCGATGAAGATTTCAATGAGCAGCTGGTGGCCCTGAATGAAGAGTTGGAAGTGCTGAATGTGCAGGCGAGGGAATTGGAGCAGGCCATTAGTGCGAATGTTGCCGGAATTCTTGGGGCATGATCATGCCCAGCGCGCAAAAAATGTTACTGGGTGATGTTGTCAGATTCGGCAATGGAAAGTCAATCAAACCAGGGGGAGTTGGTCGCTACCTCGTATTCGGATCAAATGGAATCATTGGCGGATGCGACGAGTTTCGACATGAGAACGGGATCATCATTGGTCGCGTTGGTGCATATTGCGGCGCGGTAGTTTATTGCCCGAGTAAGTTTTGGGCCTCGGATAACACGCTGGTCGCTTACCCTGCCAATCGGCAGTTTGATACAAAGTTTCTTTTTTACATGCTCTCTGATGCAAAGCTCAGTCGATATGCAGGCGGGGCAGCACAACCGCTTGTAACGCAAACAGTTCTGAAACAGGTGGAAGTGCGAGTTCCACCTTTGCCGACACAACGACGTATCGCTGGCATCCTCTCCACCTACGACGAACTGATCGAAAACAGCCAGCGCCGCATCAAGATTTTGGAGGCTATGGCCCGTGGCCTTTACCGCGAGTGGTTCGTCCACTTCCGCTTCCCCGGCCATGAAAACCATCCGCGTTTGGCTTCGGCTTTGGGGGAGATTCCGCAGGGGTGGGAGGTTAAGAAGCTGGGTGATATTTCGTCGTACATCAACCGAGGAATAACGCCAACCTATGACGACGAGGGCAACTATGTCGTGATCAACCAAAAGTGTGTCCGTGATCACCGCCTTAACTTGGAACCGGCACGTAAGCAGTCGAAGGCTGTTTCAAATGAAAAGCGGGTTTGTTTCGGTGACGTGCTAGTTAATTCCACGGGTGTCGGTACGCTGGGTCGGGTGGCGCAGGTCTATGAGAACCTGGAGAATTACACCGTGGATACCCATGTAACGATTGCTCGTGCCAAGCGCGATATCGATCTCGATTTTTATGGGTGCTGCTTGCTTAGCCTTCAAGAAACCTTTGAACGCATGGGAGTCGGTGCGACAGGCCAGACTGAACTTGGTCGCGCTGCTATTTCGGACATCGATTTAGCAATTCCGCCGATCATTCTTCAACAGCAGTTCGGGAAATCTGTGCATGGCATACG